>DHWI01000099.1:12026-12349 GCA_002413095.1 Thermoleophilia bacterium UBA5186
GCGCGTGTGCTCGCCGACGGGCTGCGGCTCGACGCGAGCTTTCCGCACGACGTCGGCGACGCGCTTGCGTTCATCGCCGCGCACGACCCCCTTGGCTACGTTGAAGCAGTCGAGAGCGTGCTGGGTTCCTTCGAGACACGGGAGGCGTACCTCGAGGACATCCCGCTCGCAGACACCGTCCTCGTCCTGCAGGCGCTCGCGGCGCGCCGCGACATCGCCGCCGAGCTCGACTCTCCGCTGCTGCCCGACTAACGCTTTGCGGGCGGGTGCGCGAAGACGGAGATCACGATCTTCTCCGCAGAATCGTCCTCCGCCGCGCGCGC
>DHWI01000099.1:12530-12798 GCA_002413095.1 Thermoleophilia bacterium UBA5186
GCCGTCGGAGCTGTACGAGCCGAACGAGCGCTGAACCTCGTCGAGCATCGCGGCCTGCAGGTCGTTCCCGTGACCGGCCGCCAGCAGGTCCGGTGCGACGCGAAAGGTCCGCGCGACCGCGCGATAGGGCTTCTCACGGCCCTTGCCGATTCCGGGCGCGAGCTCGATCAGCCCCGCCTTGAGCAGCATGCGCACGTGGAAGTGGAGATGGCCGGGGTCGACGCCGAGCGCCTGGGCGAGCTCCCGGTTCGTCAGCTGCCAGGCCTCG
>DHWI01000099.1:12909-21027 GCA_002413095.1 Thermoleophilia bacterium UBA5186
TCGAGGGTCATCACCTCGCCGATTCCGCCCGGGTCGACGCGGCGGTAACCCGCCACCTTCGTTTGCTGCTCGCGCTGCGTGCCTGCCACAGACCCCCTCAGCTCGATATATACCGATCTTGTCAGATGGAAAGCTCTGATGCAGCTTCGGCGTCCAGGATCGCAGTCGTGCGGCCGGATTGCGACCTGACGAGGCTCGCCGGGGTGCCCGGATCGGGCGGTTCGCCGAAGGCGCGCCGCGCTGCGTCGGCCTTGGCCGCTCCCGTGACGAGGAAGACGACGTGCGCGGCGGCCGAGTTCGCCGGAACGGTCAGCGTGACGCGTGGGACGAACGGCTCCAGGCCCGGCTCGGCGGCGACGGCGAGGCGCTCCCGCTCGTCGAGCGTCGGCGCATGCGGGAAGAGCGACGCGGTGTGTCCGTCCGGGCCGATGCCGAGCAGGTTCAGGTCGAGCCGGACGCCCCGGAGCGCTTGGTCGTACCGATCGGCAGCCTCCACGGGGTCGAGCTCGCCCTCAATGCGGTGGACGGCCGCAGGCGGAGCGGCGAGCCGATCCAGCAGCGCCTCCTTCGCCATCCGGTAGTTCGAGCGCTCGTCGTTGGGCGGCACACAGCGGTCGTCGCTCCACCAGACCTCTGCGCGGCTCCAGTCCGGCTCCAGCTCCGCGGCCAGCTCGTACGCGCGCTTCGGTCCGGAGCCGCCCGAGAGAGCGATGTGGCCGCCGGCGCGCGCCGCCGCCGCGAGGAGCTCCGCCGCTCGCCGAGCGGCCGCCTCAGGGTCGTCGACGACGACGAGCTCGATGCTGCGCGTCATTGCTCGCCGGCGGCGAGCTCCTTCGCCCGGCGCATCGCGGCCTGGATCGCGTTCAGGAACGCAGCGCGCACGCCTGCCTGCTCGAGCTCGTGGATCGCGGCAATCGTCGTGCCGCCCGGAGAGGTCACCATCTCGCGCAGTTCGACCGGGTGCATCTTGTCGTCGCGGAGCTGCTTCGCCGTCCCGAGCATCGTCTGCACGACGAGCTGTGTGGACGTCTCGCGCGGAAGTCCGAGCAGGATGCCGGCTTCGATCATGGCCTCTGCGAGCAGCGCGAAGTACGCGGGACCCGACCCGGACACCGCGGTGACCGCGTCCATCATCGACTCCGGCACGCGTACGACCGCGCCGAGGTGGGAGAGGACTTCCTCCGCGAGTGCGAGATGCTCCTCCTCGGCATGCGCGCCGGGGGCGAGCCCGGCTATGCCCTCGTGCACGGTCGACGGGGTGTTCGGCATCGCGCGCACCACCGGGACGCCGGTTCCGAGCTGCCGCTCGATCGTGGCCGTGGGGATCGCGGCTGCGATGGTGAGCACGGTCTGATCCGCGGCGATGAGCCCGCCGATCTCGCCGAGAAGCTCGTCCAGGTCCTGCGGCTTGACCGAGATCACGACGACAGCCGCGCCCGAGACCGCCTCGGGGTTGGACGTCGTCGCGGCGACGCCGAAGCGCTCGCGGAGCTGTTCGACCCGCTCGGGCCGCCTGCTCGTCGCCGCGATCTCCTCCGGCTTCCGCCACCCCGAGCTGAGCAGCCCGGACAGCAACGCTTCGCCGATCCGCCCCGCGCCGAGGATCGCGATCTTCCGCTCGTCGACCGCCATGGTGGGTCCGAGTGTAGGCGGAGACCGGTTCGGAGGGCCCGACCGGTCAGTTCAGACGGACGCGCAGGCAAGCCTGCACGTCCTGAGGACGGCACCGCAAGCGGTGCCTCAGCTAGGCGGCGAAGTGCGCAGCGGGCGAACGCCGCGTGCGCGCGCCCGCAGGCAGGGGCAGGAGCCCACGTGCATAGCCGCTGAGCATGTAGACGCTCGCGAGCCCTGCCCATTCCCCGTACGGCTCGAGCAGCTCCGCCGTCTCCGCAGGCTCGACCTTGCGGCCGCGAAGCGTGGAGCACAGCTTCACGAGCCCGAGGTCCGCGACGAGGCCGCGCTCCCAGCGACCGAGCCCTTCGAGGCAGATCACGCCGACCGACCAGGGGCCGAGACCGCGCTCGCGCTCGAGCCGTGCCGCGGCGACCGCGGTCGGAACACCACAGAGCCGCTGGAGATCGAGGCCGCCGCAGATCCGCACGAGGGTCGCGCCGCGGCGCGCGTGCAGCCCGAGCGCGCGCAACTGGGCGGGCGCGACGCCTGCGAGCTCCGCCGAGGTCGGGGCCAGATGGAAGCGCGTGCCCGGAACCGCCGGGGTCGTGCGGCGGACGATTGCCCGCTCGAGCGCCCGCGCTCGACTCGATTCGATCAGCTGCCCGCAGAGCGCCCGCAGGAGCGCCTGCGCGACGGTGGCGACACGGATCGGCCGCAACCCCCGCAGGTGGCGGACGGCATTGCCGAGGAACGGGTCGTCCGAGAACTGCCGGACGAACTCAGAGTGGTCGTCATCGAGCGCCAGGACGCGGCGCAGCTCCGCGATTGCCTCGTCGTCGTCGCCGCGCAGCCGCAGCGACCCGTCCGGGCGCTGGTAGGCGGAGGCGAGCTGGGCGCCTCCGCCCGTACGGAGCGCGGCCGTGAACACGCCGTCGCGAAAGCTCCGCGTGGCGTCCCCGGCCAGCCGTGCTGAGAGCGCGAGCGAGTACGGCCCGCGTGGTCGAGCGTCGAGCTCGACCGTCACTTCGTGGCGGCTGCCTCGGTGAGCGCTCCCGCCCGAGCCGCGAACCGATCGGCCCGCGCATCCATCGCGGCCGCGTCGTCCTTGCGGTTCGCCTTCGCGAGCAGCTTGGCGAGGCTCCGCGCCGCGAGCTCGGCCACGCGCCAGCGGCCGTTGCCCTCGAGCAGTCCGATCGCTTCCGCGAACTCGCGCTCCGCGCGCGTCGTGTCTCCCTGCAGCGCGTGACCTTGCGCCATCGCGGCCAGGATCCCACCGCGCTCGCCCGGATCTTCGTCGCCGAGCAGGTCGAGCGCCTCCTGCGCCCGCTTGACCGTCTCGTCGCCCTTGCCCAGCAGCGCGGCGTGCTTCGCCTGCTCGGCACGGAGGGATGCGAGGTCGTTGGTGTCGTGGCGCGACGTGAGCAGCCTTTCGGCCAGCTCCAGGTGCTTGCCGGCGTCCGTGGTCTTCCCCTCGGTGTTCATGATGAAGCCGCAGAGGAGATGCGCTCTCCCGAGCTGGACGGTGTCTTCGGTCGCTTCGAGCAGCGCGATGGCACGGCGGATGTTCTCGAGCGCGCCGGACGGCCTCCCTTGTAGGACCGCGAGCCGAGCGACGGACCAGTGCAGGCGGACCTGCGTGTACGGGTCATCGAAGCCGTCGGCGCGCTGGATTGCCTCCTGCACGACCTCGTGAGCACGCGAGATGTCGCCGGCGTCCACCAGGGCGTAGCTGAGATAGATCCCGAACCTAACGAGACCGATCACGTTTTCGTCGTCCTCCGTTCGCACCTGCTCGAGGCACCGCTCGAACATCTCGACGGCCTGACGCGGCTTGCCGATCAGTGCGTACGACTGGCCGAGAGTCGCAAAGACGTCGGGACGGGTCGTCGGATGAGGGCTCGGCTCCGTCTCCATGGCCTCTTCCAGCAGACGGACTGCCTCGTCGTGTCGGCCCTCTTGCGCGGCGAGCATGCCGAGGGCGATCCGCGCGCGTGCGGCACTCGCGAAATCGCCGGCCTCGAGCGAACTGCTCAGCAAGTCGCTGAGCGTCCGCCCCGAGCCGCTCGAGTCCTTCGACAGCCGGAGCTGCAACTCTGCGTCGCCGAGCTCGAGCTCGCGCTGCTGCTCGGCCGCGATCGCCGATCCGGTCTCGAGGTACTCGGTCGAGACCCCCAGCTTCGGCGCCAGCTTACGCAGCGCCTTCACCGAGGGTTGACGGGTTCCGGCCTCGATTCGCGAGATGTACGCGTACGAGACGCCGGGAGCCGAAAGCTCCCGTTGGGAGAGACCGCGATCGAGGCGCAGGCGCCGCAGGCGCTGCCCGATCGTCTCAGCTTGGTTCGAGCTCATAGGACTGATCCTTCCTCACGTAGTCCGCCGCCGCATGCGGCACGTCTTTGACAACAGTAATGATCCGGCTGGTAAATGCAATAGGCCCGTTTGGGCCATGTCATCCGAAGGGAGGTGTCATTTTGTCTCGTCGCTTGCAAATTACGCTCGTGACCGTTGCGGCTGTCGTCGTGGCTGCGCTGAACGCCGGCGCACCGTGGGGCCCGTAGCCTAGTTCTGCGGCGGGGGCGCGCGCGGCTTGAACCGGCGCCCCCGCTACCCTCCTGCCGTGGGCACCGCGCTCGCAATCGTGCTCTACGCGGCGCTGCTCGCATTCGCTGCCGCTGCCGTGTGGAGGCGGCCGGTGCTCGCGCTGTACCTCTTCGTGGTCGGCCTCGCCCTCCACAACGCCGCGATGGCCGTGCTGTACGGACTCGGGATACGCGGCGGTGCCCTGACCGCGATCCAGGCCTGGAAGGAGATCCTCCTCGCGGTCGCGATTGCAAGCGTGGGGGCGTATGCGTGGCGTGCGCGGCACCTGCCGTTTCGGCCCGGTCGCGTCGACGCTCTGGCCCTCGGGTTTGCGGCCCTCGTGCTCCTCTACGCCGTCCTGCCCCAGCATCTGCTCGGGGGGAGCGCCGGCTCGAAGGGGATCCTCTACGCACTCCGGCACGATCTGTCGCCTGTTGCCGCGTACTTCGTCGGCCGGTCGCTTCCGCTCGGTCGCCGCGAGCTGCGCCGGCTCGCGTGGACGGTGCTCGGCGTCGCCGCCGCGGTCGCGGCGTTCGGCCTCGTCGAGGAGTACGCGGTCTCGCTGGACTGGTGGGCGCGACACGGAGCCGTCGGCTACTTCAACGACCAGCTCGGATTCCGGTATCAGGGCCCGCGGCGGCTGCCCGAGAACTTCGTTTTCAACTCGGGGAACGAGCAGGAGCTGGCCCGGCGGCTCGTCTCCACGTTCCTCAGCCCGCTCGGCGCCTCGTATCTCTTCGTGGTCGGACTGCTCGTGGCCGCCTCCGTTCGCGCCCGCCGGCCCCTCTCGCTCGCCCTGGCCGGGCTCGTGGCCGTCGGGCTGCTCTTCACGTTCTCGCGCGCCTCGATCGCCGCCGCCGCTCTCGGGCTCTGCGTGGTCGCGCTCGTCCTACGGCGTCCGTGGGCGATCGCCGCTGCCGCCGCGCTCGTGGTCGCCGGGGTCGGCTTCGCCAGGGTGTTCCCCGACGTTGCGCCGCGCGCGCACTGGACGAAGCAGGAGCTCGTCCAGCAGCGAAAGCACGCGCATCAGAGCGGCGGCACCACCGGGACAGGCCTCGGCGAGTCCTCGACACGGAGCCACTTCGCCAGCCTGCGCGCAGGGGTGCGGACGGTCGCGCACCATCCCCAGGGCTTCGGGCTCGGCAACGCGGGCGAGACCGCTTCGCGCACGCACGTGAAGGTGAAGGCGGGCGAGTCGACCTACACCGAGCTCGGGGTCGAGGCGGGTCTCCTCGGCGCGCTGGCGTTCATCGCGTGGAATCTGGCCCTCTTGCAGGGTCTCCTGCGCAGGGCGCGCGAGCGCGAGCTCGCCGTGGCCGCGGTCGCCGCCTCGCTGGTCGCGATTCTCGCGCTGGCCGTCCAGACGGACGTGCTCGGCGTCCCCTGGCTCGCGCTCTGCCTGTGGTGGATCGCGGGCTCGCTCCTGACCCCTGCGAATCCGTCTACCCTGGAGTGATGGCCGAGCCGATCGATCCAGGCGTCGACATCGGGCACGTCCACTTGAAGGTGGCCGACATCGACCGCGCGCTCGGCTTCTATCGCGACGTGCTCGGCTTCGACGTGACGCAGCGGCTCGGCGACCAGGCTGCCTTCATCAGCGCGGGCGGCTATCACCATCACATCGGCCTGAACACGTGGGAGTCCCGCGGAGGATCGCCGCCGCCGCCCGGAACGACGGGCCTCTACCACGTCGCCATTCGCTACCCGACGCGTGCCGCGCTCGGCGACGCGCTGCGAAGGCTCCGCGAAGCCGGGATTCCCCTCGAGGGCGCGACCGACCACGGCGTCAGCGAGGCGCTCTACCTCCGCGATCCCGACGACAACGGCGTGGAGCTCTACGTCGACCGGCCGAAGGAGGACTGGCCGCGACCCCCGGAAGGCGGGTCAGGCGTGGCCATGCACAACGCGCCGGTTGACCTCCAGGCCTTGCTGGCGGAGGCCGACGCCAAGAAGGACTAGGAGTGCGCGCCCGGGTGGGCGCGCACTCGCCCGGTAGCGGTTGCGCTATACCTCCAAGACAGAGATGTCCAAGCCGGTCGAGCAGGTCGACAGCGTCATCGTCCGCTTCGCGGGCGACTCCGGCGACGGAATGCAGCTCACCGGCGACCGTTTCACGAGCGAGACGGCGATGCTCGGGAACGACATCTCGACCTATCCGGACTTCCCGGCGGAGATCCGCGCGCCGGCGGGCTCGCTGCCCGGCGTCTCGGGCTTCCAGCTCCACTTCGCCGACCACGACATCCTCACGCCCGGCGACGCGCCGAACGTGCTCGTCGCGATGAACCCGGCGGCGCTCCGCACGAACATCGGCGACCTGCCGAAGGGCGGCACGCTGATCGTCAACACGGACGCCTTCGCCGAGCGCAACCTCACGAAGGCCGGCTACGCCGCGAACCCGCTCACCGACGGCTCGCTCGACGAGTTCCAGGTGCACGAGGTGCCGCTGACGACGATGACGCTGGAGGCGCTCAAGGCGATCGACGTCACCAAGCGCGAGGCCGAGCGCGCGAAGAACATGTTCGCGCTCGGGTTGATGTGCTGGCTGTACCACCGGCCGACCGAAGGGACGATCGAGTTCCTCCGGCGCAAGTTCGCGAAGCTGCCCTCGATCGCCGAGGCGAATGTGATCGCTTTCAAGGCGGGGTACGCGTTCGGCGAGACGACCGAGGGCTTCGCGGTCACCTACGAAGTCAAACCTGCGCCGCTCAAGCCGGGCACGTACCGCAACATCACCGGCAACCANNCGCACCTTCCAGGCGGAGGACGAGATCGCGGCGGTGGGCGCGGCGCTCGGCGCGGCGTTCGGCGGCGCTCTGGGCGTGTCCACGTCAGCGGGTCCGGGCGTCGTCCTGAAGCAGGAGACGATCGGCCTCGCGGTCGCGCTCGAGCTGCCGCTGCTGATCCTGGACATCCAGCGCGGTGGCCCGTCCACCGGCCTGCCGACGAAGCCCGAGCAGGGGGATCTGCTGATGGCGATGTTCGGCCGGAACTCCGAGTCGCCGATCCCGGTGCTCGCCGCCTCGACGCCGGGCCAGTGCTTCGATGCCGCCCTCGAGGCCGCGCGGATCGCGATCAAGTTCCGCACGCCGGTCTTCCTGCTCTCCGACGCGTACCTCGCAAACGGCTCCGAGCCGTGGCTCCTCCCGGACGTCTCCGCGCTGCCGACGATCGATCCCGGCTTCGCGACAGGCCCGAACCACGAGGACGGCTTCATGCCGTACCAGCGCGACCCGAAGACGCTCGCGCGCCCGTGGGCGATCCCGGGGACGCCCGGTCTCGAGCACCGCATCGGCGGGCTGGAGAAGCAGGACGTGACCGGAAACGTCTCGTACGACCCCGACAACCACGACCTGATGGTGCGGCTGCGCGCGCAGAAGGTCGCCGCGATCGCCTCCGACATCCCCAAGCTCGAGGTCGAGGGCGACGAGGACGCCGACCTGCTCGTCGTGAGCTGGGGCGGCACGTACGGCTCGGTCGCCGCGGCGGTGCGCCGGGTGCGGAAGCGCAAACAGAAGGTCGCCCACGCGCACCTGCACTACCTCAACCCGTTCCCGCGGAACACAGGCGAAGTGCTGCGCTCGTACAAGCAGGTGCTCGTGCCCGAGCTCAACCTCGGCCAGCTGCTGAAGCTCCTGCGCGCTGAATTTCTCGTCGATGCGGTCGGCTACAACCGGGTGCGAGGCAAGCCGTTCCGGGCGGACGAGCTCGAGACCGCGATGCTCTCCGTGCTGGAGGAGCTGTGAACTGGGCCCGCATCGCGGTCGGGCCGCGCGGGCGTCACCTCGGCCGAGCGCGCTGGCCGCTCACGGCGGTTATCGCGACCGTGGCCGGCATGTCCGCCGCGATCGGAAACCTGTGGACTCAAGCCGCCTTGTTCTTCGGCGCCGCCGTGGCTCTGGCCGCCATGACGATCTGGAGCTACCG
>DHWI01000099.1:21129-21323 GCA_002413095.1 Thermoleophilia bacterium UBA5186
GTCCGCTGGTGCCCGGGCTGCGGCGACTACGCGATCCTCGCGGCGCTGCAGAGCTTCATGCCCGACCTCGGAATCCCGCGCGACCGGATCGTCTTCGTCTCCGGCATCGGCTGCGCGGCGCGGTTCCCGTACTACATGGAGACGTACGGGATCCATTCGATCCACGGCCGCGCGCCGGCGATCGCGACCGGCCT
>DHWI01000055.1:0-4280 GCA_002413095.1 Thermoleophilia bacterium UBA5186
CAGCTCGTTGCGGAGCGCCGTCAGGAACTGGTTCGAGCCGCCGTACGGCGCCGGGCGGAAGCGATGGACGATCGCGAGGTCGGCGCCACGAGGGCTAAAGAACTTCACAGCGACAGGAGGAACTCGCCGTAGCGCCGGGCGACGGCCGGCGTGGAATACCGCTCCTGGACCGTCGCGCGCGCCCGGCTGCCCAGGTCGGCCCGTCGCTCGGCGTCGCGGAGCGCCTCGAGAGCCCGCTCCCACTCCTCGCGCGAGTCGGCAACGATTCCTCCACCGCCGTCGAGCGCCTCGACGTACGACCGCTGCGGGCTCGCCAGGGCCGGTAGGCCGGCCGCCATGCCGAGCGTGATCTTCCACTCGGTGTGGCCGAGCTCGTACCCGTTCACGAGGCGCTTGGGAGAGATGATCACGTCGGACGTCCGCAGCGTGCGAGCGTAGCGCCGCAGGTCGAAGCGCTCGAACGAAGTCGGCAGCGCCGCGCGCAGCTCGTCGAGCTCCGGCGGCTCGCGGTCGGAGACGACGACGAGCTCGAAGCCTCGAAGCGCCTCTCCGAGCTGCGGCAAGAGGGTGAGCGGCTGCGCTTTGGTCGAGCGGCCCGACCAGACGAGCCGCACGGGCGTCCCGGGCCGATGCCTCCGCGGCCGACGGAAGAGCCGGAGGTCGACGTTGTCGGGGATCCAGGTCGCGCGGTCGTTGAGCGTCTTCACGACGTCGAGGATGTACGTGGAGTCGGCGACCACGGCGTCGGCCCGCTCCGTCATCTCGACCGCTGCTGCGCGCTGCTCCTCGGTCGGCTGCGTGTTCGGGAGCTCGTAGTCGCCCCAGATCTCGTAGTAGTTGACGTTGGCGTCGAAAACCGCCTTCGCTCCCGCCGCCTGCACGCGGTCGCGCTCACGCCGGGCACGGTCGTCCATCGCCTTGACGAACACGACGACGTCGTAGCGGCGCTCGGGGCGGTACATCTCGCTGCGGATCGGCAGGTTGCGGTTGAGCCAGCGCCCGACGTTCGCGATCCGCATCGCCACGCTCGTCTCCAGCCCGCGAAAGGTCGCACGGTCGGCGGCAAGCGAGGACGAGGTCGCCCAGCCGACGCTGAGGCGCCGGCTCACTCTCCGGAGGGGTGCGCGACGAGCGGCTCGTCGGCCGTCGAGCCGCTCCGCGTCGTCCAGCGCAGGAGTGGCCGGACCGGGCCGCCGATGCGCCCGGCGAAGTGGCCGCGGGCCGTGGCGCCCTCGCTCTGCTCGACGACCTGGAACGTCAGCGCGGACTCCACCTCAGCATGGCGCCACGGCTTGCGCCCGAGCAGCGGCGACTTGACCGAGACGGTGACGTGCAGCGTGCCGTCGTTGAGCAGATGGTCGGGAATCCAGGCGGTGCTGACATAGCGACCCGGCTCGCGCTGCTCCTGCCAGACCGGGTCCGTGTCCATCGCGCTGAAGACGTGCTGGCCGCCCTCGCTGTAGATGTCGATCCAGGGGAAGACGGCCAAGTCGGACTTCAGCAGGTCGAATCCGATCTCGATCCCCACCTCGTCCGCGACATCGACGACGTCGGAGGTGGCGCCGGAGGCGTCGACCACCCGAGCCGAGCGGAGCCGCACGTACTCGTCGCCCGGAGCCGTCGCCGGATCGCTCCATTCCTGCCGCGTCGCGGTGCCGTGCTCACCGTGCAGGTACTGCCCGATCACCGACTCGGCAGGGCCGTCGGCGACGAGCCGTCCACGGTCGAGCAACAGGAGGCGCGGGCAGAGCCGTGCCACGATCGGCATCGAGTGCGACACGAACAGCACCGTGCGGCCCGACCGCCCGAAGCTCTCCATCTTGCCGAGGCACCGCTTCTGGAACTCCGCGTCGCCGACCGAGAGCACCTCGTCGACGATCAGGATCTCCGGCTCCAGATGCGCGGCGACCGAAAATGCGAGCCGCACGAACATTCCGCTCGAGTACCGCTTGACCGGCGTGTCGATGAAGGTCTCGACGCCGGCGAACTCGACGATCTCGTCGTATTTGCGGACGATCTCGGCTCGACGCATCCCGAGGATTGCGCCGTTCAGGAAGATGTTCTCGCGGCCGGTCAGCTCGGCGTGGAAGCCGGTACCGACCTCGAGCAGGCTTCCGACCCGGCCGCGGACGTCCGCGTAGCCCTTCGTGGGCTCGGTGATCCGCGACAACAGCCGAAGCAGCGTCGTTTTCCCGGCGCCGTTTCGGCCGATGATCCCGAGCGCCTCTCCCTCCCGGGCCTCGAAGGAGACGCCGTCGAGCGCCCAGATCGTCTCGCGCGGACGCCGCTCGGAGCGGAGATTGCGCAGGCTGTGGACGACGTGGTCGCGCAACGTGTCGACAGACGAATGCATCTGGCCGATCCGATACTGCTTGGCGAGCCCTTCGGCCCTGATTGCGAAGTCGCCCATCAGATGAGGTCCGCGAAGTAGCGCTCGACTCGCCTGAAGTACCACAGACCGCTGATGAGGATCACGAGCCCGATCCCGAGGCTCTCGGCGTAAAGCGTGTAATGAGGAAGCCCTCGCCCGAGCACCGACCAGCGGAAGCCGTCGATCACGCCCGTCATCGGGTTGAGACCCAGCAGCCGCTGCGTCGACGGCTTCACGGCGGTGATCCCCCACAGCACGGGCGTCCCGAAGAACCAGATCTGCGTGAGGAACGGCAACGCGTACGGGATGTCCCGATACCGCACGTTCAGGGCCGACAGCCACAGCCCGACGCCGAAGGCCGTCAGGAGCGCCAGCAGCAGGAAGACGGGAATCACGACGGCGTGCCAGTGCGGGGTGCGCCCGTACCAGACGAACATCCCGACGAGCACGCAGAACGCGAGCAGGAAGTCGAGCACCGGAGCGAAGACCGCGGCGAGGGGGATCAAGAGCCGCGGGAACCAGACCTTCGTGATCAGGTTCTGGTTGCCGACGATGCTCATGCTCGATGCGCCCAGGCAGGACTGGAAATACATCCACGGGAGCAGCGCGGTGTAGCTGAACAGGGGATACGGAACGTGGTACTCCGATTTCACGTGCAGCGCGCGGTTGAAGATGACCGTGAACAGCACCATCTGCGTGAACGGGACGAGGATCGCCCAGCTCGCGCCGATCGCGGTCTGCTTGTACTTGACCTTGACGTCGCGCCAGACGAGGAAGAAGAGGAGCTCGTGATAGGTCCAGAGCTCGCGCAGGTCGTGCAGCGTCAGCGGCAGGCGGCGGCGCGTAGGCTCGATCCGCCTGACCCGCCGAGCAGGATCGGGGACGCGGCGTCCGAGAGCCTCGCCGAGGACGCTCATGCGCCGTTCCTCGAGACGACGTAATTGCCGAGCACGAGCAAATCCATCTTCGTCTTTGAGAACGTTTCCACGGCCTGCTCCGGCGTCATCACGATCGGCTCGTTCTCATTGAACGACGTGTTCAGGACGACGGGCACTCCGGTCTGCTCCTGAAACGCCTTGATCAGCCGGTAGTAGCGCGGCGACACCCGCTCCTCCACCGTTTGGAGCCGGCCCGTGTCGTCGACGTGGTTCACCGCCGGGATCTTGTCTCGCTTGTCCGCGCGGGTCTTGTACACGAGCACCATGAACGGCGAGGTGTAGTCCTGGTCGTACCAGTCGCCGGTCGCCTCGGCAAGGATCGACGGCGCAAAAGGGCGGAACGGCTCGCGGTGCTTGATCCGCGCGTTGAGGATGTCCTTCATGTCGTGGCGGCGCGGGTCGACGACGATCGAGCGGTTGCCAAGCGCGCGCGGGCCGAACTCCATCCGCCCCTGGAACCACCCCACGACGTCGCCCTCGGCCATCCGGCCCGCGACGGTGCGGAAGAGCTCGTCGTCGTCGAGGCGCTCGGCGGTGAAGCCGGCGGCCTCGATCGCCGTGCGCTGCTCCTCGTCGGTGTATTCAGGCCCGGTGTATGCGTGCTCCATCACGAAGCTCCGCGGCCGACCGAGCTCCTGGTTCCAGACGTAGTAGGCCGCGCCGACGGCGGTGCCGGAGTCGCCCGCGGCCGGCTGGACGTAGATCTCCTCGAAGGGTGTCTCCGGGCGGATCCTGCCGTTGACGACCGCGTTCAAGGCGACGCCGCCCGCGAGGCAGAGGTTCGGGATCTGCGTCTTCTCCCAGAGCGTGTTGACGAGCTGGAGATACGCCTCCTCGAGCATCGCCTGCAACGCGGCCGCGACGTCGTTGTGCAGGTCGGTCAGCTCGGCGCACGGCGCGCGCGCGGGCCCGAACGCCTCGACCATCCGGTCGGAGTAGATCCGCCCGATCGACGGCGTCTGCTCGTCCCA
>DHWI01000055.1:4322-10408 GCA_002413095.1 Thermoleophilia bacterium UBA5186
CCGCCCTCGAGGAGCACGAGCTCGCGCATCTTCGCGAGGTGCTTGGACGGGTCGCCGTAGGGCGCGAGGCCCATGACCTTGCCCTCGTCGCCGTACTTCGGGAAGCCGAGCCACTGGGTCACCGCGGTGTAGAAGATCCCGAGCGAGTGCGGGAAGAGAACACGGTCGAGGATCTCGATCTTGTTCCCGTGTCCCTCGGCGAGCATGGTCGAGGCGAAGTCGCCGAACCCGTCGACGGAGAGGATCGCCGCGTCGTCGAAGGGCGAGACGAAGAACGCGCTCGCGGCATGCGCGAGGTGGTGCTCGACGTTGTGGGTCTGCGCGCGGAGCGCATCCGGCTCGACCCCGAGCGCCTGCGCGAGATACGTCTTCACGTCGCGCACCTTGGCCGCGTTCTCGAGCCGAGCCTTCAGATAGCGGCCGCTCGCGCCGTGCCGGATCGTGCGCAGGAGCTTGCGGCCGATGTTCGCCTTCGGGTCGCGGGAGACCGCGATGTGGTCGAGATCGTTGGGCTTGAGACCCGCGTCTGCGAGGCACCATGCGGCGGCCAGATCCGGGAAGCCGGCGCAGTGCTTGACGCGGTTGAAGCGCTCCTCCTCCGCCGCCGCGACGAGTGTCCCGTCGATGAGGAGTGCCGCCGCCGCGTCGCCGTGAAAGGCGTTGAGGCCGAGGATTGCGGTCACGTAGGGATGATTCTGCCAGCGCGCGGTTGGGGAACTGTTAGGACTCCGCACCGTCCGGCTCGGCCGTCCCGTCTGCGCCTAAACTCGCCGGAATGACTCGCGCGCGAATCGTGGGCATCGTGCTCGTGCAGAACGACGACGTCTTCGTCGAACGCGCCGTCCGCAACGTTGCCGACTTCTGTGACGAGCTGATTCTCGTCGACCACCGGTCGAGCGACGGGACACCGGAGATCCTCGCGCGACTGGCCGACGAGCTTCCCCACGCCGAGGCGCACTCGGTGCGGGACCCGCGGGGCTCGCACGACCTGATCGCGCCGCTCGTGGGACAGGCCGTTTGGGTGTTCGGCGTCGACGGCGACGAGCTCTACGACCCGCGAGGCCTACCAGAGATGCGCGAGCGGATCCTCAGCGGGGAGTTCGACCGCTGGTTTGGCCTCAAGGGCAACGTCCTGCACTGCGACCAGCTCGACCTCGAGGCGGGCGTGGCGTGCGGGTGGCTCGCACCCCCGGCGCGCAGCATTACGAAGCTCTTCAACTTCGCAGCGCTCGATTCGTGGGGCGGCGAGGTGCCCGAGCGCCTGCACGGCGGAACACCGGTGTTCCGCGACTCGTATCACTGGGAGAGCACGTGGATGCTCCGCGACCGATACGAGTGGCACGAGTCGCCGTTCAGATGCCTGCACACGTGCTTTCTGCCGAGGAGCAGCGCGCAACCGAATCAAATTGCCCGGTTGAACCCTCCCGATCGTCTCAAGCAGGGGATGACCAGCCGTGTCGCCGCGCGGCTCCTGACTCTCGCCGGCCGCCCGCCGAAGTCGAGCTGGAAGCTGAGCCGATACCGGCAAGGTCCGCGTGTCTGCGTCGACGCCGAAGGTTTCCTCCCCGGCTGATCAGGACCGCGGCGACCTCGACGGCAGGAACAGGCCGGCCAGCCACCGGGAGGTGCGAAGCGACATCGCCGGCGAGAGCGCGAGGGACCGAAGAACGAGTCGACGGGCCTTCCCCGGCTGTCCGGCCTGGGCGAGCATCCATGCGGCACGGCGCAGATACGCCGCCTTGCGAGCCCGCGCGTGCCTGCTCAGCCCTCCGAACGACGCGCGTTCGAAGGGGTAGTCCGCGAAACGCATGTACTCGGCGATCTTGGCCTTATCGATGCGTCCCGATTTCGAGTCGCGGTGCACGCGATAGGTGGCGAGCGGCTCGGGGATCCGCACGGCCGGCATGAGCTCCGAGACCTTGAGGAAGAAGACCGTGTCGAAGAGGTAGTCCAGCGACACGTCGAACGGGCCTGCAGCCGCCCACGCTGCACGCGTGAACAGCGAGCTCGGCTGGAAGAGCGGCAGCGACCCACCGCGCCGCAGCAGCTCGCGATCCCATTCGCGGGAGACGGCCGAGCCGGTCTGCTTCGACTCGTCGTCCGTCCAGAGAGCGTCGCCGTAGACGAGCCCCGCTTCGGACCGCACGGCCAGCGCGTCGACCATTCGAGCCACCGCGCCGGGCAAGAGCGTGTCGTCCGAGCAGAGCCAGCCGAGCACGTCGCCGCGGGCGCGCGCGAAACCCTTGTTCAACGCATCGGCTTGGCCGCGGTCGGGCTCGCTCGTCCACCAGTCGAGCCGATCCGAGTACCGGCGGATCACCTCGACGCTTCCATCCGTGGAGCCGCCGTCCAGGACGAGATACTCGATCGGCTCGTAGTCCTGCGCGAGGACCGAGCAGATCGCTTCCTCGAGGAACTCGCGCTGGTTGTACGACGGCGTCACGATCGTGACCAGTGGTCGAGCCACCTCCGCAGCGTAAGCCACCTCGTGCTTTCCGACCGTGCCGCCGAGGATCATCGGAGCCCTCTGGTGCGCGACGACGACCTCTTCGTCGGCTTCCCGCCGCCGAGGAAGTACAAGGATCTCTACCGGGTAGGCGACCTCGTGATCGTCGACGTGTGCGACATGCTCGGTGTGGCGGCGATGGCAGACAGTGCGTAGGCGGCGACTCGGCCGGGGGCGGCGTGCGCGTCGAAGTACGCCGCCGCCGCTCGCCGCAGTTCCTGCTGCTCGCCGGGAGCCGCGAGGAGCCGCTCGATCGTCGCCGGCACCTTGTCGTACTCGCGCTCGGGCGCCGGCTCGGTATCGGCGGGCCGGGCGATCCCGCAGTCGGCGACGTGGACGCCGGCCTCGACCGGCACCGGCCAGCGGGGCGGCGGCAGCGCGTCGAAGACGATGCACGCGCCCAGCGCGAGCAGGTCGATCGTGCGCCACGACCAGCACAGATGCTTGCCGGCGCGCATGGGCACGAGCCGAGCGCGCGCGAGCCGGCGCCAGAGCTCTCGGGGCCGCACGGGGGCGCGGGTAACCGCAACCCCTTTCGAGCGCAACCGGTCCATGTTCTCCAGGGTCTCCTCCTCCGGAAAGCCCTCGGGAAAAACCGCGAGCAGGTCCTTCGTGCAGTCGAGCTCGGCCAGACGCTCGAAGACGCGGAGTGAGTGCTCGCGACCGCCCCACACGTTGGAGACGTACGCGACGTCGACCTCCTTGGGCGCATCGCGCAGGCTCCGGAGGTGCGCGATCTTCCGCCGGTCGAGCAGGCCGTTGCCGTTCACGATCGACCGCACCTTGGGCCCGTGGTCGTCGGCCGGCCACAGGTTCGGCTTGAAGTAGACGTCGCTCCAGGCCAGGGCATCGGGATCGCGGATCTCCCGCCCGTCGTGGGCGTCGATCGCGAACCGGGTGCCATCGAGCTCGTACCGCCCCACGTGACCTTCGACGCCGCCCCGGTTGAGCCGGTACGCGAGGCTGATCTTGGCCGTCACCCCGGGGGCGAGCCGCGCGGGAAACGGAGCGCCTTCGATTCGCACGTCGGCCGTCTCCTCGAAGCCGAGGAGGTAGTACTTCTGGTACGCCAGCGTCCGGTTGACGTTCGGCGGCGCGAGATAGGTCACCTTCACGCGAGCGCCTCGCGGTAGGCGGCGATGGTCGCGTCGGTGACCGTCTTCCACGAGAGGAGCCGCCGTACGCGGTCGCGGCCTGCGAGGCCCAGTCGGCCGCGCAGCTCGGCGTCGGAGAGTAGGCGCTCGAGCGCGGCCCGCAAGGCGGCCGGGTCCCGCGGCGGGACGAGGAGCCCGGTCTGGCCGTCTACCACAAGGTCCAGCAGGCCCCCAACCGCGCCCGCGACCACGGCCCGTCCGTGCGCCATCGCCTCGGCGCACACGACGCCGAACCCCTCGCGGTGCGAGGGGCACGCGACGACCGACGCGCGTGCGTACAGCCCGAGCAGCTCGTCGTGAGGCACGAACCCGAGTGCGCCTGGCACCTCGTCGCGCAGCGGCCCGTCGCCCGCAACGACCAGGTTCATCCCAGCCGCCGCCTCGACGAGCTCCCGGATCCCCTTCTCCGCAGAGAGCCGGCCGGCGTAGAGCACCTCGGGCGGGTCGGCGGGCTCGGCGACGTCGCTCGGAACGTCGATGCCGCTCGGGATCACGCGCACCTCGCGCGCCCCGAGCTCGGCCGCCTCGTGGGCGAGCGCTTTCGACGCCGCGATCACGAGCCGGGCTCGCCGGAGGATCGGACGCGCCACCGCGGGTAGTCGGCGGGCGAGCTCGATGTCGGTCCCCCACACCTGCAGGACATACGGCTTGCGGAGCCCCATCGCAACGCCCCCGACGGGCAGCCAGTGCGCGTGGATCAGATCCGCATCCGCGGCAGCCCGACGGGCCGCGCGGCGAAAGCCCGCGAGCATCAGCGGCGAGAGGAAGGCCCGCCACGGCTCGCGGCGCAGATTGCCGAGAATCCCCGAGCCGTAGGCGATCCCGTAGTGCCGGAAGTCGATCGGGGACACGACCTCGACCTCGATCTGCCGCCGCCGAAGGTGCTCCACGGCGTCGGCGACGAACCTTCCCGCGGCGTCGCCGTCGTCCCGTGGATACGACGTCGTGAGGACGACGACCTTCATCCGGGGCGGACGACCGGCAGCAGCAGCTCGTAGCCGAGCCGGTCGAGCATGGGCACGGCCGGCTGCGGAACCGACAGCCCTTTCCGCCCGAGCTTGAACAGCGCCTGGTTCACCCCGTGATTCACGACCGAGGCCGCGAAGCTGCCGTACACGGGCTCGAGCGGCTCGCCCCCGGCAGCGCGAGCGAGCGTGGCGAGCTCCCTCGCCGAGAACGGAACCTCCGTCCCGAGCGGCCAGCTGCCGCGCGCCTTCAGCACCCCCATCCAGAGCCGGTAGGCGGGGGCGAAGCGGTTCGGCACGCCGATCATCGCGATCCCACCCGGCCGCAGCACCTCGAGGTGCGAGCCGACGACCCGACGCCGTCGCTCCGCGAGGAAGTGCTCGCAGAGGCCGAAGGACATCGAGACGTCGAAGCGCTCGCGGACCTCCGCCGGCAGGTCGAAGACGTCCCCTTCGACGAGCTCGACGGCGAGGCCGTGAGCGCCAAAGAGCTCCTCCGCCTGCGAGAGCACGAGCGTCGAGACGTCGAGCAGCGTCACGCGTGCTCCCCGCCGCGCGTACAGGAATGCGTTCAGGCCCCGGCCGGCGCCGAGCTCGACGACCTGAAGCCTCGCGAACGAGCCGAAGCGCTCGAGCACGAGCCGCTCCTGCGCGCGCCACCGCGGTGTCCGCTCCTCCGCGTCCGGAGCCGCCGGGTCCAGCGGCTCGACGCGCCACTGTGCATCCCAGTCCGTCGGCCGCTCCACAGGGCCCAATCTAGTCTCGCGGCGTATCGTGCCGACGTGGCGACCTTCACGATCATCCTGGGCACGGCGGGGAGGGAGACGGTCAGCCGGACGATCGCGAGCATCACCCCGCAGCTCCAGCCGGGCGACGAGCTCTTCATCCTCCGCGACGACTCGGGGGACGCAGGCGACACCCCGCGCAACCAGACGATGAACCGCGCGGCAGGCACGCACCTCCTCTTCATGGACGACGACGACGAGTACACGAGCGACGCCCTCGCGACGATCCGGCGCTTCGCCGACGAGAACCCCGGGCGCATAGGGATCTTCCGTATGAAGCACCCGACTGGGCCGATGCACTGGCGCGACCCGCAACTGCGGCACGCGAACGTCAGCACGCAGTTGTTCTGCGTCCCGAACGTGCCCGGGAAGCTGGCCGAGTGGAAGCACGTCGGCCGCCGCCACGGCGACTTTCGGTTCATCTCGTTCACGTCCGCGTACATGGGCCAGGAGCCGATCTTCGTGGACGCCGTCACGGTGCTTGCGCGGCCGGTGCACAACCCGCTGAAGCTCGGGTGGATGAAGGTCAGGTACCGCGCACGGCTCGGCACTCGGGTGCGGAGGCTGCGGGGAGCGTGAATTCGCGGCGACGGCTCCGCGAGGGCGAGCGGGCCGCGCTGCTCGTCCTGCTCGCCGCGGCGACGCTCGGGCTCGCGGTGGCCCCGGCGCCGCTCGG
>DHWI01000055.1:10716-10945 GCA_002413095.1 Thermoleophilia bacterium UBA5186
TTCGGGCTCAGGATCGGGCTCGTCGCGTTCCTCGTGGTCGCCGCGGCCCTCGGCCTGCTCGGCCTCGCCCTGCGCAGGCGCCTGCGCTGGAGCCTCGACGCACCTCCCGCGCCCGCCCCTCGGACGCTCGTGGAAGACGCGGTCGTGACGATCTCCGGCTTCGGTCTCGTCGCGCTCGCCGCGATCGTCCTTATCGGCGCCTTCCGTTCGGTGCCCTGGCTCGACGACA
>DHWI01000103.1:0-5055 GCA_002413095.1 Thermoleophilia bacterium UBA5186
TCACCAACGGCTTCCACGACACGGCCAACGCCGTCGCGACGTCGGTCTCGACGCGCGCCGTGTCGCCTCGCGTCGCTGTGGCCGTCGCTTCGGTCGCCAACCTGGCCGGAGCCTTCGTCACCGTCGCCGTCGCGAAGACGATCAGCAAGGGGATCATCGACGGTCACCTGGCGACCATGCAGACGGTGCTCGCGGCGTTGATCGGCGCGATCGCCTGGAACCTCTTCACGTGGTGGCTCGGGCTCCCGTCGAGCTCCTCACACGCCCTGATCGGCGGGTTGATCGGCGCTGCGCTCGTCCAGTCGGGAACGAAAGGCGTGCTCTGGCACGGGCTCGTGCACAAGGTCGCGATTCCCGCGCTCGTCGCGCCGCTAATCGCATTCACGGCTGCGTTCGGCCTCCTGCTCGTCATCTACTGGGTGTTCCAGTGGCTGACTCCCGGCGTCGCGAATCGCGGCTTCCGCCTCGGCCAGCTCGGAACCGGCACCTGGGTCGCGTTCACTCACGGTGCGAACGACGCGCAGAAGACGATGGGGGTGATCGCGCTCGCCCTCGTCCTGCACCGGCACGGATCGATCGCCGACCTGACGATCCCCACATGGGTCAAGTGGTCGGCGGGGCTCGCGATCGCGCTCGGCACCTACATCGGCGGCTGGAGGATCATGCGCACGCTCGGCCAGCGCATCTTCCAGATGGAGCCCGAGAGCGGCTTTGCGGCACAGGCTTCGGCAGGGGCGACGATCTACCTCGCGACGAGGTACGGCTATCCGCTCTCGACGACGCACGTCGTCTCAGGCGCGGTCATGGGAGCGGGTGCGACGAAGCGGCTCTCGGCGGTGCGGTGGGGCGTCGCCGGGAACATCGTCTTCGCGTGGATCCTCACCATCCCCGCCGCCGGGCTGGTCGCAGCGCTGTTCTACTGGCCGGTGCAGGGGCTTTTCTAGAGCTCGTCGCGAATCGTCGGCATACTGAGCGGATGAACGAGGACGCCTGGCCTTCGCGCGAGCGCGCGCCTGAGCGCGCTCCTCTGCCACGCGCCGAGGATCTGCCCGTTGCAGAAAACGGCTACGAGCGTGACGCAGTCCACGCCGCGTTCGACGCCTTCTATCGGCACACGGCCCAGCTGGACGCGACGCTGCGGACGCTGGAGGCGGTCGACACGTTCACGCGGCAAGCGGCCGAGCTGCGCGCCGACCTGCGCACGCTGCGATCGGCCGGGGTTGGCCCGCAGGCCTGGTCGTCGCCCTACTCCGCGCCCGTCTCGGAGCGCGTCGGCGTCTCGCCCGCTGTGCCGCGCATCGCGGTCGAGATCGCCTTCGTGATCGCAGTGCCCGTCGTCGCGGGGGCGATCGGGCACTTCGACAGCTCCATCGTGCTTGCCGTGACGCTGGCCGCATGGGCGCTGACCGCGCTGATCGAGTTCACCGCGTATCGCACCAGGATGTCCCCACCGCTTCTACCGCGTGTGGGGCCCGGCGAGCCCGCCGCGGTCGTCGTCGAACCCGAGCCCGCCGAGCAGGTCGGCTGGGGTGCGCTCGTCGAGGATGACGACAGCGCCCGGACGATGATTGCGTCGGCCGTCAAGGTCGACGAACCGGCCGCGGTTGAGCTGGAACCCGAGCCGGAGCCAGCCGCCGAGATCGAGCCCGTTGCGGTGATCGAGCCGCCGACCCCCGAGCCGACTTTTCCCGCTCCGCACGCGGCGCCGACCGTCGAGCCGCCCATGCCGGAGCCGAGCATCGCGCCTCCGGAGCCCGAGCCGACCTTTCCGGCGCCCACGCCGGAGCCGACGTTCCCGCCCGAGCAGCCGGAGCCGGAGCCGGCCGAGCCCGAGCCGACGCAGCCGGTCGCGGAGAGCGGCGATTCCCGGCGGCGCCGAGGCCTATTCCGACGGTCAGCCGAGCCGGCCGCGGAGTCGGAGCTCGAGCCCGCGCTCGAAGCCGCGGTGCTGAGCGAGCCCGAGCCGGAGCCCGTTCCGACCGCCGAGGAGACGCCCAAGCGCCGTCTCTTCGGCCGGCGTCGCTCCGAGGAGGCCGAGCCGCCCGCCCCCGAGCTGGAAGCGGAAGCCGAGCTCGAGCCGGTGGAGAGCTACGTCGACCCGTGGGAGCGCGACTTCGAATACGTCGCGCCCGAAGAGCCGGAGAACATCGTCGAGCTCGACGAGACGCCCCCCGAGGAGACGACGCAGGAGCCCCTAGCCGCCGAGCGCATCGAGGTCGAGCAGGAAGACCCCGGCTCGAACGGATCGCAGCTCGACGAGGCCGACGAGATTCCGGTAACGACAGCTCCGCGCGGCCCCGAGTACGTCCCGCGCCGCGGCCGCCGCCGCTAGCGGCAGCGATTCATAATTCGCCGCCGCGGGCACTCTCAGCGGCAATGGCTCGTCCTCGCCGCTTTCCCTGGAGCCGCCGTGCTCCGGCAGACACGACCGTCGTGCGCCGCGCACCACGGCGTGCGGTCCGCGAGGACTTTGTCGAAGAGGGCCCGCCCCCGCCACCACCAGGGCCGCCGCCGAGGGAATGGTGGCCGTGGCTCCTCGCGCTCGCGCTGCTCGTGGTCGGCGCGATCGTCGGCTGGCTGATCTTCCACAATACGGGCGGCGGCGGCGCGAAGACGACGACCCAGGGAACGGCCGTGCCATCGGTGATCGGCCTCACCGAGGTGAAGGCGACCGCCAAGGTCACACAGGCCGGTCTCCGGTCGCAGATCAAGCGCCAGACGAGCGAGAAGGCCAAGGACACCGTGATTTCGCAATCGCCGGCCGCAGGAGCACATGTCGATCCCGCCGCGGTCGTCACGATGATCGTCTCGGCGGGCCGTTCCGGCGTGGCGGTTCCGGACGTGGTGGGCCTGCGCTCGGGCGCCGCCGTGGCCAAGCTCCAGGCCGCCGGCTTCAGCTCGAACGTGACCGGCATCTTCTCGCCGAAGCCGAGCGGGACCGTCGTCGCGCAGCAGCCGGCGGCCGGGGATCGAGCCGACAAGGGCACGCAGGTGAAGCTGCAGGTGTCGAAGGGCGGAAAGCGCGTCCAGGTCCCGGACGTCGTGGGCCAGCCCTCCGCCGACGCGCAGGCCGCGCTGAAGCAGGCCGGCTTCGCCTACACGATCGTGGTCGTCCCCTCCGACCAGGCTCGGGGGACAGTCGTAAGCCAAGCCCCGCAGGGCGGGACGGCGGCGCCGCAGGGCTCCAAGGTACGGCTGAACGTCGCTTCCGGCTCGGGCGGCGGGGCGGGAACCGGCACGACAGCCACCACGGGTCAGACCACGACCTCGACGACCCCGGCGGCGAGCGTCTCCGTCCCGCGGGTCGTCGGCCTGAACCAGACCGTGGCGCAGCGCCGTCTCCAGGCCGTGGGGCTGACGAGCAACGTCGTCTACGTTTCGTCGACTCAGCCCGCGGGGCGTGTCGTGGCGCAACGGCCGCTCCCGGGCACGAAGGTCAAGCGCGGCTCCCGTGTGCGCCTGAACGTTTCGACTGGGCCGAATCCGCAGGCGTCCCGTGCGGTTCCGGACGTGACTGGCCAGGACGAGGCGACCGCCACCTCGACGCTGCAGAGCGCGGGCTTCGTGGTCGAGGTCATCGACCAGCCGACGACCGACCAGACCGAGGACGGGATCGTCCTCGACGAGCAGCCCGCGGGCGGTACCCGTGCGCCGCGCGGCTCGGTGGTCACGATCTACGTCGGCCGCTTCTCCGGGTAAGCGCTCTCCGCGCGATGAGGCTCGCCTAACCGCTCGTGCTTCCTGATGGCGCTCCTTCGGCGGGCCCTGCACGAGCGCTATCGACGGGAGACTCGGCTTCGGACGCTGCTTCTGGCTGGAAGAAGCGTTGAGCGATCGCGGTCGGGATGATCGCCGAGAGAACGACGACCGTGATCAGCAAGGAGAACTGTGTCTTGTTGATGATGCCGGCGTTCAGACCGTAGAGCGAGCTGATCGTCCCGAACGTCAGTCCTGTCGACATCAGCAGGGTGGTGAAGACGCCGTGCGGGGCCGCGTAGCGCCGGGCGAGCGGATAGACGCCGAACAGCTTCGGCACGATCTTTGCCGCGAAGAGGAGGCCGAGGAGGCCGACGTTCGCCCACACCGCGCCGAGTGAGACGTTGAGGCCGCCCTTCATAAAGAAGAAGGGGGTCAGGAAGGCGAAGGCCACCACGCGGAGCCGCTCTTGCTCTTTGCGGTGTTCCTGGTAGTGGCTCGAGAGGGCGAGGCCGAGGATGAATGCTGGGAGCACCGCGTGCGAGTGGGCTCGGTCGCCGAGCCAGATAAGAAGGAAGATCGAAGCGAAGACGAGCTTGATCTCGGGCTCGATCACGCGATTGCCGTAGCGCTTGAAGAAGAACGGCGCGATCCGCGGGAGTGCGAAGATGAGGGCCGCGGAGGCGAGCACGAACGGCACGATCCAGAGGTTCGGCTTGATGAAGAGGATCGAGAGCGCCGCGGCGGTGCCGAAGTCGGTGACGAAGGTCGCGGACATCAAGCGTTTCCCTACAAGGGTGCGGTTGAGGCCGGTTTCCACCAGGACCGCGTACACGATCGCGAGGCTGGTGGTGGAGAGGGCGATGCCGGCGATCTCCGCCTGCTGCCGGTTCCAGCCCAGGGCGTAGTGGGCAAATAGGCCGGTGACGACGAAGGGCCCGGCGAAGGAAACGCCGCCGAGGATGAGGCTCGCCTTCCACTCGCGCTTGAACTGGGGTACGTCGACCTCGGCTCCGGCGAGGAAGGTGAGCACGATGCCGGCGAAGGAACCGACGAAGGAGAGCCAATCGGGGGTCGAGAGGTGGAAGGCGTTGCCGACGACGACGCCGAGGGCGAGCTCGATCAGCGCGACCGAGAAGCCGATCTCGACCGAGATCGTGCTCGCCAACAAAATTGTCGTTGCGAGGATCGCCGCTACCGCTACGTCACTCATTGCACTCCTATTTCCCGCAGGCGTGGCCCTGTTTGAACTAGAGGCCATCAGCCCGAAGGCGGTTAGCGCGAGCCTCATCGCGGCGCGAACCGCGTGAGTGTAGCGGCGTTACCGGCCGCCCCGCCGGGATGTCTCCTCGGCTGAGA
>DHWI01000103.1:5176-9068 GCA_002413095.1 Thermoleophilia bacterium UBA5186
CGAGGCGCCCGTCAGCTTCGCCAACTCGATCGCGGTCTCGAGTGCCTTTTGGCCGCCTGGGCTACCGTCGATCGCGACGAGGATCTTCTGGAACGGCACGATCACTCACCTCCTGTTCGGATTGTCCCTCCAACTGGTCGAGTGCGAGCTGGACCAGCTCCGTCAGCCGTGCTGACTTCTGCTCGAGGTAGCGCGCGTTGTCCTCGGCTACCTCTCCGTAGGCCTTCAAAGCGCGGGGACGCATTTCGTAGGTCAACAGCAGCAATTCGGCCAGCGACGCTCGCACCTGATAGCGCGGTGGCACCGGCCGGATCGCCTCGACTTCCTCGTCGATGCGCGCAAGGTCAGCCTCGAGCTCGATCAGCAACTCGCTGTTGAAGCCGAGTTCGCGTACCTGGGCGATCAGCTTCTGCATCATCCCCAGGCATAATCCGAGCGTCCGTCGGTGCGTCTCGGAGAAGCAGCAGGCGGGCTCATCCACCGGGATCTCCGATGATCAGGACGGGGATCGTCCCGGCGAGCGCGAGTTTCTCGGCCGAGCGACGGGCGATCTTGTGGGTCGGCGCCCTATTCGCCGCCGCCGCGCTCGTCGGACATTTACTCGTCCCTGGGGCCGACATTGTGTGGCTCTCGCTGCTCATCTTCGCGGTCGCAGCCGTACCACAGGCATTTATCCGCAGTAGCGGCAACCACGGCAGACGCGATCGCCGCCGCCGCTGAACGTCAGTCATGACCAGGGCCTTCCGTGAAACGTTCGCCGACATAACGCCGGATGACCTCGGTCCACGAACGCTGCTCGTCACCTTTGGGCTCGGCGGCGTAGCGGTAGTCGCGCATGCGGTCGAACTCGGCTAGTTGGCCTCGGACGTGGGCGAGTCGCCTTCGCCAGTCGTCGAGGAGGAAGCGCGCCACGTCCTCGTCCACGTCGAGGGCGTGCTCGAGGGACGGCTTAAAATGAACGAGGCAAAGTCCGTCAGACGAGCCGTAGTGCGGACGCACGGAAGCTTCTGCGAGCAGCTGGACGAAGAAGTAGATTTTGCGCTCGGCGCCGGCCTCGAACGCGACACAAGCTGGGCAGCGGCTGCCGCGCCGGAGGGGCGTACGCCGTCGCCGCCGCCCGCGATCGAGACTCCCGCGCAAATCGTCGAGCCGGGAAAGGTCGCTCTCGGCGAGGAAGCCGTACACGTCGGCGATTGCGGCGCCGGCCCCTGCTGCGGCAACCAGCCGATGCAGGAGCCACGCGTGGTGACGGCAGAAGCCGCCGGCAGCGAAGAATCTGCGGCGCGTTCCCGGATCCTGCTTCCCCTCGCGCCAGAAGCTGTCAACCCAGCGGCGATCGTCGATCGCGTCGACCCGGCAGAGCGGGCATCCGCTGCGCCTCAGCGCTTCGACAATGTCGTAGGTGAAGATGTCTGGCAACGGCCGCGCCTCGTCGATCGCGCTCTGTAGAGGCCATCAGCGGCCTTGGCCGCGGTCACGGCGAGCCTCATCGCCCTCGCATGGACTGGACACTGTACAACGACGCCGCCTTGGGATCGCCAAGCTCCCAAGGGCGATCTACGACCGAACCCGGCACTTAGCGTTAGGCGCCAGGCCGCCGTCTTTGAGAGCGGTTTCGGTACGCTCATAGCGGCGATGAAGCTCGCCTTCAAGCGCGCCGACTGGCGCTGATGGCTTCTACGGCCGCGGATTCTCGCGGCCGAACGGAAACTCGGCGGACACGGAGGCGGGATTGGGCGAGCAGCGGATCGAGCGGCTGGGCGGAGGCTCGGCGCCGCCGCGGCCTGTCGACTCTCCGCGCCCGATGGCCCCGCGCGGAGGCGGCGCTTTCGAGAGCATCCTGTTCGACCAAGACGAGGTCGACGTCACAAGCGCGAGGGAGCCTCCGTTTTTCGCCGACCTGAACCTCGACCAGGTCGTGGAGGCGATCACGGATGCTCGTGACGAGTACGACCTAATTCAATTCTTTTACTCACCGCTTCACAGCGTCGCTACGGTCGAGTATCGGCACGAGGTCTTCCGCGATCTCGAGCAGGAGGAGGTTCATGAAGCCGTTCGGGCGTTCGCGCAGGGGATGCAGAGTATGCGTCGGCACCTTGGTCCGGCGAACAGGCAACGCTACGCGTACGAGAAGGAGCGCTGGTTCCTCGACGCGGTCGCGATCTACTGCGACGCCATCTCGTCGCTGGCGCGTGCGCTCGTCGATCTTGACCTGAGCTCGCCCGGTTTCCAGGGGCTGAGCGACTACGTCACGAGCTACACGGCTTCCGAGCGCTTCACGTCATTGGCGGCCGAGACGCGCAGCGTGCTCGACGGCTTGGCGCGCGTGAAGTACGCGGTCCGGATCAGAGGTGGACGAGTAGCCGTCAGCACCTACAGCGGCGAACCTGACTACAGCGCCGAGGTGGAGCGCACGTTCGAACGCTTCCGGCAAGGAGAGGTCGAGGACCACCTCTTCGACCTCCCGGACTCCGGCGCGATGGATCACGTCGAGGCGCGAATCGCCAAGCTCGTCGCCCGGCTCTATCCCGACGCCTTTCGAGCGCTGGACGCCTTCTGCACGCGCCGCCCCGACTTTCTCGATCGGACGATCGCGAGATTCGACCGCGAAGTGCAGTTCTACCTCGCGTACGCCTCGTACATCGAGCAGTTCGCGGCGGCAGGGTTGTCTTTCTCCTACCCGACCGTCTCGGCACGCTCGAAAGAGATCTCAGTCGAAGAAGCGTTCGACATCGCGCTGGGAGCGAAGCTCGTCGGAGAGCCGTCGACGGTGGTGCGGAACGACTTCTTCCTCCGCGGTCCAGAGCGTGTCCTGGTGCTCACCGGCCCGAATCAGGGTGGCAAGACGACGTTCGCCCGCATGTTCGGCCAACTCCACTACCTGGCGAGCCTCGGTCTTCCCGTGCCGGCGCAAAGTGCCCGGCTCTTTCTCCCCGACCGGCTGTTCACGCACTTCGAGAAGGAAGAAGACATCGCAACCCTGCGCGGAAAGCTCGAGGACGAGCTCGTCCGGGTCAGCGACATCCTTGAGTACGCGTCGCGCGACAGCATTGTCATCCTCAACGAGACCTTCACCTCGACGACCCTCGGCGACGCCATCTATCTCGGCACGGAGGTGCTGAAGCAGATCATCGAGCTGGGGTCGCTCGCGGTATGCGTGACCTTCGTCGACGAGCTCGCCTCTCTCGGCGAGGCGACCGTGAGCATGCTCGCAACTGTCGCCCCGGACGACCCGGCGAAGCGGACGTACAAGATCGTGCGAAGACCTGCTGACGGACGCGCGTACGCCTGGGCAATCGCCGAGAAGTACGGCCTAACCTACGACGCGCTCAGGAGCCGGATCGCGCGATGAAGGCCTATCTCATGCACGCCGACCGCGACCTCGACCTCGAGCAGCCGTTGCCGGAGAACGCCGAGGCGCTGATACAAGACCTTGAGCTCGACACGCTCTTCGACGCAATGGCGCGCGGCGACGAGTACCTGCGCGAGCTCACGACGAAGTGCCTTCTTCTGAGCCTGATCGACCCTGAAGCAATTCTCTTCCGTCAGCGCATCCTCCACGATTCCCTCGAACACCCCGCGATCGTCAGGCAGATGTACGACCTCGCGGTCGAGGCACTCGACAGCAAGAGGAAGGCCCAGCACTTCTGGTTTCGTGACTCCCCCGACGTGCTGTTGCACAAGTCCGTGCGCATGCTCGAGCTGCTCGTGGATGTGCTCAAGCGGTTGCGGAAGCTCGCCGACGAGCACGCGGTGAGGTTCCGCTCCGACGGCTTCGCGCGCCTCTTCTCAACGCTCGCACGCGAACTCGACGACGACTACCTCCGGACGGTCGAGGACCAACTGCGCGAGCTGAAACTCCGCCGCGGGGCCCTCATCAGCGCAGACCTCG
>DHWI01000048.1 GCA_002413095.1 Thermoleophilia bacterium UBA5186
AGGAGCCCGTTCACGACCTGGATCGCCTTCTCGGGGTCGTCGACGGCGACGTGCACGTGCATCCCGAAGATCAGCTCGCGGCGGGCGACGTACTGAAGCTGGTCGACGAGGTTGCGGTAGCGATCGCGCGCGGTGATGCGCTGCCGCTCGAAGAGCGAGAACGGATGCGTGCCGGAGGAGCCGACGCGCAGCTCCTTGCTTCGGGCGACCTCGCTGACGTAGCTGCGAATCTTCAGCAGCTGCTCCATGACATCCGCGGGCGTGCGGCAGACCGGTGTCGCGATCTCGAGCACCGACTGCATCAGCTCAGGGTTGATCCGGGGCTCGAGCTCGTGCCCGCTGACCGCGGCGAGCACGGTGTCGATGTGCTGGACGAGGTCGAACGTCTCGCCGTCGAGAAGCATGTACTCCTCCTCGACCCCGAGCGTGTACGCGGCCTCGCTCTTGCCGAACGCGTGGTCGAGCACGCTGCCGCCGCGGGCGAACTCGCTGCCCTTGCCGGTGATCGAGGCCGGGAAGATTTGCTTCATCCCCGGCTCTTTCCCGTCCGCGGTCATCCAAGCACCGCCTCCGCCTCGATCTCCACGAGCCAACTCGGGTCGAGAAGCTGGACGACGAGGCCGCTCGTCGCCGGCTTCGCCGCGCCGAAGACCTCGTTGTGCGCCCGCCCGACCGCCTCGATGTCCTCCGGCTTCGTGACGAACATGCGTGTGCGGACGACATCCTCCGGGCGCGCCCCCGCTTCGGCAAGCGCGGCAACGATGATCTCGAGCGCTCGCCGCGCCTGCGCGTAGGCGTCTGGCGGAGGGGGCGAGCCGTCCGGCATGTTGGCGACCGTGCCCGAGACGTAGACATGGCCGCCGGCGACGACTGCGCGCGAGTAACCGAACCGTTGCTCGTAGGGGTGCCCGGACGCAATCCGCTGCCGCTCCACGCGACTAGCATCGCGCGGATGGACGCCCTGCGCCAAGTCGAGGAGTGGCCCGCGGAGAATGCGGCCGTGGCGGTCGTCGAGCGTTCAGGAACGATCGCCTCGTACGGGGACGTCGACCGGGCCTTTCGCTTTGCGTCCGTCACCAAGCTCTACACGGCGCTCGCGACGCTCGTCGCGCTCGAGGAGGGCGTCGTCGACCTCGACGATCCGGCCGGGCCTCCTGGGTCGACGTTGCGTCACCTCCTCGCCCACGCGTCCGGCCTGCCACTCGAGGAGGGCGCTCCCATCGGCCGGCCCGGGCAACGGCGGATCTACTCGAACGTCGGCTTCGAGACGGCGGCCGCGCACGTCGCGCGCGCGGCGGAGATGCCGTTCTCCGAGTATGCCCGCGCGGCCGTCCTCCAGCCGCTCGGGCTCGGCCTGGAGCTCGAGGGGTCTCCCGCAGGACGTGACTGGGCGCTCGGCGGGACGATCGCCGACGTCGCGGCGCTCGGGCGCGAGCTGCTCGCGCCGGCCCTTGTCGCGCCGGAGACCCTGGACGAGGCGACAAGCGTCCAGTTCCCCGGGCTCGTTGGGGTGCTGCCGGGTTTCGGCCGCCAGGATCCGAACGACTGGGGCCTCGGCATCGAGCTGCGCGACGGGAAGGCGCCACACTGGACCGGCTCGCGCAATTCGCCGCGCACCTTCGGCCACTTCGGGGCGAGCGGCACGTTCCTCTGGGTCGATCCCGAGGCCGAGCTCGCGCTCGCGTGCCTTACGGATTTGGACTTCGACGAGTGGGCGGCGGAGGCGTGGCCTCGGCTCTCCGACGACGTGCTGGCCGAAGCGCGAGGGTGAGCGCCGCCAGCGCGGGAACGACGGCGAGCGCCAGCCCCACCGGCCGCGGCGCTCCGATTTGGCTCCAGACGGTCTGGAAGTCAGGATTCGGCCCCCAGAGCCCTGCGTCCAGCAGCATCGCCGCCGCGGAGTAGACCGTCACGAGCGCGGTCACGCGGGGCCAGCGCGCGAACGCGTCTGCGAGCCCGAGCGCGAGAAACGGCAGCGCCGGCACGAGGAAGCGCGGGCCGGGCGAAGCGCCGCCGTAGGGGTCGAAGTAGCCCGCGCTGAGCAGGAGGAAGAGCAGCGTGACAGCGCCGCAGACGAGTGCCTCCGCCCGCAGGCCTCGCCGCCAGAGGAGCACGAGCCCGGCGGCCGCCACGACGAGGATCGGCTGCTCCAGCAAGATGCCGTGGCGGCCGACGAGCAGCTCCTGCACGCCGTGCAGCCGCGGCAGGTGGATGCCGAAGAAGCCGCTTCGCTGCTCCTCGCTGAACTGCGCGGTGACGTAGCGGTACGAGAGGTGAAACGGCGAGCCGAACGCCGCCCAGTCGTAGGCGCCGAGCGCGACCGCAGCCGGCAGTGCACCCACGACGAAGAGCAGCGCAGCCCTCGCGGAGCGCGAACGCACGAGCGCGTAAGCGAGCAAAACGGCTCCCGCCAGTACCGCCTGGTACTCGAAGAGGACGGCCGCGCCTGCGCACGCTCCTGCTCCAAGTAACAGTCTGTTACTAAGTTTGGACGGCGCAGAGATGAGCAGGAACGCCGCGAAGGCGAGCGCTCCGGCGGCCACGTGCCCGACCGTCGTTCCCGCCAACGGCAGCGCAAGCGTTCCGAGACCGAAGGCGACCGCGACGCGATTGCCCGTGCCGGGTCGCAGCCGCTGGGCTCTCGACCGGACGAGCACGATCGCGATCGCGTAGGCGATCCCGCCGGTCAGGAGCCGCGCGACCCAGAGGAGGGCCTCCGAGCGCCACGGCGCGTCGCGGGCGCCCGCCACCCGCATCGCCGCGACGGTCGGCACGGCGAGGAACGAGATTCCCGGCGCCTTGTCGGTGTAGACGTGTCCTCCGTAGAGCGCCTTGTCGCCGGTCTGGCTCGAGTAGCGGTCGATCCGCAGGCTTCCGTCGAGGACGATCGACTGCGCGAGCCCGAGACGCGAGACGTCCTGCCAGTTCACGCCGTACGCGAACGAGAGCGCGCTGAGCGCGCAGAGGGCGACGAGAAGGGCCGACCGCTTCAGGAACCGACCTGCGGGAGGACGTGCTGCTCGTACGTTGCGCGATCGCAGGCCGCGACCGTGACCGGCGTGATCGTCCGCAGCGAGCCGCCGCCTGGTCCGGCCGTGTCCCCGGGCCGGAGCATCCGCCCGCCGCCGCCGCTGGCCATCCCGCGGAGGAGGACGACGAAGCGGCCATCGGCGTCGATCGTCACGCCCGGCCCGTGCTCCTCGCGGGCGAGCTCGCCGGCGATCCGCCTCAGGATCGCGCCAGGAAGCGAGCCGAACAGGCCGATCCGGGAGAGCTCGGCGGCGGTGGCCGGGTCGTGCCTGGGACTCATGACTCGTCGATCGGCTCCGGCTGGTCGTGCACGGCGTCTCCTTCGGTTGGGACTCCTATTCTTGCCGCGCAGGCAGAAGGACGCGGAGAGCGCGCGGGCGCACCTCGAAGCGGAGCGGCGATTCGAGCTCGACGGGCTCGCCGTCGATCGCCGCCTCGATTTTCGAGCCCGGCGTCTCGACCGTGAAGCTCGTGCCCTTGCGGTCGTTCCACGCCGACGGAAGCCAGCCCTCGAGCGTGTAGAGGTGGAGCACCCCTTCGTCGAGCCGCTCGCGCTCGCCGACGTTGAAGAGATCGAGCTCGTAGGCGTTGTTCCCCACGAAGATCACCCGGGCCTCTACGGGACGGCCGTCCACGGTCGCGCGCAGTCCGTGGCGCTCGCGGGCGGTGACCCAGAGCGCCCGCACTCGCGCCAGCGCGGCCCGGCGACGCCGCCGGTGCTCGCGGCGGTGCACCAACTGCGCGTAGGCGCCTAGCGAGGCGTTGTTCAGGAAGAGTCGCCCGTTGACGGAGCCGACGTCGATCGTCCGCTCCGCGCCGCCGAAAGCGTCGAGCGCACCGATTGGATCGTCCCGGTCGAGCCCGACGTCGCGGGCGAAATGATTGCGTGTCCCAAACGGGATGCACACGAACGGGAGCCCTCGCTCGATCGCGATCTCGGCGACCGGCGCAAGCGACCCATCCCCGCCTGCCATGCCCAATGCGTCCGCTTCGGCCCCCCGCGCGAGCTCCGCCGGGTCCTCCTTCTCGCCGAGAACGCGGACGCGTACCCCTTTCTCCTCGGCCGCACGGCGCAGCTCGTCCACGGCCGGCCCCCCCGAGCCGGAGCGCGGGTTTATGAGGAGAAAAGCCGCCAACCACCCCAATGTAGTAGGTCCGACCGACCCGCCAGTTGAGCCGTTCGGCCCACCGCGCGGACTCGTCTCGTGCCGATTCCACGCATATGAGCGAACGAGGCATGCACCACATCGCGGACGACCTGTCCGAGACGTGGATCGAGGACTGGGCCGGAGCGGGCGTGGCCGAGATCGAGAACTATCTCGCGAAGCACGCCGCCTTCTTGCTCTTCCTCGAGTCGAACAAGGCCTAGGCGTCGACTCGGCGACGCTGTTTCAGGGCGGGTGGCTTTGCCGCCTGCCCGTCTGCGCTCCCTGACCGATCCGTCAAGCGCGAGCGCCGCCTCCGCAAGAGAGCCCGCCGAGGTTTGTCCGCGCCCCCTAGCGCGGAATAACGTGTCGCAACCGATCTGGGAGGCGACACGTGAAGCTCGAGTACCTCTGGCGCGGAACACCGGGCCACCCACTCCACCCGCCCCTTACGCATGCGACGATCGGCACCTACACGTTTGCGACGGCCGCGGCGCTAGCTGACGTGACGGGGATCAGCAACAACGCGGCGACCCACGGGTGGTGGCTCGCACTGATCTTCGGTTTGATCATCACCGGGCCCACGGCCCTGACCGGCCTGCTCGAGTGGCTGAAGATCTCATGGGGCACGCCGCTCAAGCGCACCGCGACGACGCACATGATCGTCATGCTGAGCGCAACGGTCTTCTTCCTGGCCGCGGCGATATTGGGCCACGCCTGCTTCAAGACCGGTGACGTGAGCGCTGGGCCGTTCATCCTCACGCTGATCGGTTTCGCGCTGCTGACCCTCGGCGGGATTTTCGGCGGCTCCCTCGTCTTCGTGCACGGGATGCGCCAGCTGAAGCAGAAGGAGGCCGAGGGCTAACTCGGCCTTTCTTTTATCTCCCGAGCGAAGCGAAGGGACTGACCAACCCCGCGGAAAGTCCTACGGACTTTCCGCGGTCAAACCGAGCTGTCGCTCGATGTCGCCCTTCGGCCGGGCGCCCATCGTCGCCGCAGCCGGCTGACCGTCCTTGAACAGGATCATGGTCGGGATCGACTGGACGCCGAAGCGCATTGCGAGCTCCTGCTCCTCGTCGATGTTCACCTTCACGAGCTTGATCTCACCATTTCGCTCCTCGACGATTCGGTCGAGGACGGGCGAGACTGCGTGGCACGGACCGCACCACTCGGCCCAGAAATCGACGAGCACGGGCTTGTCGCTCTGAAGCACCTCCTGCTCGAACGTCGATTCGGTGACCGCCGTTGTCATTGAGATTTGTCCTTTCAGTTGGTTCGGATGGTTCTAAGGATGTGAACGCCGTCGGACGGCATGTTGTTCCCGCTATTAGGCCTTTCGGAACGTCAGGTGCCGGCTGATCGCGCGGAAGCCGATCGACTCGCGCAGGACGTAGCCGTAGTGGACGCGCGGCTCGGTTTCGACCCAGCCCCAGGCGACGCAGCGATCGTCCTCGAGTCACAGCCGCACCCGCACCTCGTCGAGCTTGTCCCGGTGCTGGTGCATCCACCACGGCAGGTCGCCGATCGTCGCGATCACGAACCGGCCCTCGAGCCGCCAGCACTCCGCCGTCAGGTCCTGCATCAGACGTAGGTCGGCGGGCCCGGAGGAGTCGCGAGCGTCCACCCTAGAATCCAACCATGGAGAAGCCGTTCCAGCCGCTGCCGTCCGTGCCGGACCACCCGGCGCTCGAGCGCGAGATCCTCGAGTGGTGGGAGACCGAGCGGATCTTCCCCCGCCTACGCGAGCAGCTCGCCGGTGGGCCGAAGTGGAGCTTCGTCGACGGCCCGAAGACGGCGAACACGACCGACGGCCTCGGCGTCCACCACCTCTGGGGGCGGACGTACAAGGACGTTTTCCAGCGCTACAAGGCGCTGCGCGGCTTCGACCAGCGCTTCCAGAACGGCTTCGACTGCCAGGGCCTGTGGGTGGAGGTGAAGGTCGAGCGGGATCTCGGGCTGAACTCGAAGCGCGAGATCGAGGAATACGGGATCGCCGGCTTCGCGCGGAAGTGCCGCGAGCTCGTCGCCGAGTCGGCGCGGGTGATCACCGAGCAGTCGATCCGCCTCGGCCAGTGGATGGACTGGGGCAACGACTACTTCACGTTCAGCGACACGAACATCGAGTACATCTGGCGGTTCCTCAAGACCGTCCACGAGCGTGGCTGGCTCTACCTCGGCCACCGCTCGACGGAGTGGTGCCCCCGCTGCGGCACGTCGATCTCGCAGCACGAGCTGTCGCAGTCGGACGTGTACCAGGACAAGTCCGATCCGTCCCTGTTCGTCCGCTTCCCGCTCAAGGGACGCGAGAACGAGTCGCTCGTGATCTGGACGACGACGCCGTGGACGCTGCCCGCGAACGTCGCCGCGGCGGTGAGCCCGGACGCCGAGTACGGCAGGCGCGACACCGGCGAGTGGGTCGCGGTCGCGCGCTACCCGGAGGACACGTTCGTCGAGCGCGGGAAGGGCTCCGAGCTCGTCGGGCTCGAGTACGAGGGGCCGTACGACCACTTCTCGCCGGGCGGCGGGGTCACGCACCGTGTCATCCCTTGGGAGGACGTGTCCATGGAGGACGGCACCGGCATCGTCCACATCGCCCCCGGCGCGGGTACCGAGGACTTCGAGCTCTCGCGCGTGCACGACCTGCCGGTGCTGGTGCCGGTGGACGAGGCGGGCCGCTTCTACCCCGAGTACGGCTGGCTCCACGGCGCGTCGACGGTCGAGGCTGCCGACCAGATCGTCGGCGACC
>DHWI01000104.1:0-804 GCA_002413095.1 Thermoleophilia bacterium UBA5186
CGCCTTACGCGCCCGGCCCGGCACCCGCCAGGCCCGGATTCGAAGCCGTTGTGGGGCTTGATTCTGGCGCGGTTGGCCGCCTCCGCCGGCGTCTGAGGGCGGCAAAGAGTGACGATGCTGCGAGGATCGTCGCTAGCGCCGCTACGCCATAAACCAGCGAACGTTGAGCGCGGCGGTTGGCGGGTTGCACCGGCTTGGCTGTGGGTTCGGCCGGCCTGCTCGCTCGGAAGCTCGCGGTGTCGATGAGGGCAAGCGTCCGTCCCCGCATGCTGACCGTGAGCTTCGCCGCGTTCGGCGCGACCGTCAGGTGCAGCGGCCCGACGCCAATGCGGCCGGCGAGCATCGGCAGGTCGATGCAGCGTGCCTCGCGCTTGCTCGTGTCGAGCGCGTGCACGAACGGTGTGTTGCCGGCTCCGTCATAGAGCGTGTAGGCCCAGCGGCCGTCCGGACTCGTGGTCCTCGTCAGCGGGGAACCGCGCATCGCGTCTTGACCCTCGTGCGGGTCGACGACGGGCTTGGCCAAGAGCCGCCCGGAGAGCACGTCGTAAGCGCGGACGTTGTAGCGGGTCGGATCTCGAGGAGAGACGTACTCGATGAAGAAGAGCGTCCTCCCATCGCGAGAGATGGCGTCGAAGCTGAAGTCGCCGCGAAGGTTGATCGCCTTTCGCAGCCGCAGGCGCTTCGCGTCCAGCACGACGAACGCGGTTCGGGCGCGCGGGAAGCTGAGCCGTGGCTGGATCAGAGCGAGGGTGCTGCCGTCTGCGGCGAGCCCGCTCGACGATCCGTCGTAGGCGACGGCGGGGA
>DHWI01000104.1:1001-1142 GCA_002413095.1 Thermoleophilia bacterium UBA5186
GGTGAGAGCGTTGATGAGCAGAGCCTGGCGGGGCCTGGCGGGCATAGCAGCCTCCTCAGCAGTGGGTCCACCCGAGTACGCGCGAGGGCCGGCCCGAGGTCCGGCCGGCCGTTGTTGCCCGCAACGAGTGGCTTCAGGCGC
>DHWI01000104.1:1288-3320 GCA_002413095.1 Thermoleophilia bacterium UBA5186
CCGTTCTCGGCCTAGCCATAGTGCTACTCCTGTTGAGCTGGTCGCCCGGAGTGGCCGGAGGGCGTGGGACGAGCGGGCCGCCGCGAGGCCTGACGATCTACGGCCAGACGCTCTGGAACCTCGAGGCGCTGTTGCACGACACGTTCGGCAAAGACACCGTGTGCCTACGCCTGCGTGACGATGCATTCGTCTCCGCGACGTGTGGCGACTTCGGGCATTACGGCTACTGGAAGAACATGTTCGTCGGAGCTCGCCACTCGCGCTTCAAGCTCGTCAGTCGAGCCCATGCACCAGCGTTGGGGAACGTCGTGCCGATCCGGGTCAGAGGTCTCTACGTGTTCTGCGGGAACTTCCCGGTCGCCTTCGCTCCGCTCGCGGAACCGGGCAAGCGCAGCGACAGGTGGCTGGTGCTCCTGCACGGTTCGGCCATGTTGCCGTTCACCTGTTTGTGACCGCTTCCAGCTAAGCCGCAAGACAGTCGGCGCACGTCCCCGTCACCTCGACGGTGTGCGCGCTGACGGTGAAGCCGTGCTCGGCGGCGAGGCCGGAGAGCCAGCCGTCGAGGTCGCAGTCGCCGAGCTCGACGACGCGGTGGCACGCGCCGCAGACGAGATGGTGATGGTGTCCCTCGCTGCAGAGGCGGTAGCAGACCTCGCCGGCATGGTGCATCAGCGCGTCCACGACTCCGTGTCGGCTGAGCAGGGCGAGCGTGCGGTACACGGTCGCGAGTCCGACCGCGTCGCCGCGGGCGACGAGGCGCCCATGGATCTCCTGTGCCGTCGCGTCGTTCGGCTCCGCGGTCAAAGCGTTGAGCACCGCTATCCGCTGCCGCGTGGAACGGACGCCGTGTCGAGCGAGGAGCGTTTGCGCGGCCGTCGGCACGGACGTAGGGTACAGGAGATGAGAATGAAAACCATTCTCGTATTCGCGACGCTCGCCGCGACTGCGGCCGGTTGCGGCGCCGGCTCGACGGCGAGCACAGGCAAGAAGACGGTCGTCGCGGGCTTCTATCCGCTCGCGTATGCGGCGCAGGAGGTCGGCGGCCCGAATGTCGACGTGCGGAACCTCGCGCCGCCGGGGGTCGAGCCGCACGATCTCGAGGCGACCCCCGCAGACGTTCAGGCGCTGCACTCTGCCGATCTGGCGCTCCTGCTCGGGCACGGCTTCCAGCCGCAGCTCGAGGACGCCGCTGGGCATGGCAAGAAGGCGCTCTGGCTGCTCGATACGCCTGGGCTCCGTCGTTTCGACAACGGCGATCCGCACGTCTGGCTCGATCCGCTGCGCTACGCGCTGATCGTCCGGCGGATCGGCCGGGCGCTCGGCAGCCCGCCGCCGGCGGCGCGGTTTGTCGCACGGCTTCGCGCGCTCGACCGCGCGTACTCGCGCGGGCTCGCGCATTGCGCGCGGCGCGAGATCGTGACGAGCCATGCAGCCTTCGGGTACCTCGCGCAGCGCTACGGGCTGAGCCAGGCCGCGATCACCGGGCTGAGCCCGGAGGCGGAGCCGGCGCCGAAGGATCTCCAGCGCGTCGTCGACCTCGTGAGCCGCACGCACGCGACGACGGTCTTCTTCGAAACGCTCGTCTCGCCGCGGATCGCCGAGACCGTCGCCCGCGAGACGCATGCGAGGACGGCCGTGCTCGATCCGATCGAGGGTCTGACCCCCGTCGAGGCGAAGCGAGGCGAGGACTACTTCACGCTGATGCGAGCGAATCTGCGAGCCCTGCGCGGAGCGTTGGGATGCCGGTAGTCGAGCTCCAGGACGTCGATTTCGCCTATCCGGGCGGCCCGCCCGTGCTCCGCGACGTCACGCTCAGAGTCGAGCAGGGCGAGTTCGTCGCCGTGGCGGGTCCGAACGGCGGCGGCAAGACGACGCTGCTTCGGATCATCCTCGGGCTCGAGCGGCCGCAGGCCGGGACGGCGCGGCTCTTCGGCGAGCCCGCGTCGAGCCTTCGCGGGCGCTCACGGATCGGCTACCTCGCGCAGCGCGCCCAGCTCGGGATCGACTCGCCGGTGACGGTGCGCGAGGTCGT
>DHWI01000104.1:3377-6305 GCA_002413095.1 Thermoleophilia bacterium UBA5186
CCGACCGGGCCTCCGCTCCGCTCTCGACGCTGTCGGGCGGCCAGCAGCAGCGCGCGTTCATCGCCAAGGCGCTCGCCGGGGAGCCCGACCTGCTCGTCCTCGACGAGCCGACCGCCGGCGTGGACGTCGACGCGCAGGAATCCCTCGCGACGCTGCTCGAGGAGCTACACCGCGACCTTCGCGTGACGATCCTCTTTGTCTCGCACGAGTTCGGCGCGGTCGAGCGCTTTGTCGAACGGCTCGTTCTCGTGCGCGGTGGCATCGTCTTCGACGGCGATCCCGCCGCGCTTCCCGCCCACTGGCACGACCCCTCGCATGTCCATCTTTGACGCGGACTTCATGCGGCTCGCGTTCGCGACCGGCGCGGTCGTCGGCGTGCTCGCGCCTGCGGTGGGCTTCTTCCTCGTCCAGCGCCGAATGAGCCTGATCGGCGACGGGATCGGGCACGTCGCCTTTGCCGGCGTCGCGGCCGGCTATCTGCTCGGGATCTCGCCTGTCGCGACGGCCCTCGTGGCCTCGGTGGGAGGCGCGGTGACGATCGAGTGGCTCCGGACGCGCCGCCGCGCCGCCGGCGACCAGGCGCTTGCGCTGCTCTTCTACACGGGCATCGCCGCCGGCGTCGTCCTGATCTCCGCGGCCGGGGCGCTGAACGCGAATCTCTTCGCCTTCCTGTTCGGCTCGATCCTGACGGTCACGCGCGGCGACCTGCTGCTCGTCAGCGTGCTGGGCGTGGTCGGGCTCGCGCTGATCGCGGCGTTCTACCGCGCGCTCGTCGCCGCGGCGCTGGACGAGGAGGGCGCGCGCGTCAGCGGCGTGCCCGTCGGGCTGCTGAATGTCCTGCTCGCCGCCCTAGCCGGTGTGACGATCGCCGTCTCGATGCGGATCGTCGGCATCCTCCTGATCGCCGCGCTGATGGTGCTGCCGGTGATCGCCGCTAGCCGCGTCGCGTGGAGCATCCGCTCGAACATGGTGATCGCGATCGGGATCGGGCTCGGCTCGGTCTTCGTCGGCCTGATCGCCGCGTACTACGCGAACCTGGCGCCCGGCGGGGCGATCGTCCTGGTCGCCGCGGGCGCCTTCGTCGTCACGAGCGCGGTCGCGGCGTTCCGCTAAGGATTCAAGCGTGCGCATCCAGCTCGTCCCCGACACGGGGCGTCACGAGTTCCTCGACCTGCCCTGGCGGACGCCGCTCGAGGAGTGGGATCCAGCGCTCTTGACGGTCGTCGACCGCGGGATCAGCCGCCACGTCGTCCGTTTCGTCGAGCGCGGCGGCGGGCTCTACGCGCTCAAGGAGATCAACGACCGGCTCGCGCACAAGGAGTACCGGCTCCTGCGCTCGCTGCGGCGCGATGGCCTCCCGGCGGTCGAGGGCGTCGGCGTCGTGAGCGACCGCCCCGGGCTGGACGCCATCCTCATCACGCGTCACCTCGACTACTCGCTCCCGTACCGGGTGATGCTCGCGCGCCGGCCCGTGGCCGAGGTACGCGACCGGCTGCCGGCTGCGCTCGCCGACCTCCTCGTCCGACTCCATCTCACGGGCTTCTTCTGGGGCGACTGCTCGCTCTCGAACACGCTCTTCGCCCGCGATGCCGGCGCGCTTGCCGCCTACGTCGTCGACGTCGAGACCGCGGAGCACCACGACCAGCTCACCGACGGCCAGCGGTCGTACGACCTCGATATCGCCGCGGAGAACCTGATCGGCGAGTTCTACGACCTAAGCGCCGAGCTCGGCGACGCGGAGCTCGGCGACCCCGAGGAGATGGCGAGCACGGTCCGCGGCGAGTACGAGCGCCTCTGGGAAGACCTCACGGCCGAGGAGGAGTTCGACGTCGACGAGCCCGCGCGGCTCGTCCAGCGCCTCGAGCGTCTGAACGAGCGCGGCTTCGACGTCGAGGAGGTCGAGCTCGAGGCAACGCCGAGCGGCTACAAGCTGCGCGTGCGGCCCCAGGTCGTGGAGCCTGGCCACCACCGGCGTCGGCTGCAGCGCCTGACCGGTTTGGACGCGCAGGAGAACCAGGCCCGGAGGCTGCTCGAGGACATCAGCGCCTATCGCGAGTCGCTCGAGGCGGCCGGACAGCAGCCGGTCTCGGAGGCGGCGGTCGCCGGACGCTGGCTGACGGACGTGTTCGAACCCGCGGTGGCAAGCGTTCCGGCCGAGCTCCGGGGCAAGCGAGCGGCGGCCGAGCTCTACCACGAGCTGCTCGACCACCGCTGGCACTTGTCCCAGCTCGAAGGCCGCGACGTTCCGCTCGACGAGGCGATCGATTCCTACCTCGGCACGGTGCTGACGGAGCAGCCGGACGAGCGCACCGCGATCGTCCGGCCCTCCGAGTCCTAGGTCACCGTCGCCGTCGCAGGCGCGGTCTCGGGCGGCTCCGGTGAGCCGTCCGCGCGCGCGTCCTCCCTGATTTTCGACTTCGGGTTCGCCGCGAACAGGTAGACGAGGCCAATCACGGCGACGATCGCCGCCGAGATCGGCACGAGCCAGCGGTCCAGGAAGAGACTGCCGAAGAAGCCGGCGCCGTGTGGGGACTTGATCGAGAGGATCACGACGGCGGCCACGCCGTATGCAAACGCGGTTGCGTTGACGAGCCATCCGGCCGAGCCGAGGTCGTAAGTCCCCGACGGCTTCCAGCCGCGCCCGCGGGCGATGAGGGCACCGAGCACCACGAGCTGGAACGAGATGTAGATCCCGACGACCGCGAAAGTGATGATCCGCGCCACCGTCGCCGTCGGCATCAATGTGATCGCCGCGGGAATCACCGCCGCGACCAGTACAGCTCCGGGAGGCATGTGGAACCGCTCGGAGACCGTCGAGAGCGAGCGCGAGCCGAAGATCATCCCGTCGCGGGCGTACGAGAAGATCAGCCGGATCGCGGCCGCCTGGATCGCGAGCGTGCAGGAGACGAACGCGATCACGACCATCGC
>DHWI01000104.1:6408-7995 GCA_002413095.1 Thermoleophilia bacterium UBA5186
GCCAGGAAGGCGCCGACGTACGCGCCCGAGCCCGCGCCCGCGGTGTGGAAGATCGAGCCGAGCCCGTGATGGCGCTCGTTCGCGAGGAAGATGATCCCGAACACGATCGTCCCCAGCATCTCGGCCGCGAGGCCGAAGATGGCTATGCGGGCGAGGTTCCGGACTCCCGTGAAGTTGATCAGCGCCGCGAGCGCGATGATCGCGATCGCGATCAACTTCGTCTCGTTCTCGGTCGGCGTGAAGCCGAACAAGGCGCCGACGTAAGAGGCCGCTCCGAACGCCACGGCGGCGATCGTCACGAGCAGCGCCCAGGCGTAGAACCAGCCCGCGAACCAGCCGAACCGTTGCCCGACGAGCTGCTTCGACCACTGGTAGATCCCACCGGCGATCGGATATTGAGACACGATTTCCGAGAACGTGAGAACGACGAGCATCTGGCCCGCAACGACCAGCGGAATCGTCCAGATCATCGCGGGGCCTGCGGTCGCGAGCCCGAAGGCGAAGAGCGTGTACACGCCGACGACCGGCGAGAGGTAGGTGAAGCCGAGCGAGAAGTTGCTCCACAGGCCGAGCGCTCGCGTCAGCTGCTGGCGGTACCCGAACGACGCGAGCTGGGCCGCATCTGCTCGACTCTGATCAGCCTCCATGCATCCTCCTTCGTTGCGCGGGACCACTGGAACCGGCCGAGCGACGCTACAACGATGCCGCGGCGCGCACAAGGCGCGTCCGCTTGCGAGCGAGGCCGCTGTCGGCTTCGATTCGTGGATGGCGGTTGCGACAGGCGTCCCGGTTCCGCGCCGCGTGAGGTTCCTCGCGTACGTCCGGGCTCTCGCCTCGCGGGTCGGCTGGCCGTCCCTCGTCCCGGGGCTCGTCGCCTTTTCGGTGCTGGCGAGCATCGGCGTCGCGGACGGAGGCCTGTTCCCGCGGGCGTGGCGGCTCGGGACGCTCGCGCTCGTGTCGATCGCGGGGGCCGCGCTCCTCGTGCGGCGCCGCATCGCGCTCGGTCGCATGGAATGGCTCGTCATCGGCGCGTTCGTCGCATACACGGGCTGGACGGTGGCCTCCGGAACCTGGTCCGGCGGCATGACCACTGCGTTCCTGAACGCCGAGCGCTCGCTCGTCTATCCCGCGGCCGTGCTCGCCGTGCTCCTCGTCACCGATCGGCGCTCCGTGCTGCACCTCCTGGTCGGCGTGCTCGCCGCCGCGACCTTCGTATGCGGATACGGGCTCAGCATCTACCTCTTCACGTCCCCGCCGCTCGACCCGGTTGAAGGAAAGCTGCTGTTCCAGCCGGTCGGGTACGCGAATGCGCTTGGGATCCTCGCGACCGTTGGAATCCTGCTGTCGCTCGGGCTTGCGGTCGCCGCTCGGCGTCGATCGATGCGGGTGGTCGCGCTCGTGCCCCTCGTCGCCCTTGCGCCGGCGCTTCTATTGACCTCCAGTCGCGGCGCGATGGTCGCCCTCGTCATCGGCCTCGTGTGCCTGCCGGCTTTCGGCGGCCGGATAGCGTGGCGCGGCTGGGCGGCCCTCGGAGCTGGGGCCTTCGTTGCGGTCGCCGTCGTCGCGGTCGTCTCGGGAACCCAGCTC
>DHWI01000104.1:8005-8848 GCA_002413095.1 Thermoleophilia bacterium UBA5186
ACGTTCGGCGGTTACTGGCTGAAGCACCGTCCGGTCGATGTCTTCGTGCGCTCGGCGCACACGCTCTACCTGCAGGCGCTCGCGGAGCTCGGGCCGGTCGGCCTTGCGTTGATCCTCGTGGCAATTCTCACGCCGCTCGCGGTGCTCCGCACGCGTCGCGATCCAATCGTCGGTGCAGCCGGCGCCGCGTACGTCGCATTCGCCGTCCACGCCGGCGTCGACTGGGACTGGGAGCTGCCCGCCGTGACTCTGGCCGGGGTTTTTTGCGCCGCTGCCCTCCTCGCCGCGGGCGGCGACTCAGCGGCTCCGATCACGGGCAGAGGCCGTTTCGCGCTCCTCCTGCCGCTCGCAGCGGTGGCTGGCTTGGCCTGTCTACGGCTGAAAACCGGGGGAGGCCTGCCATTCGGCCCTTGAAATAGCGGGATTTGACACGTAGTGTCGAAGAGACCGAGTCGGGAGGGTCAGCGTTGGGAAACCGCAGGCGGGCAGTACTTAATTTCAGTCGCACTGCCGCAGGCCTACTCGTTTGCGTCGCTGCGGGCGCTCTCGTCAGCATCGCGGTCGCCAACACGCACACCAGCATCGGCTCGGCCGCCTACGGCTACCAGTACTGCACCAACCAGTATCAGTATCAATACTGCCAGACGACCACGACGACGACGACCGGTTCGACCACGACCACGACGACGACNNCACGACCACGACCACGACCACCACGTCAACGAGCACGTCCACGAGCACCTCGACGTCCACTACGACGACGACGACGCCCACGACGACGACCACCACCACGGGGACGACCACGACCACGCCGTCTACGACGACCACGACGACCAGGACGCC
>DHWI01000104.1:9037-20147 GCA_002413095.1 Thermoleophilia bacterium UBA5186
GGCTCGAAGCCGTGTCCCACGACGGTCAAGAAGACAGACGGGAAGGGGCACGTGCTCGGCACCTCGAAGACGCGCCACGGCGCTCGCCCGTCCCGGGTCGGCTTCGCGGGCTAGCTACCTAGCGCGTGACGATCAGCTCTGCGCGCATGCCGCGCGCCGCGTGGTCGGCGAGCGAGCACCAGAGCTTGTAGCGCCCCGGGAGCAGCTTCGCCCGGAGCGCCCTCTGATCTCCTGCCTGCACGATGGAGATCGAGCGCGTGACGGTCCCGCCGATCCGGCGCAGGCGGAGGTTGTGCGGATCCTCGCCGTAGTTCGCCAGCTCGACGATCGCCCAGCCGGACTTCAGCTTCGACCGAGAGAGCGTGAGCGAGAACTCCTTCGCGGCGACCTGCAGACGGGCGGGAGGAGGGGCGGAGGCGGAGGCCGGGGCGGCGCCCGCGACGAGGATCAGCGCGGCGACCGCGAGCCGTCTCATCGCAGCAGGGCGGGTCGCGCGAACGAGCCCGCGTTCGGGATCACGCGGGCAGCGTCGGCGCCGAGCCACTGCTCGATCAGTGCCGAGTAGACGCCGCGGAAATCCGCGGTCGCGCGCAGGTTGCCCTGCTCGTCCAGGCCGCTCGCGAGACCCGGGAACTCGCCGATCATCCGGCCGCGTACGCGCGTCCCGATCAGGAACCCGATCCCGGCGGCGCCGTGGTCCGTGCCGAGCGAGCCGTTCTCCTTGGCGCGGCGGCCGAACTCCGACCACACGTGCACCAGCACCCGGTCGGCGAGCCCGCGGTGCTCAAGGTCGCGCTGGAAGGCGAGCAAGGAGTCGGCGGTGAGCTTCAACCCCTGGTCGAGTGCGCCCGGTTGGCCCGAGTGCGTGTCGTACATCCCGGGCGCGCGCATCGCGACGCAGTGCAGCGGCAGCCCGGCCGCGAGCATTTGCGCGAGGCCCTGGAGACGGAGCGGGAAATCGTCCTTCGACGAGCGCGGATACGGGTTCGTCGAGGCGGAGCCGGAGAACGGAGCGAGCTGCGTGCGGAGCCGTTGCACCTGCACAGCCGTCGAGCCCGCCTGCCTGAGCGCGGGATCCGAGCTCTTGGCGTGCGCCTCGCCGAGTTGGCCCACGGCCTCGACGAGCCTGCTCTCGAGGTTGAGCTTCGGGATCGCAAAGCCGTACCGGTCCGGACCGTCGAGCGACGCAACCGGAACGCGCGCGCTCGCGAGTGCAGGCTGCAGGCGCGGATCGAGCGAGAGTCCCTGCAGCGGGTTGTCGGCCGCGCCCGCCACGTCGAGGTAGCGGCCGAGCCAGCCGGTGAGCAGGCTCGAGTCGGTCGCGCCGACCTCCCAGAAGTGCCGGGACGTGAAGTGCGACTTGTCCGGGTGGTCGTAGCCGATCGCCGGGAGAACCGTGACCTTGCCCTCCGCGTGCAAGGTCGCGAGCGGCGCCGTCGCGGGGTGCCAGAACAGACGGTCGTCCTCCGCGAAGCGGATTCCCGTCGACGCCGGCAGGGCCAGCTTCGGACGGAGCGCCTGGTAGCGCGAGTCGCCGGCAGGGAAGAGGATCGACATCGAGTCGGCGCCGCCCTCGAGGAAGATCGAGACGAGTACCGGCCCACTCGGTCCTGCGGCCGCCTGGGCGATCCCGTCGTCGAGGAGCGCCGAGGACAGCCGCTCTGCTCCGTAGACGGCGAGCGCGAGTCCCGCCGAGCGGGCGATGAAGCTGCGGCGCGAGAGCCCGGTCCCGGCGGGGGTGGGCATGCCCGGCTCGATCCCGGGGAGGCCGCTCCCCGCCTCCGCGGCGGCGCGGCGGAAGAGCTCTGTCCGCGAGAAGTCGTTGCAGCAGCCGGCCATCAGCAGGTCTGCAGGTCGGGGGACACGGCGACGAGCTGGCGGAGGGCGTTCTCGACGTCGGGCGCCTGCGCTTCCTTCAAGGCGTCGGCGGCGAACCGGGCGAGGACCGTGCGCGTGGGCGGGCTCACGCTCGGGGCGCCCCAGTAGGCGATCGCACGCGAGACGAGCTTCGCGGGGTTCGCGGGAGCCGCATCCGGACGGTCGAGCGCAGGGCGGAGCGCCGTCGCCGCCAGGTACCAGCGGCCGCGGAACGTGGCGGTGTCGAGCCAGCGGGTCTCGTCCCATCCGGCCACGTTCGGCGGATAGAAGAGCCGCTGGCCGGCCGCGTCGCCCAGCCTCGTCCACGCGATCGTGTCGATCCCGAGCCCGCGCGCCCGCAGGAGGCCCGCCGCGTAGACCGAGGGCGGCTTGACCATCCGGGGCCCGCGATACAGGTCGGGATGCTCGAGAATCGCCTCGACGACCGGCCGCACCTGGAAGTTGGCGCGGTAGAGGCGCTCGAGCGCCGCCGCGGTCGTAGCGCCCGGCGCGGTCGGGACGAAGTAGCTCCAGAGCTTGCGTACGACGAACGAGGCGTGCAGGGGATGCGAGAGGCAAAGGCGGCAGGTGTCCTGCCAGTCGAAGTTTCCGGTGCGCCCGAACACGCTCTTCGAGCCCGAGTCGTGGAGGCGGGTGTCGTAGACGAACGTCTGCCCGGTGTCGTCCTTCTTCTGGCCGCGCCAGCCAGTCAGCGCCCGCGCCTGCTCCCGAACGTCCGTCTCGGTGTAGCCGCCCGGCCGGTCGGCGCCGATGGTGAACAGCTCCATCAGCTCGCGTGCGTAGTTCTCGTTGGGTGAGCGGTTCGTGTTCTGGTTCCCGTTCAGCCAGACGAGCATCGCGGGATCCTTCGTCACGTCGAGCAAGAGCTCAGAGAAGGAGCCGAGCGCGTACCGCCGGAAGAGCTCGTTCTGCGCCAGCATGAGCGGCTGTGACCCGACGCCCTGGTTCGAGGTGGCGAACCAGTCGTGCCACACGAGCGTCATCCGCTCGACGAGCGGCGCCGTCGAGCGGACCATCCGGTCGAGGAACCAGAGATGGTCGTGGCCGAACGCGTCGCCGGGCGCGATCGGACGCTGCTTGTCGTCGACGGGCGCGGGCCCGACGAGGATCTGCTGCGCGGGCCGGGTCAGCGAGTGGACGGCGCCGCGGAGGCCCTTGGCCGCCAGCCGCTTGGCCTCGCCCGGGCGAGGCCCGAAGCCGGCGCGCCAGAGGAGACGCTCAGCCTGTGCCTGCCCGAAACGGCCCTTGTAGACCGGTACGGCCATGGCCTCCTTGTAACCCACATTGCATGGGTGCGACGTAAATTCCATGCAAAATCGGCGCGTGACCTCCCTGAGCGCGATCGTGCCCGCAACGAACGCGCCGCCGACGCTCGCCGCGTGTCTCGCCGCGATCGAGGCGGCCGCCGAGCCGCCGGACGAGGTGATCGTCGTCGACCGGGCGTCCGCCCCTGGGCCGGCGGCCGCGCGGAACGAGGGCGCGGAGCGGGCCGGGGGAGACGTGCTCGTGTTCGTCGACGCCGACGTCGTCGTCCACCGCGACGCGTTCGCCCGGATCCGGCGGGCGTTCGCGGATGACGACGGCCTCGACGCGCTCTTCGGCTCCTACGACGACGCCCCGGCAGCCGGCGGGGTGATCTCGGGCTTCCGAAATCTGCTCCACCATCACGTCCACCAGACCTCCCCGGGGGAAGCCACGACGTTCTGGGCCGGGCTCGGCGCCATCCGGAAGTCGGCGTTCGAGGCGGAGGGCGGTTTCGACGCGGCGCGCTACCCCGAGCCGTCGATCGAGGACATCGAGCTCGGAATGCGGCTCGCGGCGTCGGGCCGGCCGATCAGGCTCGACCCGACGATCCAGGGCACGCACCTGAAGGCGTGGACGCTCACGAGCATGCTTCGCACTGACTTCGCGCGGCGCGGGGTTCCGTGGGTCGAGCTGCTGCTGGAGCGCGGCGGCTCGGCGAGCGCGCTCAACCTCGGCTGGAGGCATCGCCTGAGCGCGGCCGCCGCAGTCTCGGGCGCCGTCGCGCTCCTGGCCTCGAGACCGCGTCCGGCGATCGCCGCCGGCGCCGCGCTCGTGCTCCTGAACGCCGACTTCTACGCGCTGCTCGGCAGGCGGCTCGGCCCTCCCGGCGTGGTCGCGGGCGTCGGCCTGCATGCACTTCATCATCTCGCCGGGGCCGCCGCCGTTCCGGCCGGAGCGCTGCGCTACTGGACGAGCGCCACGTCGAGGAGCGCGTCCACCGTGTCGCCCTCCTCGTGGTACTCGGCTTCGACGTTCACCGACCAGACGTCGTAGCCCGCATCGTCCAGCTGGTTCAAGGTCGCGAGGATCGCCGTCCACATCGAGTGGTCCTGGTTGTTGTAGCGGTGGAGGCCGTTTCGCCCGAAGGTCTTCAGGTTGTCGAAGCCCTTCAGATAGAGCCGGAGCGTGTCGACCGCTTCCTTGTAGTTGGCGTCGTACATCGGGTACGCCTTCGGGACGCGCACCTTCACGCCGTCGATCACCTTGGACGGGTCGATGAGGCCGATCCGGGCCAGCTCGCCCTTCGCCAGCTCGACGGCCTGCTCGTCGGACATCTCCCAGATCTCGTCGCCCTCGAAGCAGAAGTACTCGACCCCGAGGCAGCTCGTCCCCGGCTGCACCATCGCCGTGCTCCACGCGCCGAAGTTCTGGACGCGGCCGGCGCGCGTCCCGGGGTCGTGGAGGTAGATCCAGTTGTCGGGGAACGGCGCCTCCTCGGTCGTGATCAGCGCGACGAGGCAGAGCTCGCGGTAGCGGAGCTTCGCCGCGGCCTCGAGCACCTCGGTCGGAGCGGGCGGGTCGAGGCGCTGCACGAGCTCGCTGAGCGGGATGCTCGACAGGACGGCGTCGACGGGGGACTCCTGCTCGCGACCGTTCGCCCCGACGACGACGCTCTGGACGCGGCTGCCGCTGTGCCGCACGGAGACGACGCGGTGATTCAGCAGCACCGGGATTTCGGCCTCGCGCAAGCGCGTGGCGAAGGTCTCCCACATCTGGCCCGGGCCCAGGCGGGGATAACGGAACTCCTCGATCAGGCTGGTCACGTGCTCGCCGCCGAACCCGAGGATCGCCTTGACCGCGTGCATGAGCGAGAAGTTCTTGATCCGCTGCGCCGCCCACTCGGAGCGGATCTCGGTGCCCGGAATCCCCCAGACCTTCTCGGTGTACGAGCGGAAGAACGCTTCGTAGAGGCGCTTCCCGAACCGCATCGTCACCCAGTCCTCGAAGCTCTCGGGCTTCATCCTGAACAGCCGGCGGCTCCAAAGGTACGAGAGCGCGCAGCGGGCCGACTCGATCAGTCCAAGCCGCTGGAACACGTCTTCTGCGCGCAGTGGGTAGGAGATGAACTTGCCCTGGTAGAAGATCCGGGAGAGGCGGGGACGCAGGAGAAACTCCTCGCCGAGCATGTCCTCCCACAGTCGTTGGACCGGCGCGAGCTTGGTGAAGAAACGGTGCCCGCCGAGGTCGAAGCGGTAGCCGTTGAACTCGACGGTCTTGGCGATCCCGCCCACAGTCCCGTCCGCTTCGTAGACCGTTCCGGGCGCGCCGCGCAGGGCGAGCACGTACGCCGCGGTCAGGCCCGCAGGCCCGCCGCCCAGGACGGCGATGCCCGCGGGATTGCCGCTGTCGAGTCGGGGTTCGGTCTGCAAGACAGAGCCAGTCTAAAGAGCGGGGCGGCCTTACACCGCCGTCACAGAGCTTCGGTAGTCTGGCCGGTCGTTTGCGATTCGACCGAAGCAGAGGGGGCTCCAATCTCGTGAATCGTCTCGTCCGTCTCACCGTGGTCGCTGCGCTCGCGGCCGTCCTCGTTCCTTCGCTCGCAACGGGTGCGACCCGGATGTACGTGGGCTTTCAGGACGACGCAAGCTTCCGTTTCAGCCCCGACCGCGACGAGATCCTCGACCGCGCGAAGAACGCCCACGCCACGCTCATCCGATCGACGATCGACTGGGCCCGAGCCGCGCCGACACGGCCGTCGCGCGCCGCGAACCCGTTCGACCCCGCCTACCGGCTGGACGACATCGACGAGTTCGTCCGTAAGGCACAGGCGCGTGGGCTCGAGCCGATGCTCCAGATCTATGGCACGCCCTCCTGGGCAAACGGCGGCGCCGGGCGGAACCACGTCCCGCGGAAGCTCGGCGACCTCACCTCCTTCGCGCAAGCTGTCTCGGCGCGCTACTCCGGGCGCTATCCGGGCTTCCCCTTCGTGCGCTTCTGGGGCGTCTGGAACGAGCCGAACCTGAACCAGTTCCTCTCGCCGCAGTTCGACCGCCACGGTAAGTCGGTCGCGCCGGCCTTGTACGCGAAGCTCTTCGCCGCCGCCTACCGCGGGATCAAGGCGGGGAACTCGGCGGCGCTCGTCGGGATGGGCGAGACGTCGGCACGCGGTCGCGACAAGCACGTGCGCGGGCTGCAGGACACCCATTCGCCGGGAACGTTCTTCCAGCTCGTCGCAAAGACTGCCCCCAGGCTCAAGTTCGACGCTGTCTCCCATCACCCGTACCCGACCGACCCTTCGCAGCGCCCGAACCAGGTCGTTCGGTGGCCGAACGTGTCGCTGTCGCTGATCCCGCGTCTCGAGACGTCGGTCAACACGTGGTTCCACCGCCGCTCGACGCCCATCTGGATCACCGAGTACGGCCACGAGACCAACCCGCCCGATCCGAAGGGGGTCTCGTACGCGCTCCAGGCCGCATATACGAAGCAGGCGATCGAGATCGCCCGCGGCTACCCGTACGTGGCGATGTTCGTGTGGTTCGTTATCCACGACGACAAGGGCAACCCCTGGCAGAGCGGTCTGATCAGCGAGAGCGGTGACCTCAAGCCCGCGTTCTTCACGTTCGCGGAGACGGTCTTCCCGCTCGACCCGCGGAACGGGATCTACACGGTGCCGTCCGGCAAGCCGGATCCGGTCGTCCGGATCTCCGCGCTCGAGATCGCGGCGCGCTCGCCTCCCGGCTCGCGGATCGGCGTCGACGCGCGCGTCTTCACGGGCGACACGCTCGTGGCGCACGTGACGCCGGAGGGCCTGCTCGGCCGCGACGGGTGGGTCCAGGTCCCGTTGCACTTCACGCCGGAAGGCAGCCGCACGTACTACGCCCAGATCGAGGCGAACGACATCCACGGGAACAAGGTCAGCCGCCTCCTGACGATCGTCTCGCGGTAAGGAATCCGTTGTTGAACGGCGTAGAATTGGGACCGATGGCGCGGCCACCCAGTTAACCCCGTAGACGTGGCGCCCGCCGGGGCGCCGTTCTCGTCGTCGCGACCCTGCTCGCGGTCGAGCTCCTCGACGAGCTCTTCTTCGGCGTGTCCGAGGCCGCCTGGCCGCTCATCCGGCACGACCTGGGACTGACATACGCGGGCGTCGGCCTGCTCCTGACCCTGCCAGGCGCGTTCGGAGCGGCCGTGGAGCTCGCCTACGGACCTATTTCGGATGCAGGCGGCCGCCGTGGCCTGCTCCTCGCGGGAGGACTCGCGTTCGCTGCGTCGCTGCTAATCGCAGCGGCGGCAGGCGGATTCGCGACGCTGCTGGTCGCGTTCCTCCTCTTCTCCCCGGCCTCGGGCGCCTTCGTCGGGCTCTCGCAGACCGCGCTGATGGATCTCGATCCCGAGCGCCATGAGCAGGCGATGGCCCGGTGGACACTTGCGGGATCCGTCGGCGTCGCAGCCGGACCGCTGCTCCTGGCCGCTACCGTCGCGCTCGGCGGCGGCTGGAGGCTGCTGTTCGCCGCGCTCGGTCTCGCGACCGTGCCGCTCGTCGCGGTCGTCCGCAAGCTGCCGCTGCCGAGACCGGTGGAGACGGAAGGCGTTCGCACGGAGCTCCGCCGGACGGTCGCGGCGCTGCGACGGCGCGAGGTCCTGCGCTGGCTCGCCCTGCTAGAGGTCGGCGATCTCGTCGGGGACGTCTTCACCGGCTACGCCGCGCTCTACTTCGTCGACGTCGTGCGCACGTCGCCGGCGACCGCGGCGCTCGCGGTCGGGCTGCTGAGCGTCGCGACCCTCGTGGGCGACGCGCTGCTCGTCCTCCTGCTGGCGCGCGGCATGCGCGGGATCGCCTTCCTGCGTGGGAGCGCGCTCGCGCTGGCGCTCGTGGTGCCCGCGTTCCTCTTGCTCCCGGGTCTTGCGAAGCTCGGTCCGCTCGCCCTGCTCGGTCTACTCCGCGCCGGTTCGTATGCGATCCTGAAGGCGCGGCTGTTCTCGGCCCTGCCCGGTCAGAGCGGCGCCGCCCTCTCGCTCTCGAGCTTGAGCGGCCTGCTCGGAAGCGTGCCGCCGCTGCTCATCGGCTTGCTCGCCGAGCGGTTCGGACTCGGCGCCGCGCTGTGGCTCGTCCTGCTCGCCCCCATCGCGCTCCTGGTCGGCCTACGGCACGACCGCTAGTCGGCGCCGGGGTCGTCCTCCGCGTCTTTGTCGGTCGCCTCGGGATCCGGGACGGGCGATTCGTCGACCTCGTCGTTGCGGTCGTCCTCGCGGGGGTGCTGAGTATCCTGATCTGTCATGAAGGTCGTCCTACCCGACAGCACGGAGCTTGAACTCGACGACGGCGCGACCGGGCTCGATGCGGCGCGCGCGATCGGCCCGAAGCTCGCCGAGCAAGCGGTGCTGCTGCGCTCGAACGGCAACGTCCAGGACCTGCGCCTGCCCCTGGAGGATGGCCAGCCGATCCAGATCCTGACGACGCGGGACACCGCCGATCCGGACGCGCTCGCCGTGCTCAGGCACTCGTCCGCGCACCTGCTCGCCGAGGCCGTCCGGCGCCTGTACCCCGGCGTCAAGATCGCGATCGGCCCACCGATCGAGAACGGGTTCTACTACGACTTCGACTTCCCCGAGCCGCTGCGCGAGGAGGATCTCGAGCACATCGAGGCCGAGATCCAGCGCGAGCTCGACGAGGGGCGCGAGTGGACGCGCGAGGAGGTGAGCGCCGACGAGGCGAAGGCGCGCTTCGAGGCCGAGAACGAGCCGTACAAGGTCGAGCTCGTCGGTACGGCCGAGGGCCCGATCTCGTTCTACACGCAGGGTGAGTTCACCGACCTGTGCCGAGGCCCGCACCTCCAGAACTCCGCGCCGATCAAGGCGATCAAGCTCACCGGCCTCGCCGGCGCGTACTGGCGCGGCGACGAGAAGAACCCGCAGCTGACGCGGATCTACGGCACCGCCTTCTACTCCAAGGAGGATCTCGAGCAGCATCTCGAGCGGCTCGAGCAGGCGAAGCTGCGCGACCACCGCAAGCTTGGCCCGCAGCTGGACCTGTTCCACTTCAGCGAGCACTCGCCCGGGTCGCCGATCTGGCACCCGAAGGGNNGGCCATTTCCCGAAGTACGAGGAGACGATGTTCAAGGTCGACGTCCGCGGCCAGGAGTGGGCGATCAAGGCGATGAACTGTCCGGGCGCGATGCTGCTCTTCGGCAGTCGCCCGCGAAGCTACAAGGAGCTGCCGATGCGGCTCGCGGAGCCGTCGCCACTCCACCGCGACGAGCTGCCGGGCACGCTGCACGGCCTCCTGCGCGTCCGCATCGTCACGCAGGACGACGCGCACATCTTCTGCACCGAGGAGCAGATCCAGGACGAGATCAGGGCCGTCGTCGCCTACGCGCGCTACCTCTACGAGCTCTTCGGCATGACGGCCAGCGCAGAGCTAGCGACCCGACCCGACAACAAGCTCGGCACCGATGAGCAGTGGGATCGCACCGAGGCTGCACTGAAGACCGCGCTCGAGCTGAACGAGATCCCGCACACGATCGCGGTGGGCGAGGGCGCGTTCTACGGGCCGAAGATCGATCTGCACATGGAGGACGCGCTCGGCCGCAAGTGGCAGATGGGGACGATCCAGCTCGACTCGCAGATGCCGTCCCGCTTCGGGCTCAAGTACACGGGGCCCGACAACCAGGAGCACGACCTCTACGTCGTCCACCGGGCGCTCTACGGATCCTTCGAGCGCTTCATCGGGATCCTGATCGAGCACTACGGGGGCGCATTCCCGTTCTGGCTTGCGCCCGTCCAGATTCGCTTCGTCCCGGTGTCCGACGACCACGCGGAGCGCGCGGAGGCCGTCGCGGTGCGGATCCGCGAGGCCGGCTACCGCGTCGAGGTCGACTCGAGCGACGAGACGGTCGGCAAGCGGATCCGGAACGCACAGGTCGAGAAGATCCCGTTCACCGTCGTCTTCGGCGAGCGGGAAAGCAAGGAATCGCTGGCGGTGCGGGCCCGCGGGGGCGAGCAATCGAACCCGAGCCTGGCGGAGCTCCTCGAGACCCTCGCGTCGCTTCGAGACGAGGCTGGATGACGGACATCCTCACCCGGGACGAGACGCCGGTGATGTTCAGGCGCGCGCGAGACGAACTGCACGAGATCCGCCGTGCGTGGGCAGAGCTGGAGGCGACTGTCGGCTCGCTTCGTGGGCGCAAGTTCTTCGGCGCGTTCGATCCGGCGACGGGCGAGTACCGCGCGTGCACTCAGCTCCGGGACGACGACGATCCCGATGCTCTGGGGCTCGAGGTTGGCACCCTGCCGGGAGGGCCGTACCTGCGTGAACGCCTGAAGGGCGAACCACCGGAGATCTACGAGCGCATCGGTCCGACCTTCGACAAGCTGGTTGAGCAAGCGCCGTGCGACGAGACCCGCCCGAGCATCGAGTTCTACCGCAGCCGCGACGTAATCGACCTGCTGCTCCCCGTGAAGGGCCTAGGCGAGAAGCGAGGCTTGCTACGCTTAGTGCCTGGAAGCAGGAGCGGACCCGTTCCTCACCTTCCGCCCGACGGGTTGGAGGTTCAACCGAGTCGCGAGCGACGAGGATCAGGGGCCGCTGGCTTGCAGTGGCTTTGTCGTTCTAGGGAAAGGACAGCTCGCAGCTTGGTGACAAGGGTTTGAGACCACGACGCAGAGGCGGAGGCTTCAGCCGGGAGCCGGAGAGGCCGACCCAGACCGAACGCGTCAACGACGCAATTCGTGCTGCGAACGTGCGCCTCATCGACGAGGACGGAGCGCAGCTCGGGATCAAGACCTCGGACGAGGCTCGCCAGTACGCCTACGGCAAGAACCTCGATCTGGTGGAGGTGGCCGCCCAGGCGGATCCACCGGTCGCCCGCGTCATGGACTACGGCAAGTACCGCTACGAGCAGGAGCAGAAGGCCAAGCTCGCCCGGAAGCACCAGACGTCGATCAACGTCAAGGAGATCAAGTTCCGCCCGAAGATCGGGATTCACGA
>DHWI01000104.1:20246-21434 GCA_002413095.1 Thermoleophilia bacterium UBA5186
GGGCGCGAGACGACCCATCCGGAGCGGGGGCGTGACCTCCTGATGCGGCTGGCCGAGGAGCTGAAGGAGATCGCGAACGTCGAGTCTCCGCCGCTCCTCGACGGACGCAACATGGTCATGGTTCTCGGGCCCAACAAGAACGCGGGAGTGACGAAAGACGATGCCAAAGACGAAGACACACAGCGGAGCGAAGAAGAAGTTCAAGGTGACCGGAACGGGCAAGCTGACCCGCCGGCACGCGATGCAGAGCCACATCCTCGAGAAGAAGTCGCAGAAGCGTAAGCGCGCGTTCGGCAACGACCAGCCGGTCGACAAGAGCAACGTCAAGCAGATCCTGAAGCTGCTGGGGAGGCGCTAGCGCTATGCCGCGAGTGAAGCGATCCGTCCACGCGCGCAAGAAGCGGCGCAAGGTCCTCGAGCAGGCGAAGGGCTACTGGGGGATCAAGAAGTCCTCCTACAAGTACGCGAAGGAGCAGGTCGAGCACTCGCTCGCCTACGCCTATCGCGACCGGAAGAACCGCAAGCGCGAGTTCAGGCGGCTGTGGATCATGCGGATCAACGCGGCCGCCCGGAACGAGGGCCTCTCCTACAACCAGTTCATCGCAGGCTGCCGCGCGGCGGGGGTCGAGCTCGACCGCAAGGTGCTCGCTGAGATCGCCGTCAGCGACCCGGCTGCGTTCGGCGCGATCGCAGAGCGCGCGAAGGCCGCGCTGCCGCAAGCTTCCTGATCACCTCCCGCGACAACGAGAGGCTCAAGCTCGTCCGCAAGCTCGCCGATCGGCGCTGGCGCGACAAGCTGGGGCTGTTCGCGGTCGAGGGCGAGGATCTCGTCGAGGCTGCGCGGAGCGCTGGGATCGAACCCGTGGAGCTGCTCGTGGCCGGCGAGGACGTCGAGCCCGCGCTCCTCGCGGAGGTCTCCGAGCTCGCGCACCCGCCGCGCGTGATCGGCGTCTACCGGCGGGACGACCTGCCGCGCGGGGAGCGCGATCTGACGCTCGCCCTCTGGCATGTGGCCGACCCTGGCAACGTCGGGACGCTGCTGCGAGCCGCCGACGCGTTCGGCGCGGCCGTGGCCCTCTCCGCCGGCTCGGCGGATCCCACGGGGCCCAAGGCGGTGCGCGCCTCGATGGGATCGATCTTCCGAACGCCCACGGTCGAGTTCGGGGGGTCGGGTGGACGGCGGATCGC
>DHWI01000104.1:21444-29689 GCA_002413095.1 Thermoleophilia bacterium UBA5186
GACGAGACGGCGACGATCCCGCTCCCAGGCGGTGCCGAGTCGCTCAACGTCGCGACCGCGGGCGCAATCGCCCTCTACGAGGCCCAGCGCTAGCTGGAGGGTGCCGCGGCGGGCGGCAGTTCGACGTGCGGCACGGCCCGCTCGCCCTCTTCCGCGGAGAGGAACTCGCGCGGCTCGAAGCCGTCGAGCCACGCGACGAAGTTCGTCGGGATCGTCTGGGTGAGGTTCGCGTAGCCCAGGACACTGAGGTTGTAGGCCTCGCGGGCCATCGCGAGGGTGTTCTCGATTGTCTCGAGTCGCGCCTGCAGCTCCTCGAAGTTCTGGTCGGCCTTGAGCTCGGGGTAGGCCTCCGCCTGTGCGAAGAGCCGGCCGAGCGCGCCCGTGAGCATGTTCTCCGCGTGGGCCTGGTCTTGCGGTCCGCGTGCCGCGATCGCAGCGCCGCGCGCCTCCACGACCTCGTCGAGCGTCTGTCGCTCATGCGCCGCGTAGCCCCGGACGACGGCGACCAGGTTGGGCACCAGATCGTGCCGCTTGGAGAGCTGGACGTCGACCTCCGCCCATGCTGCGTCGACGCGGTTCCGTAGCCGAACGAGCCGGTTGTACGCGACGATCATCCAGCCACTGACGAGGGCGAGCAGGGCGAGGAAGATCACGACCGAGGCGAGGTAGGAGTCCATCCGCTCCGATTGTCGGCCGCAGCGACCTTCAGCTTGAGCGCTTCGCCACCCAGACCGTGTCCTCGCCGCCCGCGTAGGGCGTGTGGTCGAACCAGCCGTAGCACGCCTCGACGTCGAAGCCGGACGCTTCGAGTAGCACGTGCCATTCGTGCGGAGCGAGCCAGGTGAGCGCCATCGTGGCCTCGCCACTCTCGCCGCGGACGGAGAGCGTGAGCGTTTGCGTCTCGAGGTCCCAGTCGGCGCGCTCCCAGATCCCGGGCTCGCGTTCCAGCCAGCGGCCCTGCGTCTCCTCGACGTCGCCGCGGCTCGGCGTGAAGACGTCGAAGACGAGGCGGCCGCCGGGGAGGAGAAGCTCGCGCGCGGCCGCAAGCGCGCGGAGGCGGTCCGTGTCGTCGCGCATGTGCAGCAGCGAGCGGAAGGGACACGTCACGAGGGCGACGCGCTCGCCGACCGGCGGCTCCCGGAGATCGCCGACGCGGAGGTCGAGCCGCGCCGCAACGCCCGCGAGGCGCGCGCGCTCGGCGCAGACGGCCAGCATGCCGCGAGACGAGTCCACGCCGATCACGTCGATCCCCGCTGCGGCTGTCGGAACCGCGATTCGTCCTGTTCCGACTCCCAGCTCGACGATCGGTCCGCCGGCGCGCATCGCCTCCTCGACGTAGAAGCCCACGTCCTCGGTCACGCTGCGACTCCAGGAGTCGTAGAGCTCGGCAATCGCGTCGTACGGGCTCGCCTGTGGACGCATCGTCACATTCTCGACACACTCGCCGTGCCCAGCGCAGCCATGACCCGGGGTCAGACCCCCGGGCCTGTCACGAGCGGCCTTGGCGGCCATGGCCCTGCCTGCGTATCGGGGAAGACCGATCAACTACAGTCGCGGCCGTGGACTGGGACGCCTACGAACGCGATGCGTTGCGCGATTTCGACACCGCCAGGGATGCGAGCGGGGTGTCGGAGGTGCACGTCCGTTACCTCGGCCGACGGGCAGCGCTCCCGCTCGCGCTTCGCGAGGTGCGCGACCGCGAAACCGGACAGCTCCTGAACTCGCTTCGCGAACGCCTCGAGCAGGGCGAGCATGCCGCGTCCGCACGAGTTGCGCGCGAGCACGTCGCGCAGCAGATCGGCTCGGGCGGCCTCGACGTGACGCTCCCCGGCACGCCGTTCCCACGCGGCCGCCTCCACCTCGTGACCCAGGTGCGCCGCGAGATCGAAGACATCTTTCTGGGGATGGGCTACGAGGTCTGGGACGGCGACGAGGTCTCCGACGTCTACCACAACTTTGATGCGCTGACGACCGAGCCGGGCCACCCGTCGCGATCACAGAGCGACACGTTCTACCTCGACGGCGACACGGTGCTGCGCACGCACACATCGCCGGACCAGATCCGTGCCATGGAGTCGCGCGAGCCGCCGATCTACATCGTCTGTCCCGGCCGCTGCTACCGCCGCGACACCCCCGACGCGACGCATTCGCCTACGTTCCTCCAGATCGAGTGCCTCGCGGTCGACCGCGGAATCACGCTCGCCGACCTGCAGGGGACGGTGCTCGCCTTCTCGAGGGCCCTCTTCGGGCCCGAGCGCGAGGTTCGGATGCGGACGAGCTTCTTCCCGTTCACGGAACCCTCGGTGGAGTTCGACGTCACGTGCTTCCTTTGCGGAGGCGAGGGCTGCACGGTGTGCAAGCACTCGGGCTGGATCGAGATGGGCGGCGCCGGCTGGGTCGATCCGGACGTGTTCCGGAACGTCGGCTACGACCCCGACGTCTGGGCTGGCTTCGCGTTCGGCTTTGGGATCGAGCGGATCGCCATGCTGCGTCACGGCATCCCCGACCTGCGCATGTTCTGGGAGAACGACCTGCGCGTCCTCGGGCAGTTCTGAGATGAAAGTGCCGGTCAGCTGGCTGCGCGAGTACGTCGACTTCGACTGGCCTGTCGAGGAGCTGGCGCGCCGACTCGTCGTCACGAGCTGCGAGGTCGACCGGGTCGTCCGCCGCGGCGTGCCGGACTCGGACGGGAACCTCGAGCACTACGTGGTCGGACGGGTGCTCGACGCCCACAAGCATCCGAACGCGGACAAGCTCACGCTCTGCCGGGTCGACGTGGGGGCGGGCGAGCCAAAGCAGATCGTCTGCGGCGCGACGAACGTCGCCACCGGCCAGACCGTTGCAGTCGTGCTCCCGGGCGCCGTGATGCCGGAGGGCTTCACGATCGAGAAGCGCAAGCTCCGCGGGGAGCTCTCCGAGGGAATGATCCTCTCCGAGCGCGAGCTCGAGCTGGGCCAGGATCACACCGGGATCATGGTGCTGGCCGAAGGACTCGAGCCGGGCACGCCGCTCGCGGACGTGCTCCCGCTCGGCGACGACGTGCTCGAGATCGAGACGGGCTTCAACCGCCCGGACCTGACGTCGGTCTACGGCATCGCCCGCGAGGTCTCGGTGCTGACCGGTGCGTCCCTCGCCGCGCAGCCCGGAACGACAAGTAACAGTCTGTTACAAGGGAATGAGGAGCTCGACCTGCGCGTCGACGACCTCGAGCGCTGTCCGCGCTACGTCGGACGGCTGTTCCGAGACGTGACCCTCGGGCCCTCGCCCCCCTGGCTCAAGGCTCGGCTCTCGGCCGCCGGCATGCGCCCGATCTCGAACGTCGTCGACGTGACGAACTACGTGATGCTCGCGCTCGGCAATCCGCTGCACGCGTTCGACCACGACAAGCTCGCCGGCGGCCGGATCGTCGTCCGTCGCGCGCTTCCGGGAGAGGAGCTGCACACGCTCGACGGGCAGCCGCGGAAGCTCGATCCGGACGACCTGGTCATCGCCGACGCCGAGCGCGGGATCGCGATCGCCGGGATCATGGGCGGCGAGGAGACCGAGGTCGGACCGGACACGACGAACGTGCTGCTCGAGGCGGCGAACTTCGAGCCGCTCGGGATCCTGCGCAGCGCCGAGCGGTTGCACATGCGCACGGAGGGCTCGACACGCTGGGAGAAGGGCGTCGACCCCGAGCTCGCGCCGGTCGCCGCCGCGTATGCAACCGACCTCTTCCTCGAGCTGACCGGCGCGCGCTGGGTCGGCGAGGGCGACATTCGCGGCGAGCCGCTCGTTCGCCCCGTGATCGAGTACCGGCCGCCGCGCGCAAGCGAGGTCGTCGGCGTCGAGCTGGCGGAGGATCGCCAGCGGACGACCCTCGAAGGGCTCGGCTTCGAGGTCGCCGCCGACTGGACGGTCACGACGCCGTCGTGGCGCGTGCGCGACGTCCGGCGCGAGATCGACGTCGTCGAGGAGGTCGCCCGATTCGCGCTCGATGAGGTGCCGCGGACGCTGCCCGAGCGCCGCGAGGCCTTCGGCTGGCTGAAGCGCGACCAGCGGCTGCGCAGGCTCATCGAGGACGTGCTCGTCGGCTGCGGCTTCCACGAGGCGTATACGTACTCGCTTCAAGACTGGGATCCAGACCCAAACGCAGTCGAGCTTCCGGTTCCACTCTCGGCGCTTCAGCGGATCCTGCGGACGACGCTCGTCCACGGTCTCGTCGGCGCAGCTCGGCACAACGTCGACGCCGGCAACGACGACGTCGCGCTGTTTGAGGTCGCGCACGTGTACCTCCCCACGGGCGAGCCGCTTCCGGAGGAGCGCTGGCGGGTAGGCGGGATCGTGTCCGGCGGCTACCTGAGAGCCAAGGGCGCCGTCGAGTCGATCTTCCGGACCCTTCACGCCGAGCCGCGCTTCGAGCCCGCCGAGCATGCCTGGATGCGAACTCCCGCGAGCGCGCGCGTGCAGTCCGGTTGGGTCGCTCAGCTCGACCCGGAGCTGCTCGAGGGCGAGTGGGGCTGCTTCGAGCTCGATCTCGCGGAGCTCTTCGCCCTCGTGCCCGAGCGGCTCCTCTACGACGACGTGATCACGTACCCCCCGGTGCTCCAGGATCTCGCCTTCCTGGTCGACGAAGGTGTGCCCGCCGGCGACCTGGCCAAAGCCGTGCGCGAGATCGATCCGCTCGTCCGCGAGGCCGCGGTCGTCGAGGACTACCGGGGCGAGGGCATCCCCGCGGGCAAGAAGTCCGTCCTCCTGCGCGTCGCGTTCCAATCCCCCGAACGGACCCTCTCGAACGAGGACGCGGCCGCGCTGCGCGAGCGGATCGTGGCTGACGCCGCCGAGCGCTTCGGCGCATCCCTCCGCTAACTAAGAATCCGTCTGAGCGTCACCTGCGTAGAGACAGCCATGCCGTCCTTCAAGCCACTCCTGATCGTCGCCGTCGCCGCGGTTGCCGCCTTCATCCTGTCGGGCGCCAGGGCCCACGCCCAGGGCACGACACTCCATGGCACGGTCGGGCCGGCGTTCAACATCAGCCTCGTCGACGCTTCGGGCGACCCCGTCAGCCATCTCGACCCAGGGACGTACACGATCGTGGTCGACGACAAGTCGGAAGAGCACAACTTCCACCTCACGGGGACCGGCGTCGACCAGGTCACGCCGATCGAGCTCCTCGGGACGTTCACGTGGACGGTCACGTTCACCGACGCGAACTACACGTTCCGCTGCGATGCGCACCCCACGCTGATGACGCGCACGTTCGGCGTCGGGAACGCGCCGCCTCCGACAACGACCACAACCACAACCCCTAAGCCTCCTCCGGTCAAGCTCTTGGGCACCGTCGGGCCGGGCTCCTCGATCTCGCTCAAGAAGTCATCCGGCGCAGCCGCGAAGACGCTTCCGGCCAAGAAGTACACCGTCTCCGTACGCGATCTCTCGAAAGTGCAGAACTTCCACCTGATCGGTCCGGGCGTGAACAGGTCGACCGGAGTCGGCTTCACGGGCCGAGCGTCGTGGACGATCACGCTGAAGAAGGGCACGTACCGCTTCCAGTCCGACCCGAACAGAGCGCGGCTCCACGGCTCGATCCGCGTGACGTAGCTAGGCGGTTCGGCGGGCCGGCTTGACGAGCCCCGCGCGCTCTCCGCCGGCTGCGCGGATGTCCGCTTGCCGGTCGAGCTCGGAGTTGAGCTCGGCGCCGAACAGAATCGCCCACGCCGTGTAGTTCAGCCAGAGCAGCAGGATGATTCCGGCCGCGAGCGATCCGTACGTCTTCGTGTACGAGCCCGAGAGCGTGGCGTAGACCGCGAAGAGCCCTGAGAGCGCAAGCCAGAGGATGCCGCCGACCAGCGACCCGGGTGTCACCCACTTCCAGTTGCGGTGCGGGACGTCGGGCGCGAGGTAGTAGATCAGCGAGAAGAACAGCAGCACGGCGACGAACGCGATCGGCCAGCGCAGGATCGCCCAGAGCAGGTCGAAGGCGCCGCCGGCATGTGCCTTCTTCGCGATCGCGTTCCCGAGCGGTCCGCCGAAGACGACCAGCAGGAACATGGCCGCGGTCACGAGCCCGGAGAGGATCACGAGCACGATCGAGACCAGCCGAACCTTCCAGAACGGGCGCGACTCGATCCGGTCGTACGCGCGGTTCACGGCATTCACGACCGTCCCCATCGCACCGCTCGCGGCCCAGGTCGCGCCGAAGAAGCCGACGATCAGCGCAATCGTCGCGCCCGTGTCGCTCTTCGAGTCCTTCTGGAGGCCGGTGATGAACTTGACCACACCGGCGGGCGCGATCGGGTCGAGGAACTTCTTCACGTCGTCGAACAGGTTGAACAGGCCGAGGACGCCGAGGAGGAACGCGATCGCGGGGAAGAACGCCAGCGTGGAGCTGAAGGCGATCTGCTTGGCGAGGTCCATGCAGCCGTCCGACATGAACTCCTTGAAGGCGCGCTTGACGACGTCGATCCAGTCGGCGAGCCTCAGCCGCTCGGGACCCTCGGGGGCAGTGCCGACCTCTGGACGATCCTCGGCGGCGCGCGTCACCTATTCGCGGCCGCGGCGGAACAGGAGGCGCACCGTCGCGCCGATGCCGCCGGCGAGGACGAACCCCACGCCGAGCGCGCCCGCGGCGGCTACCGGCAGCTTCGCCTTCAGCTTCCGCCCGACGTTCGTCGCCTCGCGGAGATCCGCCACCGCCGCAGTCAGGCCCTCGCGCTCGGCCGCGAGCTCACGCTCGATCTGCTCGGGCTTCCGCTTCTTAGGCGCCATCGCTCTTCTTCAAGGCCTCGGAGGTCAGCTTGGCCTCGTGGATCGCGCGCCTCGGAACCGGCGGGCCTGCGAGCTTCTTCTTGCCGATCAGCGCGAGCGGGAGGACGAGGAGGAACAGGAGACCGAGCCCGACAGCGAGATCGGCTAGCCAGTGCGCCAGCCACGTGTCGAGCCCGCTCGCAAGCGCGGCGAGCAGGAAGCCGATTGCGTAGAGCGCGAAGACCGCGGCACCGAGCAGCATCCCGATTCCGATGGCGAACGCTGCGATCTTGCGCGAGACCTCGAGCTTCGCGAGCTCGATCTCGAGCGTCAGGATCGTCTTCAGCCGATCGGTGACCTCCTTGACGGCCTGGCCGACGCCGCCGTTTGCGCTCGGCTCGGAGCGCGGCGTCGCCACCTCGGGCTCCCAGTCCGACTCAGCGCGGGTGCGCATGGCCCCTCCAGTCGATCCACTTGGCGACGAAGACCCCGACGACGAATGCGGCGCCGACGACGAGGTACGGGTTCGGGCCGCCCTTGCCTGACGTGCCGCTGCCGGTCGGCTCGGGACGGTCGCCGAGCTGTGGGCCGGAGGGCGCGACGGTTCCCTCGGCGGGCTTCTGGTTCGTCGGCGCCCGGCCCTTGGCGCGCGCCTTCATCAGGCTCGGCTTGAGCTTGCGAAGGAACGCCGCGTCGTCGGCGAGCATCTGGGCGAGCTTCTCGTTACCGCCGCCGTTCGCCGCGGCCTTGTCGGCCTTGCGCTGCAGCGCGTCCGCCCACTGGTCGACTTTCTCGTCGAGCGCGCTCACTTCTTCGTCGGAGGCGTCTCGCCGGTGGCGATCCGCCAGATCTGGGAGGCCGCCCGGCGCGCGGCGATCGTCGCCGCCGCGCTCAAGGCGGCGTACAAACCGGTCCACAGCAATTTCCGCAGCATGGACGGTAGTTTGCCTTACCGCCGAGGGGTCGAAACCTTGAATACTTATTCGCGTTCATGCAGGCAGGGACGCGAAGCTACTCCAAGCCGGACCGGCAGCGGCTGATCGGCAGCCTCGTCGCGCGGAAGCGAATCGGCACGCAGTTCGAGCTGAAGGCCGCGCTCGAGTCGGTGGGGTGCGCGGTGACGCAGGCCACGATCTCGCGCGACATCCGCGAGCTCGGGCTCGAGAAGACCCACGATCCCGTCGGTCGCCCGCGCTACGCGCTGCCTCAGGGCGGGCGGAAGGTGAATCCCAGGGACGCGCTCGACGCGATCCTCCGCCAGTTCGGACGCCATGCCACCGCGGCGCAGAACATCGTCGTGATCCAGTCCGAGCTCGGCTCCGCCCCGGCGATCGCGCGGGCGCTCGACCGGCTCGAGCATCCGCGGGTGATCGGGACGCTTGCCGGCGACGACACGTGTCTCGTGGTCGCGCGGGATGCGCGAGACGCGGCCGCGCTCGCCGAGGATCTTGGCTCGGTCCTGACCTAGGAGGGTTTGGTGGAACGTCGCTCGTTGTCGGGGTGCGCTGGTCGTTCTGAG
>DHWI01000104.1:29715-32013 GCA_002413095.1 Thermoleophilia bacterium UBA5186
GGCGAGCAGCGCGGCCCGACGACACAGACGGCGTTTCGCCGAGCCCTCCTAACGTTCGCGCCCGGCGAGCCAGACGCGGAGCTTCCGCCAGAAGGAGACGCGATCCTCGTCCGCGTGGACGCGGTCGATCGTCGAGCCTCCCAGCCGCTCCATGATGCTCGCCTTCTCGGGCAGGATCTGGATGCTCGCAGGCGGCTCCTCGTACTCATCGAGCGTCTCGGCCGCCGCGGCGGTGATCGTCAGCTGGACGCGTCCCTCCACGATCTCGCCGACGAGCTCGGACGGGACGTACCGGACCTTGTCGAAGAGCCCTGAAGCGATCGCGAGCCCGTTGAAGATGTCCTCGGTGTCGTCGCCGACGATCTCGTCGACCTTGCCGATCTCTCCTCCGTCGGAGCCGACGACGTCCCAGCCGGACTCGATCACGAGCCAGGAAACCGGATCGGGGCTCATACCGCCCTCCCGCCGACGTACCAAACCGGCCCCTGCGTGGCGACGTGGTTGCTTGCGGAGAGGATGCGCAGGACACGAATCTCGCCCCGGATCCCGTCGTCGTCGAGCCGCTGAAGGCACCGGCGAACCATCTCGGGAGCCGCACCGTAGCCCGTATGGCTTGCCACGCGGAATCGGAACCCGGGCGTCTCTCCGAAGCGTGACGGATTGAGGGGCGCCGTAAGCAGCGCGGCGCGCTCGAGGTAGTCCGTCGAGGTCAGCTCGAGCTCGGAGTAGAGCTCGCTCCAGTCCGAAGGAAGGGCGGCGACCGCTGTGTCCCAGGATTCGACGAGGGTGCGCCGGTGCGTCGGCGGCACGACTGTGGGCTCGCCGGCGGCGAGGAGCTCGAGCTTGCCGCGGATTCCTTCCTCGTCGACCTTTCGGAGCAGGCGGCGCACGCCCTCGGGCCCGATCCCGGCACCGCGCCGCGCGGTGTAGAAGCGAATTGTGTTCCCCGAGCGCCCTGCACCCGTCGCCCCGAGCAGGGCGGCTGCCCGCGCACCCCGCGCCGGCTCGGCCACGGTCAGCTCGAGGCGTGCGTCGCTCCAGTCCTTCGGGAGCTCCTCCTCGATGTGGCGGAACTGATCGACGAGCGGCACGAGGCGGAGCATAGACTTTGGCCCGTGGCGAAAGTCGAACGGAAAGGCACACTCGGGAACGCCGAGCTGCGTGAGTTCTTCCAGGAGATGCTCCTCATTCGGCGCTTCGAGGAGAAGGTCGAAGAGCGCTTTCGCGCGGGCGAGCTCCCCGGATTCCTGCACGTTGCGATCGGCCAGGAAGCCGTCGCCGTCGGGGTTTGCCGGGCTCTGGACGAGGGCGACGTCATCGCCTCGACCCATCGCGCGCACGGGCACACGCTCGCGAAGGGCACGCATCCGAACGAGCTGATGGCGGAGCTCTACGGCAAGGCCGAGGGCTGCTCGCACGGCTACGGGGGCTCGATGCATCTCTACGACGTGGAGCGCGGCAACCTCGGCGCGAACGCCGTCGTCGGCGGGGGACTGCCCGCGATCACGGGAGCAGCGCTGTCGTTCAAGCTGCGCGGCGAGCCCCGCGTCGCGGTCGCCTTCTTCGGCGACGGCGCGACGAACATCGGGACGTTCCACGAGTCGCTGAACCTCGCGCAGCTCTGGACCGTGCCGGCCGTGTTCGTGTGCGAGAACAACCATTGGGCCGAGTCCACCCCCGCCCGGCAGCACATGCCGATCGACGACGTGTCCAAGCGCGCCCTGGCGTTCGGCATGAAGGCGATCAAGGTGGACGGCCAGGACGTCGAGGCGGTCTACGCAGGGGCGCACGAGGCGCTCGACCACGCGCGGGAGGGCAAGGGGCCCGTGTTCCTCGACGTCGAGACCTACCGGCTCACCGGTCACTACATCGGCGACCCGCAGGTCTACCGCCCGAAGGAGGAGCTGAAGGAGCTGCGCGAGACGCAGGATCCGATCAAGAAGCTCCGCGAGCGGCTCGGGCTCTCGACCGACGAGGTGGAGGAGATCGACCGCGAGGTGACCGAGCTCGTCGAGGCCTCCGTCGAGTTCGCGAAGAACGGGACGGATCCCAAGCCCGAGGACGCGCTCAAGAACGTCTACGCGTAATGCCTGAGCTGACCTACAGAGAGGCCGTGCGGGACGCGCTCGCGACCGCGATGCGGGACGACGACGACGTGTTCATCATGGGCGAGGACATCGCCGAGATGGGCGGCTCGATGGGCGTCACGCAAGGTCTCGTCGACGAGTTCGGGCCCGAGCGCGTCCGGAACACGCCGATCTCCGAGATGGCGATCGTCGGCGCCGGGATCGGCGCGGC
>DHWI01000104.1:32107-34333 GCA_002413095.1 Thermoleophilia bacterium UBA5186
GGCGCGCAGCACGCGCAGCAGCTCGAGGCCTGGTTCGTCCACATCCCGGGGCTCAAGGTGGTCTTCGCCTCGACGCCGGAGGACGCCCGCGGACTGCTCTGGAGCTCGATCTACGAGGACAACCCGGTGATCTTCTTCGAGCACCGGACGCTCTACGGGATCAAGGCGACGGTGCCGGACGAGATCGAGCCGATCCCGCTCGGGCGCGCACGCGTTCACCGCGAGGGCGAGGACGTGACCGTGATCGCGACCGGCCGGCTCGTGCACGAGTCGCTCGCGGCCGCCGAGAAGGCGGAGAAGGAGGGCGTCTCCGTCGAAGTGGTCGATCCGCGCACACTCCAGCCGCTCGACGAGGACACGCTGGTCGGCTCGGTGAAGAAGACGAACCGCGCGGTCGTCGCGCACGAGGCCGTCACGCGCATGGGCTTCGGCGCCGAGGTCGCGGCTGTCCTCCAGTACCAGGCGTTCGACTGGCTCGACGCACCGATCGAGCGCGTCGGCGCCAGGTTCGTCCCGCTGCCGTTCGCGCCGGTGATGGAGGAGTTCGTCGTCCCGCATTCGGAGGACGTGCTGGAGGCGATCCGGCGCACCGTGGGGCGGTCGTAATGGCGACTGAGGTCAAGCTCCCGCGGCTCGGGCAGGGCATGGAGGCCGGCACGATCGTGCGCTGGCTCAAGTCCGAAGGCGACACCGTCGAGAAGGGCGAGCCGCTCTACGAGCTGGACACGGACAAGGTCACGCAGGAGGTCGAGGCCGAAGCCGGCGGCGTCCTGCTCAAGATCGCGATCCCGGAGGGCGAGGTCGAGGTCGGCAAGACGATCGCGGTGATCGGCGAGGCCGGCGAGGAAGTGACCGAGGCGTTCGGAGAGGGCGAGGACGAGCAGCCGGGCGCCGCCGAGTCCGACGAGGCCGACGAGAGCGCCGAGAAGCCCGCGCGCGCCCCGGCCCGCGACGCCGAGCGCGAGGCCGGGCGAGAAGCGTCCGCCGAGGCGCCGACGGAGCCGCAGCAGCAGGCGACGACGAACGGACAGCCCGAGGCGAACGGCGGGCGCGTCAAGGCGTCGCCGCTCGCACGCCGGATCGCCCGGGAGCGCGGCGTCGACATCTCCGCTCTATCCGGCACCGGCCCGGAGGGACGTGTCGTGGCCGAGGACGTCGAGCGCGCCGCTGCATCCGGGGCTCCGACGGCAGCCCCTGCACGCGCCGCCGTCCCTTCGGGCGAGGTCGAGATCGAGAAGCTGACGTCCCTGCGGAAGACGATCGCGCGGCGCATGGCCGAGGCGTGGCAGGCGCCGGCGTTCCAGATCGCCATGTCCGCGGACATGTCTCGCACGCTCGCGCTGCGCGAGCGGATGGTCGCGATGCTCCAGGAGGGCCAGACGAAGCCGACCATCTCCGACGTCCTGACCAAGGTCTGCGCTTCGGCGCTGATGCGCCATCGCGACGTGAACGCTCTCTTCGCCGGCGACGCGATCGAGCTGCATCCGAGCGCGAACATCGGGATCGCCGTCGCGATTCCGAAGGGCCTCGTCGTCCCCGTGATCCCGCAGTGCGAGCGCAAGTCGATCGCCGAGATCGCGGAGGCGCGGGCGGCGGTGGTCGAGCGCGCACGCTCCGGCAAGCTCCAGCAGGCCGACCTCGAGGGCGGAACCTTCACGATCTCCAACCTCGGCATGTATGGCGTCGAGCGCTTCGTCGCGGTGCTGAACCCGCCGCAGGCGGCGATTCTCGCGGTGGGCGCCGCGGAGGAGAAGCCGGTCGTCCGGGACGGCGAGGTGGTCGTCAGGCCGATGCTGGAGCTCACCCTGACATGCGACCACCGCTCGCTCGACGGCGCGACCGCGTCCGAGTTCCTGGGCACTGTGAAGGCGTTCCTCGAAGAGCCGGGTCTGGCACTTTGACTCCGGTGTGGTACCGAGTCCGCGACCTCGAGGCGGGCCGCGACTTCTACACGCAGACGCTCGGCTTCAACGAGACGTACTTCGACGAGGACGGCGGCTGGGCGAAGCTCGAGCGCGGAGGCATGGAGATCGCGCTTGCCGAGGGCGAGCCCGAGGACGGCGGCGTCGCCCACGTCGACGTGGAGGACGTGAAGGCGGAGGCCCAGCGGCTTCGGGAGGCGGGAGTCGAGGTCGGGGTCGTGCTCGAGTTGCACGACGAGCTGCGGATCCTGGACGTGTTCGATCCGGACGGGAACCGGATCCAGCTCGCCCAGCTTCTCGCGCC
>DHWI01000164.1:0-1512 GCA_002413095.1 Thermoleophilia bacterium UBA5186
GAGGTCTGCTACGAGCGTCTCCTCCAGCGTCGCAGCGAAGCCCTGGACGAGCTGCGTCGGCAGGCGGCGGATGAAGCCGACCGTGTCCGTCACGAGATACCGGCGGCCGTCGTGGGCGAACCCGCGAGTCGTCGGATCGAGCGTCTCGAACAGGCGATCGTCGACGGAGACATCCGCGTCGGTGAGCGCGTTGAGGAGTGTCGACTTGCCCACGTTCGTGTAGCCCGCGAGCGCGACGATGGGCGTGGACGAACGCTGCCGCTCACGCCGGCGGATTTGACGCTGCTTCGACAGCTCCGCGAGGCGGCGACGCAAGAGCGTGATCCGGCGCCGCGCGATCCGGCGGTCGGTCTCGAGCTGGCTCTCACCCGGGCCGCGGGTCCCGACGCCGGCGCCGAGCGCGCCCGTTCCGCCGCCGAGACGCTCGAGGTGCTGCCACATCCCGCGCATCCGCGGCAGGTTGTACTCGAGCTGCGCCAGCTCGACCTGGAGCTTCCCTTCGGCAGTCACCGCGTGCTGGGCGAAGATGTCGAGGATCAGCTGGGTGCGGTCGACCACGCGGGCCTGCAACGCATTCTCGAGCGTGCGCTGCTGCGTCGGATCGAGCTCGCCGTCGACGAGGAGAACTTCAGCCCGGGCCGCGCCGTATGCACGTTTCAGCTCGTCGAGCTTGCCCTTGCCGACGTAGGTGCGCCGATCCGCATGCGGGCGGGACTGAACCAGGTCGCCGACCGGATCCACCACGGCGGTGCGGGCGAGCTCGTGCAGCTCAGCGAGCTCCTCGTCGGCGTCGATCCCCTGCGGGAGCACCGCAACGATGAACCCGCGCTCGGGGGCGGGGTCGTTCGAGCGCTCCATCACGAGCGAAGATTACGCGCTCGCCGTCAGAATCGGGTCGTGCCGGCCGAACGACTCGCGCAGCGCGCGCTCGACCTCGTGAACATCCACTCGCCCAGCCGGGGCGAGGCGGAGATCGCGGCGTACGTCTCCGATGCGATCGCGCTGCCACGCATCTACGCCAGCGACGACGTCCTATTCGTCGGGCGTCGTCGTGCCGGGCGGCCGCTGGTGGTTCTCGCAGGTCATCTCGACACGGTGCCTGCCCAGGACAACTTCCCAGGGATGCTCGAGGACGGCGTGGTGGTCGGGCTCGGTGCGAGCGATATGAAGGGCGGCCTCGCCGTGATGATCGAGCTGGCGCGAACGCTCGCCGAGCCGCAGCTTGATCTCGCCTACCTGTTCTTCACTCGCGAGGAGCTCGCCGCCGGCGAAAGCCCGCTGCCGCAATTCTTCGAGGAATGCCGTGAGATTGCAGAGGCCGAGCTGGTCGTGATGATGGAGCCGACCGACAACACGATCCAGGCCGGCTGCCTCGGCAACCTGAACGCACGGCTGGTCTACACAGGGGTCAGCGCCCATTCGGCGCGCCCCTGGCTCGGGGACAACGCGATCCACCGCGCGATTCGGGGACTCGCGGAGCTCGCCGCGCTCGAGCCGTTGGATGTCGAGGTC
>DHWI01000164.1:1604-3766 GCA_002413095.1 Thermoleophilia bacterium UBA5186
AGATCAACTATCGCTACGCCCCGAGCCGCTCGGCCGCCGACGCAGAGGCGCGCCTGCGCGAGCTCGCGGGAGAAGCGGCGCTCGACAACCTGGCGAACTCGCCGCCCGCGCACGTCGCCGCGAACACGCCCCTCGTCCGCCGCCTGCGGGCCGCCGGGGACCTCGCGCTCGAGCCCAAGCAAGCGTGGACGCCGGTCGCCGAGTTCGCGGCCCGCGGGCTCGACGCCGTCAACTTCGGGCCCGGCGCAACGAGCTACGCACACCGGCGGGACGAGCGTGTGGAGGTGGCCGAGCTCGTCCGCAGCTACGAGGCGCTCGCACGCTTCGCCGGCGGTAGCGTCTAGGCCACGATGCGCCTCTCCCCCGTCCTGACCGCGACCGGCACGTATCCGTTCGTCAAGCTCGACCAGGCGAAACGGCGGCTCGCGGCGGAGGGCGTCGAGCTGATCGACTTCGGCAAGGGCGACCCCCGCGAGGCCACCGACCCGCTGATCCGAGCCGCGCTCGTCGATTCGCTGAGGGAGACGTCCACCTATCCGCTCGCGGAAGGACTGCCGGAGCTGCGGCAGTCGATCGCCGGCTGGTGCGGCCACCGCTTCGGCATCGAGCTCGATCCGGATACCGAGATCGTCCCCACCTACGGGAGCAAGGAGGCGATCTTCAGCCTCGCGCAAGTGGTCGACGTGACGGGCGACAAACGGCTGGTGCTCACGACCGAGCCGGGCTACCCGGTTCCCGACCGCGGCGCCGCCTTCGCCGGTGCGGACGTGCTGCGACTCCCGCTGCTCGAGGCTAACGGCTTCCTCCCGGATCTCGACGCGCTCGACGAGGAGACGCTTACCCGCACCGCGATCTTCTGGATCAACTATCCGAACAACCCAACCGGCGCGGTCGCGCCGCTCGCGTTCCTCGAACGGCTCTCGCGGCTGGCTCTCGAATATGACTTCGTCGCGGCCTCGGACGAGGCGTACACCGAGCTCTGGTTCGACGCTCCTCCCCACTCTGCGCTCGAAGTCGCCGACCGAACGAACGTCGCCGTCTTCAATACGCTCAGCAAGCGCTCGTCGATGACCGGGTACCGGTCGGGGTTCGTGGCCGCGGCGCCGGAGCTGATCGCGGCCCTCAAGCAGTTCAGACCGACGGTCGGGACCGCCCCGCAGGAGTTCGTCCAGCATGCGTCGGTCGCGGCTTGGAACGACGAGGNNAGCGAGGCGACGATGTACCTCTGGCTCGAGGTTCCCGGCGGCTCGAGCTCGGAGGAGTTCGCCGAGCACTTGCTCGAGCGGGGTCTGATCGTCTCGCCCGGATCGTTCTTCGGTGAGGCGGGCGAGGGATACTGGCGCATGGCGCTCGTTCCGACCGAGGCGGAGTGCCGCCGCGCGGCCGAGATCCTCGAGGAGGCCCTCTAGTGGAGCCGGCACGCGTCGAGGAGGTCGTGGCCGCCCTCGACCGCGGCGAGACGCGCGTCGCCGACCGCGTCGACGGCGAGTGGCGCGTCAACGAGGAGGCGCAGGAGGCGATCCTCGCGTACTTCCGCCTGCGGCAGATGGAGCCGCAGGAGGTCGGGCCGTTCGAGTACCACGACAAGATCCCGCTCAAGCGCGACTACGAATCGCTCGGCGTGCGCGTAGTTCCCCCCGCGGTTGCGCGCTACGGGTCGTTCCTCTCACGCGGCGTCGTGATGATGCCGAGCTACGTGAACATCGGCGCCTGGGTCGGGCCGAACACGATGGTGGACACGTGGGCGACCGTCGGTTCCGGCGCCCAGATCGGCGCCGACGTCCACCTCGCGGGCGGGGTCGGCATCGGCGGCGTGCTCGAGCCGCGCGGTGCGCGCCCGGTGATCGTCGAGGACGGCGCGTTCATCGGGTCGCGCTGCATCCTCACGGAGGGTGTCGTGATCGGCGAGCAGGCCGTGCTCGCCCCGAACGTCTCCTTGACCGCGTCGGTGCCGATCATCGACGTCACCGGGCCCGAGCCGGTCGAGCACCGCGGCTACGTTCCGCCGCGCTCCGTTGTCGTCCCCGGGACGAGACCGCGCGAGTTTCCTGCTGGCACGTATCAGCTCGCCTGCGCCCTGATCATCGGCACGCGCCGCGAGTCGACCGATCTGCGCACCGGCCTGAACGATGCCCTGCGCGAGTTCGGCGTAGGTTCCTAGG
>DHWI01000164.1:3806-5724 GCA_002413095.1 Thermoleophilia bacterium UBA5186
GGGGCGACTGAGGACGCGGCATCGGAGCGAGCAGCGCGGGCCCGACGACACAGCTGCGTTTCGGCGAACCCTCCCTAGTCGAGCCGCTCCGCTGGGCCGACGAGGGTCGCGCGATTCTCGGCGTCCAGCGTCACGCGCAGATCGCCGCCCGGCATGTGCACGGTGATCGGCGACTCGCTCCAGCCGTTCGCGACGGCGGCCGCCGCGCACGCGACGGCACTCGTCCCGGATGCGCTCGTCTCGCCGGCGCCGCGCTCCCACACTGCCACGGTCAGGTCGTGCAGGCCGTCGACGCGGACGAGCTGGACGTTCGTTCGCTCGGGGAAGCGTGGGTGGTTTTCGACGAGGGGCCCCACCCGCTTCAGCTCCTCGGATTCAGGCTCGCGCCGAATCACCGCGTGCGGGTTCCCGACCGAGACCGGCGTGATCTCCACCAGCTCGGAGCCGAGGTCAAGCGTCTCGATCTCTCCCACCTCGACCGTGCCGAGGCTCGTCTCGACGTCGGCGCCGCCGAGCATCCGCGCGTGGATCTCTCGATCGCCGACGCGGATCCGCACCTCGTCCGCGCCCGTGCGCTCCGCGAGCCAGCGGGCTGCGATTCTCGTCCCGTTGCCGGAAAGCTCGGCGGTCGACCCGTCGGGGTTCCAGATCACGATCTCGGCGGCGTTCTCGTCTGCGGAGAGCACCTCCAGGACTCCGTCGGCGCTTCCGTCGCAGGCTTGTCGCACCCGCTCGGGCGTCAGCGCGTCGCCGAGCTCAGCGCGCTCCGCCAGCAGGTAGGTGTTGCCGAGCGCGTGCCACCTCGAGAAGCTCATCCGCCACCTCGTCCGCGGGACGATCCGCGGCGACGCTAACAAGGCCCGGGATCCGACGCATCCACTTGCGCTGGTACGCGGCATACCGCTGCGTGCGCCGCACGAGCGATTCGAGCGCCTCGGCCTCGGAGAGCTGAGCCAGCTCACGCAGCCCGAGCGCACGGCTGGCAGTGGAAGAGATCGGGCCCGCGACAGCGTGGCGAACCTCCTCCACGACGCCGGCCTCGAGCATCGCCTCCGTGCGGGCGCGGATCCGCTCAGCCAGGGTCTCTCGGGGGACGTCGAGCCCGAAGACAACGGTGGGGTGCCGGGCGCGCTCGCTCCAGAGCTGGGCCTCGGCGGGCTGCAGCGACGCACCGACTTCGAGCAGTTCCAGCGCCCGCACGACGCGGCGCCTGTCGCTCGGGTGGACGGTTGCCGCGGCGCCGGGGTCGCGCGCAGCGAGCAGCGCATGCGCGCGCTCGGGACCAAGGCGCTCGTACAGCCGCTGCGCGCGCGCACGGACCGCAGGATCGACCTTCGGCGGCAGGCCGAGCTCTCCGATCGCCGCGCGGAGGTAGAGACCCGTGCCGCCCGCGAGCACCGGGGTGCGGCCACAAGCCAGCAGCTCGTCAACCACGGCGTGCGCGAGCTCGGCGAACTCCGCGACGGAGCCCTCATGATCGAGCGGCCAGACGCCCACGAGTCGTGTCGGGCGCTCTGGCTGGTTCGTGAGGATGGGCAGGCCGCGGTACGCCTGCATCGAGTCGCAGGAAACGACCTCGCCGCCGATCGCGTCGGCAACCGCTTCTGCGACCGCGGTCTTCCCGGACGCGGTCGGCCCGAAGATCGCGACCACGTCGGCCGCGCCCTGCCTGGACATGCCCGCTTCGGCCGGGGCGCCCCCCGCTGTGAACGGTACGCGAGATTTCGTCACGGGTGTGTGCCGCGGCGTGTCGAAAGCGTGTCGATCAAGCCACGGGCACTGCGACGCGCGTCCCGCGCAGGGTGGTCGATGTCGCGTCGTCGATGCGGACGTCGACGAGGTCACCCGGCTCGCCGCCGCCGTGGAAGTTCACCGTGGTGTTCCGCCGCGTCCGGCCACGCAGGACCATGGGATCCGT
>DHWI01000164.1:5742-6953 GCA_002413095.1 Thermoleophilia bacterium UBA5186
TCGATCAGCCGCTCGATCCGCTCCTGCTTGACGTCGTCGGGAACCTGGTCCGGCAGTGTGGCGGCCTCCGTCCCTGCCCGCGGCGAGTAGACGAAGGTGAAAGCGCCGTCGTAGCCGACCTCCTCGACGACTTCGGTCGTCTCCGCGAAGTCAGCCTCGGTCTCACCCGGAAAGCCGACGATCAGATCGGTCGTGAGCGCAAGGTCAGGAATCGCCGCGCGCATCTCTTCCACCAGCCGGAGGTAGCGCTCGCGGCCATACGTCCGCCGCATCGCCTTCAGGATCCGGCTCGAGCCGGACTGGAGCGGTAGATGCGCGTGCTCGCAGACCGTCTCGCACTCGGCCATCGCCGCGATCACCGGCGCGCGGAAGTCCTTCGGATGCGGGCTCGTGAACCGGATTCGCTCGATCCCCGCCACCGAGTCGCACGCGCGCAGCAGCTCGGCGAAGTCGATCCGGGCCTCGAGCGGGAGGTCGCGGCCGTACGAGTTGACGTTCTGGCCGAGCAGCGTGATCTCGCGCACGCCGGAGTCAGCCAGCTGCTCGATCTCCGCGACGACGTCGCCGGGACGGCGGCTCTGCTCGCGTCCGCGAACGGCCGGAACGATGCAGTACGAGCACTTCGAGTTGCAGCCCATCGAGATCTGCACCCAGGCCTGGAACGCACGCTCGCGCTTCTGTGGGAGGTCGCCTGCGAACGAACGCCACTCGGCGAAACGGCCGCGCGGAGCCATGCCGCCGGCGCCGATCCAGTCGCCGAGATGCGGGATCGACCCCGGCCCGAACGCGACGTCGACGTACGGGTAGAGGTCGAAGAGCCGCTCGCGCTGGGCTTCCGCGTAGCACCCACCGACCGCGATCACCTTGTCCGGGTCGGCACGCTTGAGCGCGGCGGCCTGCGCGAGATGCGCGGCGAACCGCTGGTCGGGCTTCTCGCGAACGGTGCAGGTGTTGAAGACGATGACGTCGGCGTCCTCCTGCGCGATCGCCTCACCGAGCCCGAGCGACTCGAGCATTCCCTTGATCCGCTCCGAGTCGTGCGCGTTCATCTGGCACCCGAACGTGGTGACGTGGTACCGCTTCATCGCCGCGAATTCTGCCTCTGCGGCCTACGCCGCGTGGTCTGTAATGGACCGGCCGTTCGTGTGGTGCTTGGCGACCTCGACGGCGCGGCTCTCCCGGATCACGGTCACCTTCACCTGACCCGGATA
>DHWI01000164.1:7114-8894 GCA_002413095.1 Thermoleophilia bacterium UBA5186
CTTCTGCGACGCGATCGCCTCGAGCGCCTCGAGCCTCTTGATGTAGTTCTGCAGGCTCTCGCCGCGCGCGCCGGGACGCGCGGCCGAGATCGCGTCGGCGGAGATGATGAGGACCGCCTCGACCGTCTGGGGCTGCACCTCGTAGTGGTGTGCCTCGATCGCATGGACGACGTGCTGTGACTCGCCGTACCGCTTCGCGTACTGCGCGGAGATGAGCGCGTGCGAGCCCTCCACCTCGTGCGTCATTGCCTTGCCGAGGTCGTGGAGGAGCGCCGCGCGCTTGGCCGTCTTAATACCCGCGCCGAGCTCGGTGGCCATGATTCCGGCCAGGTGGACGACCTCGAGCGAGTGCTTGAGGACGTTCTGGCCGTAGCTCGTGCGGAACTTCAGCCGGCCGAGGATCTTCACGAGCTCTTCGTGGAACTCGCCGCAGTTCGCCTCGAACACCGCCTGCTCGCCCGCTTGCTGGATGTGGTCTTCCAGCTCCGCCTTCGACTGGTAGTACATCTCCTCGATCCGCGCCGGATGGATCCGACCGTCCTCGATCAGCTTCGTGAGCGTCAGCTTCGCGATCTCGCGGCGGATCCCGTCGAAGGACGACAGCACCACGGCCTGCGGCGTGTCGTCGATGATCAGGTCAACCCCAGTCAGAGCTTCGAGCGCGCGGATGTTGCGCCCCTCGCGGCCGATGATGCGCCCCTTCATGTCGTCGGACGGAAGCTCGACGAGCGAGACGGTGGTCTCGGCCGCGTGACTGGCTGCGACGCGCTGGAGCGCGTCGGCCACGAGGTTGCGAGCTCGCCGCTTGGCCTCGCTGCGGGCTTCCTCCTCGAGCTGCCGGACGGAGCGTGCGAGCTCGTGCCGGACGAGGTCCTCGGAGCGCTCGAGCAGATGTTGCTTGGCCTCGTTGACGGTCATCCCGGAGATGCGCTCGAGCTCGGCGAGCTCGTTGTTCTTGGCCTCTTTGACCTCGTCTTGGAGCTGCCGAAGGTGGACTTCGCGGTCGGCCAGGCCTTGCTCGCGACGGGTCAGGTCGATCAGCTTCTCGCCGACCTCGACCTCCTTGGCGACGGCGCGCTCCTCGATCTTGACGATCTGGTCGCGCCGGTCCTGCAGCTCCTCCTCGATCTGCGCTCGCAGCCGGACGGATTGTTCGCGCGCGTCGATCTCCGCCTCGCGCCGGAGCGCCTCTGCCTCTCGCTTCGCGTCGGAGAGCAGCTGCTGGCGCTTGCGCTGGGCCTCGCCGAGCCTCGACGCGCCGAACCAGCCGACCGCGACCGCGCCCACAGCCAATCCAACAACGAGCCCGATCGCTATGCCGATGACCAGATACACCCTCGCTCCCGTCCTGAGCCTCGATCGATTGCCTGGATGCCGCAACTACACCGGCACCGGGCCCGGACAGGAGAGATCCCGAATCAAGGGAGGCGAGGGCAGGCCTCGCCGGCGAGCGCACTACCGTGCCTCTGGGACTGACCTTTCGCTGAGTCGAAGTTTGATGAGAGGCAAGGTCACGAAGGATCGATTGCGATTCGGAAATTGCTCTTGTGCAGGCAAAATGTCGGGTGAACCAGCTGCATCCTAACGCTACCTAGGTGTCGGCCGCAACAGACCCGCCCAGAGCGGCCTCGACCGCGTCCTCTCCGAAGCCCTTCGCCGACAGGTAACGCGCCGTTTTCGGCCCGGGACCTCGGCGGGCGACGACCTTCCGGGCGCGCCCGCTTTCGTCGGGCAGAGCCGCGACCGCTTGGTCGCGGAGCTCGGGTGGCACGCCCTGCCG
>DHWI01000189.1:0-4235 GCA_002413095.1 Thermoleophilia bacterium UBA5186
CGGCCGGATCGTCGTCGGAGAGGCCCGCGAGCAGGCCCGGCCCGAACACCACGAGCATCGCCGGAAGACCGAGCCGCCTCAGGGCCGCGCCGAACGGTGGGCGGCCGTGGCGGCGGCGGAGCTGCTTGACAAGGGCGAACAGCACGGCGGATCAACCGGCAGCGTCGGTGATGCGCCGGACGGCTCGCCTACACGGGCACGGCTCTGAAGACCGCAGCCGCCTCCGCCGCCCAGGCTCGAATTGCGGCCCAGTCGCGCGCGTCGCTTGCCGGGAGGCGATTCAACGGGAACCGCAACTTCGCCGGGTCGACGACGCCTCCGAAGACGGTTACGAGCTGCGGCTCGGGCGCGGCCGCCTTAGCGAGGGAACGGCCGAGTTGCGTGAGCGACTCGGCCGAGGCCGCGTCCTCGAGCTTCTGTGGCCCGAGCGCGAACACCGCCAACGACGTCCGCGCCAAGGCCTCGCGATTGCGCTCGAGGAACGCGACCGCGTCGGCGATCGCCTCCGCGACCTCCTGCGTGGAGCCGTGCTTCGTGGCGTAGGTGACGAGAATACGTCGTCCGGCAGTCACGGCTAGCTGCGCTCCTCGGCGCCGACGACCACAGGCTCGCCGGCTGCTGTGTGATCGGCCGGCGGCACGACGAGCACCGGGCACTTTGCGTTATGCAGCACCCCCGTCGAGACGCTGCCGAAGACCATGCGGCGGAGCGGTCCCCAGCCATGGGTGCCGAGCACGATCATCGCGGCATCACGTTCGTGCGCGAGCCGGCAGATCTGCTCGACAGGGTAGCCGCGGCGGATGATCGCCTCGGCGCGGACCCCAGCCGCGCGGGCCTGCTCGGCCGCCGCCTCGGTGACTCGCTCTGCGTCGGGCTCTTCGATGCGATCCCAGTCCGGAACGACCGGCGCGTAGCTCATCGGGGTGTACACCAGATCCCACGCGGCGACGACGACGAGCTTCGCGTCCTGCTCAGTCGCGAGATCGATCGCGGTGGCGGTGGCTGCTGCGGCAGTGTCTGAGCCGTCGGTTGCGAGGATGATCGTCTTCATGTCACACCTCCTGGATTGGTCTATGGGAACTCTGCGCCAGTGGCGCTCGGCCGGCATCCGCCCAGCCTCGCACCCTGCTTGCGGCGTATTACGGAACGAGAAAGGGCGGCCACTCGGCCGCCCTTCCCTCGCGAGCGGAGTCGCCGCTCAACTTGCCGCGACCGGCATTTGCCGGTGCGCCTCGCTCGTCTGTGGGCCCCGCTTGAGCGCCCCTCCGAGCGTGAGGACTCCGAACCCGATCCCGCTTAGCAGCAGCGCGATCCCGACGACGANNCCAGATGTCGCGGGCCGAGTTGTTCATCGGTGCACCGTTGGGATACTTCTGGGCCGCAGCCGGGTCGTTGGTGCCCTTGCCGTCCGCCGTTGCGAATCGAGGCATCTCGGCATAGGTCTTGCCCTGCGTGGCCTCGAGCGTGTGGATCCGCATGTAGCCGGCGAACCAGCGTGCCCGCTGGCCCGTGTTGATCGCCTTGCCGGCGACGTCGCCGCCGGGGAGGACGACGTTCGTGAGCCCGGCCTTCTTGGCCTCGGCTGCGATTCCGTCCCTGGTCATGTCGGGCGAGCCGACGATCTGCTCCAGCTTGAGGCTGTCACGCACCGTGCTGCGGCCGTTGAGGCCGAGTGCGATGGCGCCGATGCCGAAGACGATGAGGACGATGCTGGCGGCGATTCCGCCGTATTCGAAGAGTTTCTTGTTGAGCATGGCGACTCCCTTCTCGCGTTGACTCGTCTGCCACTGAATCTGCGGCGTGGGCCTCCGCTTGCCATCCGCCCCCAACCGCCGCCGTATTGCGGCCTTCCCGCACGTCGCACGCGGGGATTACGCTGGCGAAGTGATCCGCCTGCTCGTCGTCGACGACCACGCCGTGGTCCGTTCAGGCTTGAAGCTCCTCCTCGACAGTCACGAGGACATCGAGGTCGTCGGCGAGGCCGGGAACGCCAAGGACGCGATCTTCCGGACGCGCGAGCTGAAGCCGGACATGATCCTGCTCGACGTCACCATGCCCGACGTCAGCGGCATCGACGTCCTGCCGCAGTTGCTCAAGGACGCGCCCGAGGCGAAAGTGCTGATGCTCTCGATGCAGGACGAGCCCGGTTACGTGCGTGAGGCGTTCGCCGCCGGCGCGAGCGGCTACGTGCTCAAGGAGGCAGCCGACGAGGAGGTCGTGGACGCAATTCGGGTGCTGACGAGCGGTGGCAACTACGTCCATCCGGCACTCGGTGCCCGGATGGTCGCCGCCGACGCGGCCGCCCGCGCCGCGGCGGAGGCGGATCCGCTGTCCGACCGCGAGCGCGAGATCCTGCGCCTACTGGCGCTGGGTCACACGAACCAGGAGATCGCGAAGATGCTCTACATCTCCGTGCGCACGGCCGAGACGCATCGAGCGCACATCATGCAGAAGCTCCGAATGACCACCCGAGCCGAGCTCGTCCGGCACGCGCTGGCCAACGGCCTTCTGACCGACGCGGAAGCGAACGAGTAGTTCCGACCCCAGAGTCGCGCGCAGGAGCGTGGCGTTCGAATCGGTAGTTCGCACGTCCGGCACTACGGCAAAGCGCCGAGCGAAAGGCCTCCAGACCTCGGGGATGACCACTGCGACCGAAGGAGGCCAACATGACCGCAACGCTCATCGAGGCAGCTCGCCAGTCGAGTCTTCCCATCACAGTGTTCAGCCGTGTCCTGGTCGGGATCGACGGCTCCGCCGAGGCGCTCGAGGCCGCGCGGCAGGCAGCTCGGCTCCACGATCCGAACACTGAGCTGATGCTGCTCTCAGCGTGGACGCTGCCACCGCCCGTCGTCGCCGCGGGGATGACAATCCCGTGGGAGGCCGACGCGAAAGTCGCACAGCAGCGCGCCGAGCAAGCAGCCGCGCAAGCTCAGCTCGAGATCGTCCAACTCGCCGCAGCCGCCGTCACCGTCGAGCGCGGGTTCGGTTGGGACGCGCTGATTCGCGAGGCGCGGCGCGGTGAGTACACGCTCATCGCTGTCGGCTCGTACGGATCGGGCCGGGCGCTCGGGATCATCTCCGGCTCTACCGCAACGGAACTCCTCCACAAGGCGCCGTGCTCCGTGCTCGTCGCGCGCGCGTCGGGCACCGCGTTCCCGCGCAAGATCGTCGTCGGCGTCGATGGATCGCAGGAGTCGGAGCTGGCGTACGCCGCGGCGCGTGAGCTGGCGGTTCGCTTCGGCTCGACGCTTTGGCCCGTCGTCGCGACCGGAGGCCAGGGCGTAGACCGCGCCGCCGCCGAGGCGATCATCGGCATGGACATCAAGGGCTTCAAGGTGCCNNGCCCCCAGGGCGCCGATCTGCTCGTGGTCGGCAGCCGCGGACTGCACGGCCTCGCGTCTGTGGGCTCCGTCTCCGAGCGGGTTGCACACCGTGCGCGCTGCTCCACCCTCGTCGTTCGGAACCTGAAGCAGAAAACGCGGGCGCCGGTTCAGGCCGGGCCGCTCTCCATCCGCTCGAGCCGGGTGTAGTAATCGGGCAGCTCGTTGAGGTGGGCCAGTGCGATCTTTCCGGTTACGACCGGGTCGTCGTCCGTGACGTTCGTCTTCGGATCGCGGAGCCCGTGCTCCAGCTCCACGTTCATACCGGCTCGAAACTGCTCGATGTCGAACGGGGCCGTGGCCCAGTCGATTCCGAGCTGTGTTCCGATCGTTCGAGCCTCGTCGGACGTGAACTCTGTGCGGCCTGTCATTGCGAAGATGATCTCGCCGGGGCCGGTCGACGAAATCCGTAGTTCCCCGCAGCGTTGCGCGGGGTCGGTGCGGATGGCGACGGGCAGTGCCTCGATCAATCTCACGGCATGGAAACCTGCAGCCTGTACGAGACGATCGGGAAAAATGAGCCGTGTCCGGGCGAGCCGTGTGCATTCTGGGAGACCGGCGCGTGCGTGATCACGCAGTTGGCGACGCCGATCGAGGGCCGGCCCGATATCGCGGCATGGCTGCTCGACCTGCGCCACACGCTGGAAGAGCAGCGCCCGCGCTCCACGCCCGACCCGTCAGAATTCCACCGCTCGCTTTCCAAGGGTAAGGAATAGCCGCGGGCTAGCGGAGCCGGTTGGTTCGCGATGCTCAGCCGCGCGGCAGCGATGGTTGCGCTGACTGGCGATTCAGGGATTTCTCGCAGCGTTCACCAGGTCTTCGCGGTGCGCTGAACGCTCGGAGCGCCGACCCGAA
>DHWI01000189.1:4286-7637 GCA_002413095.1 Thermoleophilia bacterium UBA5186
GCACCGGGTTCAGGTCGAGCTCTGCGACGGCGGGATGCTCCTCGATGAGGAGCGAGATCCTGAGTAGGAGCTGTTCCAGCGCGTCGGCGTCCGCGGGGGGCGCCCCGCGGAACCCCGTCACGAGCCTTCCTGCCTTGCCGCCGTGGACGAGCTCGCGGGCGTCGGCGTCGGTGAGCGGTGTGAGCCGGAACGTGGCGTCGCCGATCAGCTCGGCCATCGTCCCACCCGGCCCGAGGGCGACGAGCGGACCAAAGACGGGGTCCTGCATAGCGCCTGCGAGGAGCTCGGCTCCGCCCCGAACGAGCGGCTGGACGATCACCGGCGTGCCGATCCGCTCGACTGCCTCGCGAACGGCCGCCGCGTCGCGGAGGTCGAGCGCGACTCCTCCGGTCTCGGTCTTGTGCGCTCCGGCGACCGCCGTCTTGACGACTGCGGGGAAGCCCAGCTCTCCGGCCGCCGCCACGGCTTCGTCCGCCGACTCGGCAAACCGCTCGGGGACGAGGGGGACGCCGTAGGCAGACAGCAGCCCTCGAGTCTCCTCGGGGCTGAGCCACCGCTCGCCGGCGACGACGATCTGCTCGGCCGCGGCACGGTCGATCCCGTCCAGCTCCGGCACCGTCCCCTGCGGCCGGCGCAGCCAGTCGGCGCGCTCCGCCGCCCGCCCGAGCGCGCGCGCCGCAGACTCGGGATACGCGAACGTCGTAACGGGTGCCGATCGGAGCGCCTCCGGCATGCGGCCGGAGCTGATCAGCGACGCGAGCACAGGCTTGTTCGGTTCGCCCAGGCGCTCGAGCGCCCTGGCGATCGCGCCGGCGACCTCGTCGACGCCGGCGACGACCGGTGGCACGAAGAGCACGATCAGCGCATCGACGCCTGGATCGGCAAGGAGCACCGGAACCGCGTCCTCGTAGGTCGCGCCGGTGGCCGAGCCGAGCATGTCGACCGGGTTGGACACGGTGGCCTCGGCGGGAAGCGCTGCCTGCAGAGCGGCCTGCGTCTCTGCCGTGAGCACCGCGAGCTCTAGGCCTGCCGCCTCGCAGGCGTCGGCGCAGAGGATCCCAAGACCGCCCGCATTCGTGAGGACGGCGACGCGCCGGCCGCGCGGGAGCGGCTGTTGTGCGAGCAGCGACGTGACGTCCAGCAGCTCGCCGAGCGTGTCGACGCGTAAGACGCCGGCCTGGTGGAAGAGTGCGTCCGTCGCCGCTTCTGATCCAGCGAGTGCCGCCGTATGCGAGCTCGCCGCACGCGCTCCCGCCGCGGTGCGCCCGGCCTTCATCGCAACGATCGGCTTCGTTCGAGCGACGCGACGTGCGAGCCTCCCGAACTTGCGCGGATTCCCGAACGATTCGAGGTAGAGGACGATCACATCGGTCGCCGGGTCGTCCTCCCAGTACTCGATCAGGTCATTGGAGGAGACGTCGGCCTTGTTGCCGATCGAAACGAATGACGAGAGCCCGAGCCCTCGTTCACCGGCACGTTCCAGCACTGCGAGGCCGAGCGCGCCGCTCTGAGAAGAGAATGCGACGTTTCCGGGTGGAAGCGCTCGTGGGCCGAAGGTCGCGTTGAGCCGCGGCTCCGCGACCGCGATTCCCAGGCAGTTTGGGCCGATGAGGCGCGCCCCGTGCGCGCGAACGAGCTCGAGCAGACGCTCCTGTCGGTCGAGGCCTTCGTGACCCGTCTCGGCGAAGCCCGCGGAGATCACGCAGAGAGCGCGGACGCCGGCCCGGAGCGCCTCGTCGGCGGCCTCCAGAACGTTCTGGCCCGGCAGGCAGACGACTACGAGGTCGATCGGGTCCGGGATCTGCGCGACGGCGGCATATGCCCTCACGCCGGCGACCGGCTCCTCGCTGCGGTTGACCGGGTAGGCCGCCCCGGCAAAGTCCGCGCGAAGGATGTTCCGAAAGAGCTCGCCGCCGATCGAGCCGTGCCGCGGCGAAGCGCCGACGACGGCCACGGTCCGGGGCGCGAAGAACGGTCGAAGCGATGCGGCGACCGCGACGTGGTCGCGGCGGTCGACGAGTTCCTGAAACGCCGCTGTCGGGGCGAGCGTCAGGCGCACCTCGACTACCCCTCCCTCGAGCGAACGCGATGTGACGAAGCCTGCATCCGCGAACACCCCGAGCATCGGCGCGTTCGACGGGAGGACCTCGGCGAGGAACTCCTCGATGCCCGCTGCCGCAGCGAGCTCCGCGAGGCGCTCGAGCAATCGCGTGCCGATCCCTCGGCCCTGGAAGTCATCGGCGACCGCGAAGGCGACTTCGGCGGTTCGGACGTCTCGAAGCCGGACGTAGCTTCCGAGCGCGACGACCTCGTCCTCATACGTTCCGACGAGAGCGCCGCGCTCGGCCCAGTCGGGATCGACCATAGGGGCGATGGCTCGTTCGTCGATCGCCGGCTGGCCGTGGAAACGTGAGTAACGGCTCTCGTCCGAAAGGGCGTGGAAGAAGGCGATGAGGACGCCGGTGTCCTCGGAGCGTGGCGGGCTGAGTCGCATGGTTGCGCCGTCGCGCAGGACGACGTCCGCTGCGGAAGGCGCCCTCGGTTTCGTGGTCACTGCACCATCATGGCGGCGGCCGGAGGAGTAGCGCGTCGGAGTCGGCCCAGGAAGCGTTGCGGATTTTCGGGCCGCGCTGGGTCGTCAACATCCTCTTCGAGCACATTCAGTCGGCAAGCCTCTCGGACACGACGCTGCGAGTCGTTCAGCGGCAGGGCCCGGCGATCGAGGTCCAGAGCGACGACGGCATGCAGGAGCTGCGCGACCTGGTGGAGCGGCTGGCGGCGCGGGTCCCACCGTCTGCCTCCGTTACGCTCGAAGCTGCGTGAGTCGCACCGCCACCCCTGCGCCGCCGGATACCGAACAGCTTCGCCGGTTGGACGCTTACTGGCGCGCTGCAAACTACCTCTCCGTAGGGCAGATCTACCTCCTCGACAACCCGCTCCTCCAGGAACCCCTGAAGCCCGAGCACGTGAAGCCGCGTCTGCTCGGCCACTTCGGGACGACGCCGGGGCTCAATCTCGTCTACGCCCATCTGAACCGCGCGATCCGAGAGCGCGATCTCGACGCGATCTACATCTGTGGGCCCGGCCACGGCGGGCCGGGCATGGTCGCCAACGCCTACCTGGAGGGGACGTACTCGGAGCTCTACTCACACGTCGGCATGGACGAGGCCGGGCTGCGCGAGCTATTCCGGCAGTTCTCGTTCCCGGGCGGAATCCCGAGCCACGCCGCGCCTGAGACGCCCGGATCGATCCACGAGGGCGGAGAGCTCGGCTACGCGCTCACTCACGCGTACGGCGCGGCATTCGACAACCCGGACTTGCTCGTCGCCTGCGTCGTCGGCGACGGCGAGG
>DHWI01000189.1:7706-8587 GCA_002413095.1 Thermoleophilia bacterium UBA5186
GCGGCGAGCTGGCACTCCAACAAGTTCCTGAACGCCCGGACCGACGGCGCCGTGCTGCCGATCTTGCACCTGAACGGTTACAAGATCGCGAACCCGACCGTGCTTGCGCGGATCCCGGCCGAGGAGCTGGACGCTCTGATGACGGGCTACGGCTACCGGCCGCTCAACCTCGAGATCCAGGCCGACGACGACCATCTGGACGCACACGCGCGGTTCGCGGCCGTGCTCGACGAGGCGCTCGACGGGATCGCCGAGATCCAGCGTCGCGCGCGCGAGGAACGTGAGACTGTCCGCCCACGGTGGCCGATGATCGTGCTCCGGAGCCCGAAGGGCTGGACGGGTCCCCGCGAAGTCGACGGCCTTCCCGTTGAGGGTACGTGGCGCTCCCACCAGGTGCCGATGACCGACGTGCGCACGAACCGCGAGCACCTGCGCGTGCTCGAAGACTGGATGCGCAGCTACCGGCCCGACGAGCTCTTCGACGGTCAGGGCTGCCTCGTGCCAGACCTGGCGGAGCTGCCGCCGCGCGGCGAGCGTCGGATGAGCGCGAACCCGCACGCGAACGGCGGCGAGCTGCTGCGGGATCTGACGCTCCCGGACTTCCGGGACTACGCAGTCGAAGTGAAGGCGCCCGGAACCGAGCTCGCGGAGGCGACGCGCGTCCTCGGCGGCTTCTTGCGCGACGTGATCGCCGCGAATCCCGAGAACTTCCGGCTGTTCGGGCCGGACGAGACGGAGTCGAACCGGCTGGGCGCGGTCTTCGAGGTCACGAACAAGGCCTGGGAGGCAGCTATCGAGCCGACGGACGAGAAGCTCGCACCGGAGGGCCGCGTGCTCGAGATCCTCTCCGAGCACCTCTGCCAGGGCTGGCTCGAGGGCTA
>DHWI01000189.1:8673-11358 GCA_002413095.1 Thermoleophilia bacterium UBA5186
AGCACGCGAAGTGGCTGAAGGTGACGCGCGAGATTCCGTGGCGGCGCCCGGTCGCGTCCCTCAACTACCTGCTGTCCTCGCACGTCTGGCGCCAGGATCACAATGGCTTCTCTCACCAGGATCCGGGCTTCATCGATCACGTCGCAAACAAGAAGGCCGAGGTGATCCGCGTCTACCTGCCGCCCGACGCCAACACGCTTCTCTCGGTCGCCGACCACTGTCTCCGCAGCCGGAACTACGTGAACGTGATCGTCGCCGGCAAGCAACCCGCGCTGACCTTCCTCTCGATCGAGGACGCGATTGTTCATTGCACGCGCGGCGCCGGGATCTGGGACTGGGCGTCGAACGACGAGACCGGTGAGCCGGACGTCGTGCTCGCCTGCTGCGGCGACGTACCGACGCTCGAGGCGTTGGCCGCGGCGTCGTTGCTCCGCGAGCACCTGTCGGAGCTCAAGGTCCGGTTCGTGAACGTGGTCGACCTCATGCGCCTCCAGCCGGATACCGAGCATCCGCACGGCATGTCCGACCATGAGTTCGACGGGCTGTTCACGCCAGACCGCCCGGTCGTCTTCGCCTACCACGGCTATCCGTGGTTGATCCACCGCCTCACCTACCGCCGTACGAACCACGAGAACATCCACGTGCGCGGCTACAAGGAGGAGGGCACGACGACGACGCCGTTCGACATGGCGATGCTCAACGACCTCGACCGGTTCCACTTGGTCATGGACACGATCGACCGCGTGCCCGGACTTGCCGCCCGCGCCGGCCACGTTCGCCAGGAGATGGTCGACCTCCGCCTACGCGCGCGCGCGTGGACCAGAGAACACGGCGAGGACGATCCGGCGATCCGCGACTGGACCTGGCCGTACTGAACGCGCCGGTCCTCGTCGTCAACCCTGGCTCGACGAGTCTCAAGCTCAGCGTAGTCCGCGGCGACGAGTCCACCGAGGTCGAGTCGCTGGAGACGGCGCCTCCGGACGTAATGGCGGTCGCGCACCGCGTGGTCCACGGCGGCGACCGGTTCCGCGACCCTGTGGTGGTCGACGACGAGATCGAGGCAGCGCTGCGCGGGCTCGTCGAGCTCGCGCCGATCCACAACGCTGCAGCGGTCGAGGCGATCGGCACGGCGCGGCGGCTGTTCCCGGGGCTGCCGCACGTGGCCGTCTTCGACACCGCCTTCCACGCGACGATCCCGGCCGAAGCAGCGACGTACGCGCTGCCGGAGCGATTCCGCGCGCTCGGAATTCGCCGCTACGGCTTCCACGGCCTCTCCGTGCAGTGGGCGGCGGAACGCGTGCCGGTCGCCCGGCTCGTCGTCTGCCACCTCGGCGGTGGGTGCTCGGTGACGGCTGTCCGCGAAGGGCGGTCGGTCGAGACCTCGATGGGCTTCACGCCGCTGGAAGGCGTCCCGATGGCCACACGCTCGGGCTCCGTCGACCCTGGCGCGCTGCTGTACCTGCTCCGCCACGGCCTCGAGGTCGCAGAGCTGGAGCACGCCCTGGAGAACGAGTCGGGGCTGCTCGGCCTCGGCGGGCACGGCTCGGTGCGCGAGCTCGAGGCAAGCGACGCGCCCGAGGCGAGCCTCGCGCTCGATGTCTTCACCTACCGCGTCGCCGGCGCCATCGCGGCGATGGCGGCGGCGCTCGACGGGCTCGACGCCATCGTCTTCACCGCCGGCGTCGGGGAGAACTCGGCCGGCGTGCGCGAGCAGGTGTGTGCGCGGCTCCGCTTCCTCGGCGTCGCGCTCGACGCTGAGGCAAACCGGAACGCCACGCCCGACGCCGACGTCCAGGCACTGGGATCGGCCGTGCGCGTCGCCGTGATCCGAGCGCGCGAGGACGTCGTCGCCGCACGCGCGGCACGGGCTCTGCTCTAGGCGGCGGGCGCCGCGTCGCGCGGCCGACGCGCGACGCCGGCGGTCTCGGCGGCGCGCGCGACGGCTTCCGCCACGGCGGGTGCGACGCGGCGGTCGAACACACTCGGGATCACGTAGTCGGCTGCGAGATGGTCGGGCTCGACGACGTCGGCGAGCGCGTGGGCCGCCGCGAGCTCCATCTCCTCCACGATCGCCGACGCGCGGACGTCGAGCGCGCCCCGGAAAATCCCTGGGAACGCGAGCACGTTGTTGATCTGGTTCGGGTAGTCGGAGCGACCGGTCCCGATCACCGCGGCGAACGACTCGATCGCCTCGGGAGGGACCTCCGGCGTCGGGTTCGCCATCGCGAACACGATCGCGCCCGCGGCCATCGTCTGCACCGCCTCGACAGAGACCGCGCCGGGACTGGAGAGGCCGATGTAGACGTCCGCTCCGGCGAGCGCTTCGTCGGCTGCCCCGCGGCGCCCGCTCGGGTTCGTGCGCTCGGCGAGCGCGGCCTTCGTCGGATCGAGACCCGGACGGCCCGGATACAGCACCCCGCGCCGGTCGCAGACGACGACCTCTCCCGCGCCGGCGGCGCAGAGCTTCGACGCTGTCGCCGCGCCAGCGGCTCCCGCGCCGGTCAGCACGATCGTCACGTCCTCCAGCCGCTTCCCTACGACGCGCAATGCGTTCAGGAGCGCCGCCAGGACGACGATCGCCGTCCCGTGCTGGTCGTCGTGAAAAACGGGGATGTCAAGCTCGTCTCGCAGCCGTGCTTCGATTTCGAAGCAGCGGGGTGCAGCGATGTCCTCGAGGTTGATCCC
>DHWI01000189.1:11441-29027 GCA_002413095.1 Thermoleophilia bacterium UBA5186
AGGTTGATCCCGCCGAAGCCGGGCGCGATCGCAATGACCGTGCGGACGATCTCGTCAGGATCCGTCGTCGCGAGGCAGATCGGCCAGGCGTCGATTCCGCCGAACTCCTTGAAGAGGATCGCCTTTCCCTCCATCACCGGCAGCGCGGCCTCGGGGCCGATGTCGNNGTGTAGGCCATCGAGAGGTCGTCGCGCGTCTTGAGCGGCGACTTGGACGTGATCTCGAGCTTCCCGCCGAGATGGAGCAGAAAGGTCCGGTCAGAGACGTGCTCGACCTCGATTCCGTCGATCCCTCCCACCGCGGCGACGATGCGGGCGACCTGGGTGTCGTCGGCGGCGAGCACCGTGACGTCGCGCACCTTCTTGCCGTGCTCGACTCGCACTAGATCGATCGCTCCGAGCAACCCGCCGGCGTCACCGATCGCTGCCGCGAGCCGCGCGAAGGCGCCTGGCCGGTTGTCCAGGTGCACACGGAGGGTCGTGCTGAACGACGCAGACGGATGGGCGATGCCCGGTTCCTGCTCTGTCGTGGTCACGCCTACGATTTTCGTTCGGGGTCCGGGCGGCGCCATCCGAGTCGGACCCGAATCGTCTGCGGCTTTCCCGTAGCGATAGCAGTCCAAAGCCCTGAGCTCGGGCCCGTGCGATCGGGGGAATAAGAGACCAAGCGAACCCAGGAGGCTGCCGTGCACGAGACTGTCCACAAGCCGCGGATTCGTCCGAAGGAGTTTCACTTCCCGCTAAAGGTGCGCTGGAGCGCCGGCCGGAAGGTGACCGTGGAGATCGACGGCAAGGCACCGCTCGACGTGGTTCCGCCACCCGAGTTCAGCGGTGCGGAGCCCGACGTCTGGAGCCCTGAGGACCTCTTCGTCGCCTCGTGCGCGGCCTGCCTGGCCGTCACGTTCACGGGCATTGCGAAGCGACACCACCTGGCGTTCTCGCGGCTGGAGATCCGCGCGGACGGCGTTGCAGGCCAGCGCCACGACGGCCGGTTCGGGTTCACGCGAGTCGAGCTCCAGTTCAGGTTCGAGGTCGGCCCCGACGACGTCGTCGAAGCGGAACGACTCGCGCGCCTCGCTGAGGAGACTTGCCTGGTTTCGGCGTCCTTCGCCTTGCCGGTCGGCGTCTCGCTATGCGTTCGCGCGACAGATTCGGGGCGCGCCTCCGAGGCTGCGTGATGCGGGTCGGAAGAAAGGAGTGGTGGAGATGATCGTAGAGACTTCGATCAGGGTCGATGTGAATGCTCCGACAGGGCCGGCGGCGTTTGTGCTGGAGAAGCGTTTGGGGCACCTGTCTGCGGTGGCGGTCAAGGATCGGCACGGTTGGCGCGTCGAGCTCGTCGACGTGGGCGACCGGCTCGAAGAGGTCGAAGCAGCCGTTCGGCACTGGCTCGGCGAAATCGGCTCGACTTCGACGGCGGGATTGATCGACGGCAAGCCGAGGACGATCGCCATCGATGCGCCCGCGCCTGCGGAAGAAGCTCCGCTGGGCGCCGGCTACGACGAGCGTGTTCTGACGCACGAGCCGTAGAAATCGTCAGATCCGTACTTCCCCGTCGCCAGGATCGCCGCAATCCCCGATGCAACTCGGCACTCCTGCGCAAAGACTCCACCTGAAAGAACTGCCCGCAGTGAAGGAGGCTCGAGCAATGACGACCGCAACAAGACCGTCAGTCGTAGACCGGTCGACGCGACATCCAGAATCGATCTTTCAGCGTGTCATCGTCGGCGTCGACGGATCCGAAGCGGGATTCGAGGCCTGCCGTCAGGCGGCGCGGCTCGTCACTGCCGACGGCTGGATCGAGGCGTTCGCGGCGGCGCATCTGGCGGAAGCCGCCCGCGCCGGCTGGTCGGCCTCACGTCTAGCCGAGCAAATGGAGCGCGAGGCGGCCGGCGCGCTCGACACCGCGAAGAGGATCATCGGGCGGCGAGCTTCCGGTCGTCTCGTCAACGCGGCGCCGGAGAACGCGCTTCTCCGCGAGGTATCCAGAGCCAAAGGCACCTTGCTGGCCCTCGGAAGCCACAGCCACAGCCGCTGGTCCGAGATCTTGCTCGGCGGCGTTGCCGGTGACATGATCCACAGCGCGGCATGCGCGGTCTTGATCGCAAGGCCACCGGCCGCGAAAGCGCTCTTTCCCCGTGCGGTGGTCGTCGGAATCGACGGCTCCGCGGCGTCCGACGAGGCAATCTCCGCCGCTGAGTACCTGGCTCGACGCTTCGGCGCCGACTTGCGGGCGATCGTCGGGACGAAGGGCAAGCCGGTCGACCTGACACGCGCGCACCTCCGAACGCCGTTCGTCGAGACGCTCGACGAGTGGCCCGTCGACGCCCTGGTGAAGGCCTCTCGAGAGGCCGATCTTGTCGTCGTCGGGAGTCGCGGACTGCACGGCGTCGCGGCACTCGGGTCTGTTTCTGAGCGCGTCGCACACCAGGCCCGCTCGTCGGTGCTGGTGATTCGTCACACGCCTGGATAGCCGGCGATGGACGCGACCGCAGCGGCGCCGAGGCTCGCGGAAGCGCCCGCCGAATCGCCCGCGTTCGCCGTCCCGCCGAATGAGGCGCTCGCCCGCTCCGGCACCGATCCACGCCGAGGACTTAGCGCAGCACAGGTAAGGACGCGGCTCGAGCTCTATGGCCCGAACCGGCCCCGGCGCGTGTCGCGCCCGCGCTATGTCTCGATCGCGCTCCGGCAACTCGCCGACCCCCTGGTCGTTCTGCTTGTGGCCGCGACGGTGGTCTCGTTCGCGATCGGCGACCGAATCGAGGCTGCTGCGATCGCCGCGGTCCTGATCCTGAACGCGGCACTCGGCTTCTGGCAGGAAGCTGCGGCCGATCGGGCGATTCTGGCTCTCACACGCGCGTTCACACCTGTCGCAACCCTGGTCCGAGACGGGGTAGAGGTGACGGTCGACGCGGGAGACGTCGTTCCCGGTGACGTACTGCTCCCGGCAGAGGGTGATCGGGTACCGGCGGACGCGCGCCTGCTCGAGGAGCATGGGCTCGAGGTCGACGAGTCGGCGCTCACCGGGGAATCGCTACCCGTAGCGAAACATGCCTCTCCGGTAGCTCCCGGGACCCCCCTGGCAGAGCGGACATCGATGGTCTTTGCGGGGACGGCCGTTACACGGGGCCGTGCGCGAGCCCTCGTGACCGAGACGGGCGCCGGCACGGAGCTGGGTCTCGTCGCGTCGCTCGCCGCCGACGCGAAGCCGCCTCCCACCCCGCTCGAGCGTCGCCTCGGGCGGCTCGCACGCCAGATGGTCGTCCTCGGGGTCGGAGTGACGCTCGCCCTGGCGGGAGTAATGGCGCTGCGCGGCGCGCCATGGCACGAAGCCTTCCTCGTCGGCGTCGCGGTGGCCGTCGCGGCCGTCCCCGAAGGTCTTGCAGCGACCGTGACGGCGGCGCTCGCGCTCGGCGCGCGGGCGATGGCGCGACACGGCGCGATCGTGCGCAGGCTCAGCGCAATCGAGACGCTAGGCGGAACGACGGTCATCTGCACGGACAAGACCGGCACCTTGACCGAGAACCAGATCAGGGTTGCGGGTCTCCGACCGGCGGAGGGGGTCGACGAGCGCGAGTTGCTCGGTGCAGCCATCCTGGCTTCGTCGGCTCGCACGACGGAACTCGGAGCCACCGGCGACCCGATCGAGATCGCGCTCCTGCACGCAGCCGCCGAGCGTGGCGTGCCGCACCTTCTCGTTTCGCGGCTGCGCCTCGTGCACGAGATCCCGTTCGACTCGGATCGCAAGCGAATGACGCGCGTGTACGAGAACGAGCGCGGCCGTCGGGCGTTCATGAAGGGTGCGCCCGAGATCGTCATGGCCCTCGCCGCCCCTGCTGGCGAGCTGCTCGACGCGGTTGCGGCCTGGGCTGGCGAAGGCCTCCGTGTCCTCGCCGTCGCTACGCGTGAAGTCGGCGACCAGCCGCTCGACGAGGCGATCGAGACCGGCCTGGAGCTCCTCGGGATCGTCGCGTTCCACGATCCGCTCCGTCCGTCGGCTCTCGCAGCGGTCGACGAGGCGCGCGGCGCAGGCATCTCCATCCGGATGCTCACCGGCGACCATCCTGCGACCGCGCGCACGATCGGCCGTTCGCTCGGCCTCGACGACGAGGCGATAATCGCGCGGGCAACGCCCGCGGCGAAGCTCGAGCTCGTTCGATCGCTGCAGGCGGCCGGCGAGGTGGTCGCCGTGACCGGCGACGGAGTGAACGACTCGCCCGCTCTGCGCCAGAGCGACGCAGGGGTCGCAATGGGGCGTGGCGGCACCGAGGCCGCGAGGGAGGCCGCAGCCGTCGTCCTGACCGACGACGACTTCGCGACTCTCGTCGTCGCAATCCGCGAAGGCCGCCGCATCGGCGACAACATCCGGAAGTTCGTCGCCTTCCTGCTCTCCGCGAATCTTGGCGAGGTCGTGGTGTTCGCCGTCGCGGTCGGCGCGGGGCTGGGTGCGCCCCTGGCGGTCATCCAGGTCCTCCTCGTCAACCTCGTCACCGACGGCCTGCCGGCGCTCGCCCTCGCACGAGACCCCGCGGACGCCGGGACCATGACCACCTCTCCGCGCGTCGGGGACAGGCTCTTCGATCGAGCGATGTGGGTGGCGCTCGGCGCTGTCGGGCTCGCTGTGGGGGCCATGACGCTCGCCTCGTTCCTCGCCGGGCGGGCGTTCGGCGGTGGAATAGCACAGACGATGGCGTTCGCAACGCTTTCCCTCGCCGAACTTGCCCTGGTCTTCGCAATGCGCTCGGCGAAGGTGCCGGCCTGGCGTCTCCCCGCGAACCGCTGGCTGAACGTCAGCGTGGCAGGGTCTGTCGCCCTCGTCGTCGCAGCCGTCTACCTTCCGGCCGCCCACAGGCCGCTGGCGACCACGAGTCTCGGACTCGCTCCCGCGCTCGTCGCCTCCACTCTTGCCCTGGCCCCACTCGCGCTGGTCGAGCTCGTCAAGCTCGTCTATGCGCGCAATGGGAGGACCCGGTGATCGTCTTTCAGCACGAGAACCGGCAGCTCCTGCAGGACGGGGATTCGAGCAACAGGGGCGGCCTTTCGACCCGCGAGGCCGAGCTGCGGCTCCTCCATCACGGGCCCAACGAGATCGCGAGGCGCGGCCGCCGGAGCGTCTGGCGCGACGTTGCGGTGCAGCTGAAGCATCCGCTCGCGCTTCTGCTCTGGGTCGCGGCCGGACTCGCGTGGCTGATCGGCTCCGCAGCCCTGTCCGTGGCGATCGTCGGCGTGGTCGTCCTGAACGCTCTTGTCGCGCTGCTCCAGGAGCGTCAGGCGGAGCGGGCCGTCGAGGCGCTCGCTCGATACCTCCCGGCCGAAGTCGTCGTGCTCCGCGATGGGCACCGGCAGCGCGTCGATGCCCGACTGCTCGTGCCCGGCGACGTCGTCGAGCTCGCCGAGGGCGACCGCGTGCCGGCCGACAGCCGGCTGATCGAGGGAACCCTGCAGATCGACGCGTCCGCTTTGACCGGCGAGTCCATTCCGGTCACGCGCGCCGCCGGAGACGCCGGTGGGGATGAGGCTGATCTGATCTACAGCGGCACGAGCTGCACCGGTGGTTCCGCGCGTGCAGTCGTGATCGCGACGGGTATGCGGACCGAGCTCGGGCGAATCTCCGCGCTCACGGAACGAGTCGGTAGAGACCAGAGTCCGCTCGAACGGCAGGTGCTGCGCGTGGCGTGGCTGATCGCGCTGGCTGCCGTCGGCGTGGGCGCTGCGTTCCTGCCGCTGGGTCTCCTTGCCGGCCTCCCGTTTCGCGACGCTGCCGTCTTCGCCGTTGGTCTGCTGGTCGCGAACGTTCCCGAGGGGCTGTTGCCGACGATCACGCTGGCGCTGGCCGTGGGCGTCCGCGCGCTGGCGAAGGAAGGGGCGCTGGTGAAGCGCTTGAGCGCTGTCGAGACACTCGGCTCCACGAGCGTGATCTGCACCGACAAGACCGGGACGCTGACGGAGAACCGCATGCGCGTGGTCGAGAGCTGGGGCGAAGAGCTCGCGCTGGCGGCAGTCGCCGCCTCCTGCAATACCGCGGAGGTCGACGGTGGGGGTGCGCGCGTCGCGGGCGACCCGACCGAGTCGGCGTTGCTGGCGTTCGCTCAGGACCAAGGGCTCGACGTCGCTCCTTCGACGCGCCAGCGCGACCGCCGGGCGCTCTTCGCGTTCGACTCGACGCTGAAGCTGATGACGACGGTGGACCAGACCGGCGACGGCTTGGTGGCGAACGTCAAGGGCGCCCCGGAAGCGGTGATCGCGCGTTCGACGCTCGACCGTGTGGAAGCCGCCGCCGCATGCGAGCGCGCAGACGTTCTCGCGAGTCGCGGCCTTCGCGTGCTTGCGCTCGCGCGGCGCTCGCTGACTGCACTTTCGGCCGATCGAGCGGCTGTCGAGCGCGAACTGGAGCTCGTCGGCCTAGTTGCGTTGCTCGACCCGCCCCGGCCCGAGGTGGCAAGCGCCGTGGCACGCTGCCACCGGGCCGGTATCCGGGTCCTGGTCGTGACCGGCGACCATCCGCTGACCGCGCTCGAGGTCGCCCGCCGCGTCGGGTTGGCGGTGACCGGAGACGACGTCGTTCACGCCGATCGGCTCGACGAGATGGACGATCAGAAGCTTTCCAGGCTGCTCGGCAGCGGCCGTGAGCTCGTGTTCGCACGCTCCTCTCCCGAAACGAAGCTCCGTATCGCCCAGTTGCTCCGCGAGCAGGGGGAGACGGTCGCGATGACAGGCGACGGTGTCAACGACGCGCCTGCGCTACGCCGGGCCGACATCGGCGTCGCGATGGGCGTCGCAGGGACAGACGTCGCGCGAGAGGCGGCCACCATGGTGCTCACGGACGACAACTTCGCGACGATCGTCTCGGCGATCGAGGGGGGCCGCCGGGTCTACGCGAACATCCGGAAGTTCGTCTTCTACATCTTCGCGCACGCCACGCCGGAGGTCATTCCGTTCCTCGTCTTCGCGCTCTCTGGCGGTCTCGTCCCTCTTCCGCTGACCGTGATCCAGATCCTTGCGGTCGATCTCGGCACCGAGACGCTGCCGGCGCTGGCCCTGGGCCGGGAGCCGGCCGAGCCGGGTGTGATGGACGAACGGCCGCGGAGGCGATCGGAGGGAGTCATACGCCGCGCGATGCTGATCCGCGCGTGGCTCTTCATCGGCGGCATCTCGGCGGCGCTCGTGCTGGGTGGGTTCTTTTATGTCCTGCTCAGAGCCGGCTGGTCGCCCGGAGATGCGACCGGCAGCGGCGCACCTGTGCACGACGCGTACCTGCAGGCGACCACGATGACGTTCCTCGGGATCGTCGCCTGCCAGGTCGGAACGGCGCTCGCTGCGCGAACCGAGCACGCCTCTTTGCGTGAGACCGGCCTGTTCACGAACCGGCTCCTGCTCTGGGGGATCGTGTTCGAGCTCCTCTTCGCGGCACTGGTCGTTGCAACGCCGCTGGCCGCACCGCTCGGCATGGCGGTTCCGCCGTGGGACGCGCTCGTCCTGCTCGTGCCGTTCCCGCTCATCGTGTGGGGCGCCGACGAGCTGTGGCGTGCCCACCGCCGCTCGGTAGTTCGCCACACCGCCTAGCGGCTTCTCCCCGAGGGCGTCGCCTCGGAGCCGGGGGAGAGCCGTGCCAGACAGAAAGGAGGAGTCATGGCCGTCATGCGAATGGTCGGCACCGGGCACGCGCTCCCATCGCACGCGCGCGTGCGCGAAGAGGAGGGCCGATACGTGGTGGAGCTCGACGTGTCCGACTTCACGGAAGGGGAGCTCGAGGTGGAGGCGATCGGTCCGATCGTGACTGTCCGCGGTGAGCAGATCGAGCTGGACAAGGACGAGGGCCTCGCATTCCGTCTACGCGAGCGCTTCGAAGAGTCGTTTCGGCTGCCCGACGACGTCGACCCGGACGGGTTGACCGCGCGGCACCGCCACGGGCTCCTCGAGATCCACGCGCCCCGTCGAAGGCTCGCTCGCCGAGAGATTCGGATCGAGCCGGCGTTGCCTTACGCCGTCAACCCCGACGCAGCCGCGTGCTGAGAAAGGAGTAGGTGATGAACGCCTTTTCGGCAAACAAACCGGCTGGCGGAACGCCAGGCAAGCGCACTCTGAAGCGCTCGATGGGTCTCTGGATGGCGACCGCGCTCGTGATCGGGAACATGGTCGGGTCCGGGATCTTCACCCTCCCCGCGGCTCTCGCCGGCGAGGCCGGGCCGGCGTCGATCCTCGCGCTCGTGTTCACGGGCCTGGGGGCGATGCTGCTCGCGCTCGTCTTTGCGAACCTCGGTCGGGCGCATCCCCGCACGGGCGGGCCCTACTACTTCGCCAGGCGCGCGTTCGGCGACTTCGTGGGGTTCCAGACCGCATGGGCCTACTGGATCGCGGCCTGGGTAGGGAACGCGGCGATCGCCGTCGCATTCGCCGGCTATCTCGGCGTGTTCTGGGGCGACGTCAAGACGACGAACTGGCTGGCCGCGCTCGTAGCAGTCGGCGCGATCTGGCTCTTCACGCTCGTGAACATCGCCGGCACGCGCGAGACGGGCTGGGCACAGGTCGTGACGACCGTGCTCAAGTTCGTGCCGCTCGCAGTGATCGGCGTGATCGGTCTCTTCTACGTCAAGGGCGGCAACTTCACGCCGTTCACACCGGCGAAGGGTGGGTTCGATTGGCACATCAACGCCGCTGCGACGCTCGCACTCTGGGCCTTCATCGGCCTCGAGTCGGCGACCGTGCCGGCGGAGGAAGTAAAGAACCCGGAGAAGACGATTCCGCGGGCGACGATCCTCGGAACGCTCGCGACGACCGTGCTCTACGTCGTCGCACTCGTCGCGATCGTGGGCGTGATGTCGCAGGCGGCGCTGTCGGCGTCGTCCGCGCCTTTCGCCGACGCCGCGAACGTCATCTGGGGCGGGACGTTCCTCGGCCTCACCTGGGGCAAGTGGATCGCGCTCGTCGCGATCATGGCGACGCTCGGGGCGCTCAACGGCTGGATCATGCTGACCGCGCGGGTCTCGCTCGCAGCGGCCGACGACGGCCTGTTCCCGAAGCGGTTCGCCGACGTCCACGGCAAGCGTGCGACGCCGATCTTCGGCCTGGTGGTCTCGTCGGTCCTCGTGAGCGCGCTCGTTCTCTACAACTGGAACGTCGACTTCGGCACGCGGTTCACGGACATCGTGCTGCTCGCCACCTGGATGACGCTGATCGCCTACGCGTATGCCGCGGCCGCCGAGGTCGTGCTGTTCTACCGTGAGCGAGAGCTGTTCACGTGGGTCAAGCTGGCCCGCGATACCGTGATCGCCGGACTCGCCTTTGCCTACTCGGTCTGGGCGATCTGGGGCTCCGGGCAGGAGTGGCTCGCGAAGGGCTTCATGCTCCTGCTCTTCGGGATCCCGGTGTTCGTCTGGATGAAGTGGCGCCAGTCGAATGAGCCGGTCGAGAGCTGGGAGGACCCTGACCTGGCCATCCTTCGGCGCGCGTACGTCCCACCGGCGAAGCCCCCGGTGCGGCACGACCCGAACGATCGAACGCCGGTCGGCCTCGGGCTCGAAGAGTGACATCGACGACGGGGCCGCGGCTTCGGCCGCGGCCCCACCGAAAGGAGACCGACATGAAGAAAGTCCTGATCATGGGAGCCGGGGGGCGCGACTTCCACAACTTCAACGTCGTCTACCGGGAGGATCCCGATACCGAGGTCGTGGCGTTCACGGCGACTCAGATTCCTGGCATCGCCGATCGCACGTATCCCGCCTCGCTCGCGGGGCCGCTCTATCCGAACGGGATTCCGATCAGGCCCGAAGAGGTCCTGACCGAGCTGATTCGCGAGCTCGGCGTCGACGAGGTCGTACTCAGCTACTCGGACCTCAAGCACGAGACCGTGATGCACAAGGCCTCGATCGCGATGGCCGCCGGCGCGGACTTCACGCTGCTTGGCCCCGAGAGCACGATGCTGAAGTCCTCGAAGCCGGTCGTGGCCGTGACCGCTGTCCGTACGGGCTGCGGCAAGAGCCAGACCAGCCGCAAGGTCGGGCAACTGCTGCTCGATGCCGGCCTCAAGGTCGCGCTTGTCCGACATCCGATGCCGTACGGCGACCTCGAGGCGATGCGCGTTCAGCGCTTCGCGACGATCGAGGACATCGACGCCTCGCATCCGACCGTCGAGGAGCGTGAGGAGTACGAGGAGCCGGTGCGGATGGGCATGGTCATGTACGCAGGCGTCGACTACGAGGCGATCCTCCGTCAGGCCGAAGAGGAGGCTGACGTCGTCATCTGGGACGGCGGCAACAACGACTTCCCGTTCTTCGCGCCCGACCTGCTGATCACCGTCGTCGACCCGCTGCGGCCGGGCCACGAGCTGCTCTACCACCCCGGAGAGACCAACCTCCGCATGGCGGACGTCGTGGTGATCAACAAGGTCGACTCCGCCGAGGCACACAACGTCGAGATCGTGCTCGAGAACATCGAGTCCGCGAACCCGATGGCGAAGGTGGTCTTCGCGAAGTCGCCGCCGATGCTCCAGGACGGGCCCGAGCTGCTCGGGAAGCGCGTGCTCGTCGTCGACGACGGCCCGACGCTCACCCACGGCGGCATGCCGTTTGGCGCCGGCCTAGTCGCGGCGCGCAACGCCGGCGCCGGCAAGATCGTGGATCCACGTCCCTACGCAGTCGGATCGATCAAGGCGACGTTCGCGAAGTGGCCCCAGCTGACGAACGTGCTCCCGGCAATGGGCTACGGCAATGAGCAGCTGATCGACCTCGCGAAGACGATCAACGCGACACCTTGCGACGTCGTGGTGACCGGCACGCCGATCGACCTGGGACGGCTGATCGAGTCGAAGCATCCGATCCGCCACGTGACCTACGAGCTCGAGGAGGTCGGCGAGCCAACGCTGGCGGACGTCCTCCAGCCGATCGTGGTGCAAGCCGCGCGGCCCGAGCTGGTCGTGACGGGGTGATTGCGATGACGGCAACCATCCAGGAGCGGGCGCCTCTCGCGCCCGCTGCCCCGCATCACTTCACGCGTGTCGCGGACCTCACGCCGGCAGCCCTGACCACGCTCCTCGACCTCGCCGAGACGATCGCCGATGAGCCCGAGGGGCACGCCGACGCGCTCCGAGGCAAGGCGATCGCCTGCATCTTCGAGAAGCCGTCGACACGCACCCGCGTCTCGTTCGCAGCCGCGTGCGCATACCTCGGTGCGACGCCGGTTGCGCTCTCGCCGCAAGAGCTCCAGATCGGGCGGGGAGAGTCGATCGCCGACACGGCACGTTCGCTGTCCGGCTACGTCGCCGCCATCGTGTTGCGGACGTCCGCGCAGCACAAGGTGGAGGAGTTCGCTCGCTGGGCGTCAGTGCCGGTCGTCAATGCGCTCTCCGATGAGCATCATCCGTGCCAGGCGCTCGCAGACATCCTGACGATCCGCCAGCATTTCGGCGATCTCGCGGGACGTCGGTTGGCATTCGTCGGCGACGGAGGGGACAACGTCGCGCACTCGCTGCTCGAGGCGGGCGCGCTCTCCGGCCTTGACGTGACGATCGCCTGTCCGCGGACCTACGCGCCCGATCCTTCGGTCCTTGCGGACGCGTTGGCAATCGCCGTCGACACGGGCGCGGCGCTCAGCGTCGTCCACGATCCGCGCGAAGCCGTCGCGGGCGCGGACGCCGTCTACGCCGACGTCTGGGCCTCGATGGGAGAAGAGGCCGAACAGGAGGTCCGCCACAAGGCACTGGCGCACTTCCAAGTCCGGACCGAGCTGATGCAGCTCGCGCAGCCCGACGCGATCTTCCTGCACTGCCTGCCCGCGAAACGCGGCGAAGAAGTTGAAGCCGCGGTCATCGACGGGCCGCAGTCGGCCGTCTGGCAGCAATCCGCAAACCGTCTGCCCACCGAGGCAGCACTGCTCCTTGGATTGACCAAGGGGTGGAGTCCACTGAACCGTGAGCAATGAAGGGAGGAGTCATGTACGAGACAGTGATCTGGGCAACCGACGGCTCCGATGGAGCGGACGTTGCGCTCAGGGAGGCGCTGCAGCTCGCCGAGCTGAGTGAGGGCCGCGTGGTCGCCGTGCATTGCGACCAACGCTTGAACGGCCGCGCCATGGCATGGCCGGCCTTTCCCGACGAGGAGGATCGCCGGATCAAGATCCGCCGCCAGGTCGAAGGGCTTCGGGCCGACGGTGTCGACGTCGACCTCGTGATCCGCCGCAGCCATCACGAGGCGGCCGACATCATCGCCGAGATCGCCGCAGAGCTCGACGCGGATGTGATCGTCTGCGGTAGTCGGGGCCTCAGCTCCTTCTCGGCTGCCTTCGTCGGGAGTGTCGGGCAGCGACTGCTGCATGTGGCCCCGTGCCCCGTCCTGGTCGTCCGCGAGCCCACACGGGTTCCGTCCGCCCAGAAGGAGACGGTCGGCGCGTGAGGCTCGTCGTCGCACTGGGCGGTAACGCGCTGCTCCGCCGCGGCGAGCCGGCGGAGGCGTCTATCCAGCGACAGCGGGTGCTGGATGCCGCCTCCGCCCTCGCCGCTCTCGCGCGCGAGCACGAGCTCGTGATCACGCACGGGAACGGCCCGCAGGTTGGGCTACTGGCTCTCGAGGCGGCGGCCTACGCGGACGTTGCGCCGTATCCGCTCGACCTTCTCGGCGCCGAGAGCCAGGGGCTGATCGGCTATCTACTCGCCCAAGAGCTCCAGAACCACCTGCCCGACCGCGACGTGGCCGTCGTTCTCACGCAGGTGCTCGTCGATGCAGACGATCCGGCCTTCGCCAACCCGAGCAAGCCGATCGGCCCCGTGTACGACCAAACGGAAGCGACGCGGCAGGCTGGGCTCCATGACTGGACGATCGGGCGCGACGGTGCGAGCTGGCGCCGGGTCGTTCCCTCTCCGGAGCCTCGAGGGATCGTCGAGTTCGACTCGATCCGGCGGCTTCTGACCTGCAGGACCGTGGTCGTCTGCGCGGGCGGCGGCGGCGTTCCAGTCGTTCGAGACGAGGGCCGTCTGCGCGGCGTTGAAGCCGTGATCGACAAGGATCTGACCGCCGCGCTGCTAGCCGAGCGGATCGGAGCCGATCGCCTGGTGATCGCCACGGACGTCGCGGGAGTCGTGCGCCACTGGGGCCGGCCGGACGCCGAGCCGATCGGAGACACGTCACCCGAGGAGCTTCGGGCGCTCTCGTTCGCCCCCGGCTCGATGGGGCCGAAGGTCGAAGCGGCGTGCAGGTTCGTCGAGCGGACCGGTTTCCCGGCCTCGATCGGCGCTCTCGACAATCTCGCCAACGTCGCCGCTGCACGTGCGGGTACGCAGATTCTCTGCACGTCGCCCGCACCCGCTCTGCGGCCTTCTCCTGATTCCCTCGCGCTTTCCGGACTCTAACGTCGGTCCCGACAAGGGAGGTTGCGATGACGACTCGAGTCCAGCAAAGGCTCGAAGTGCTGACAGATGAAGAACTGGTCCAGCAAGCGCATTGCGGCAACCGGGATGCACGCACGCTGATCGTCGAGCGCCACATGGGCCTCGTGAGAACTGTGGCTCAGCGGTATCGAGGACTCGGGCTTCCAATCGAGGACCTCGCCCAGGAAGGGGCGATTGGCCTCCTCGCCGCGATCGACGGATTCGACGACGACCGAGGAGCTGCCTTTCCAACGTACGCCTTCTGGCGGATCCGCCATGCAGTCACCGCGGCTCTGACCGAGCAGGGGCATGTCGTGCGCCTGCCGAAGCAGATTGTGGAGCGTCGCACGGCAATTGCGAAAGTGGCGGCCCAGCTCACAGCGACGAACAAACGAGAGCCTTCCGTGGCAGAGATCGCGACGAGAGCCGGGCTCTCGCCGGCCGCGGTGACCGAGGCGCTCGGCGCGTCGACGCCGGTGGCCTCCCTCAACGACCTCGTCGCCGGTGGTGCGGTCGAGCGCGAAGCTCTGATCGCCGACGCAGGCGCGCCTGACCCCGAAGCGGAAGTGGTCGAGCACGAACAGCTGGAGCTGGTGAAGGCCGCGGTCGGTCATCTCCCGAGCCGGCAGCGAATCGTGGTCACCCACCATTTCGGTCTCGGGCACGTGCCCGAAACGCTCGCCGATGTCGGCCGCGAGCTGCACCTGAGCCCACAGCGGACCCGCGCTCTCGAACAGGACGCCTTCCGCCGGCTCGCCGACGAGCTCGAGCCCGCCGCCGTAGCTCGGTAGTTCCTCCCTGAGTCCCTGCGGCAAAGCGCCGAGCTTCCGAGCTGAGGTGCCGGGGAGAACCCGCGTGACCAAAGGAGTTGACATGACCACTGCGATCACCGAGACGACAGCGACGCCGGGCGTCGCGCCAACAAGGATTTTCAGCCGCGTGCTCGTCGGCGTCGACGGCTCTCCTGAGGGCTTCGAAGCGACGAGGCAGGCAGCGCGGCTACACGACGTGACCGGCGAGCTCGCGCTCCTGTCTGCGTGGATTCTTCCCATGCCGGCCGACAGTGCGGGCATGGCGATCCCGTATGCGACCGACCCCGCGCCTTCACGCCGCCGCGCTGAGGAAGCGGTGGCGTGCGCGCAGGAACAGGTCGCCGCTATCGCCGCCACGACGACGATCGTCACCGAGGGGTGCGGCTGGGATGCGCTCTTGCGGGAGGCGAGACGTAGGCGCAGCACGATGATCGCGGTGGGGTCGCACGGCCTCGGCCGCGCTCTCGGCGTCCTCTTCGGGTCGACCGCGACCGAGCTCGTCCACAAGGCTCGTTGCTCGGTCCTCGTCGCTCGTCTTGCAGGGGACGACTTCCCGCGCACAATCGTGGTCGGCGTCGATGGATCTCCCGAATCGGCCGCCGCCTACGCAGCCGCACGAAAGCTCGCAAACCGCTTCGGCGCCAAGCTCTGGCCCGTCGTCGCTTACGGCGGCAAGGACGTCGGCAGGCGCAAGGTCGCAGCGATCATCGACGAGCGCTACGAAGAGCTGCCGGGCGAGCCGGTTACAGCTCTGGTGGCCGCCGCAGCCGACGCGGATCTGCTCGTGGTGGGCAGCCGCGGCGTCCACGGTCTGAAGTCGCTCGGCTCGGTCTCGGAGCGCGTCGCCCATCGGGCTCGCTGCTCGACGCTGATCGTGCGAGACGCCGCGCGATCGGATTCAGCTCCAAGACGGTCGGCAGAAGCTTCGCGCTCGAGGGCGGCTTCATCGCCATCGAGGGCACGGTGATCGGCGTCTCGCTCGCGCTCGTCACGCTCTACAGCATCGTCGCCGGCGGAGAGGCGTTCGGCCCGCTCGCGTTCACGGTGCCCATCCTCACGCTCGCAGCGCTGCTGGTCGGGACGATCGCGGCGTCTCTGCTCGCGACGGTCGGCCCTGCGCTCTCGGCCACGAAGACGCGGCCGGCGGTCGCGCTCAGAATTACCGACTAAGGAGGCATGCAATGAAAATCGATGCGCTCATGACTACGAAGGTCGTAACCGTCACCCCCGAGACGTCGCTGAAGGACGTGGCGAGGCTACTTGTCGAGAACCGCATCTCCGGCGTGCCGGTCTGCGACGCTGATGGCGTCGTGCTCGGTGTCGTCTCCGAGGCGGACATCCTCGCGAAAGAGGAAGGGCTCGTCGAGCGCGGACTCCTCGCATCCGTCCTCGAATTCGGCCCGGACGCCCAGAAGATCAACGCTCGGACGGCGGGCGAGGCAATGTCGGCTCCGCCGATTACCATCGCACCCGGTCGACCTGTCTCGGAGGGCGCGCGACTAATGGTCGAGCGGGGAATAACCCGGCTCCCGGTCGTCGAGGATGACCGTCTAGCCGGCATCGTGACGCGCGCCGACCTCGTCGCGGCTTTCACGAGGAGCGACGAGGAGATCGAGCGCGAGATCGCGGAGGACGTCCTTCTGCATACCCTCTGGATCTCGCCGAAGCACGTCTCGATCGACGTGAGCGACGGAGAGGTGATCCTTGGCGGGGAGGTCGAGTCGAAGACCCACGCCGCGATGGTCGAGGCTTACGTCCGGCGAGTTCCCGGCGTCGTGGGCGTGGACGCCTCCCAGCTGCGGTGGACGTTCGACGACCAGTCGCGCCGGCGGCGGGTCTCCTACTCGGCGCCTAGGCCGGCTGGCCGGGTCGCCGATCGAAGATGACCAGCACGCTGAGGTGCTCGTAGGACCTGAACTGATGGGGGGCGCCGGCTTCGACGAAGATGGCGCTGCCTTCCTGGACTGACACACTCTTCCCCTCGACCTCGAGCACGCCGCTTCCCTCGAGCACGATGTAGACCTCATCGTCGGTGTGCGGCTGCTGGCGGTCCGGCTCGGGAGCGATGAGGACATAGACCCCGATCTCGAGCCCCGGCGATTCATGAACGATCTCGTAGCCGCCATCGCCGGCCTCCAGCCGCTCCTTGGCTTCAGCAATCCGAAACTCGTGCACGCTTAGCGCGAGGCTACCTCGAAGTACCGCGCGTTGATGGCGGTTGCCGCGACAACCCGGCAGCTTCCTTTCCGGTGATGGTGGCACCGCGTCGGCGTTAACCGCCGCGGGACAGGCTTGTTTGAAGCCTCAGGCCGAGCAGGCGTGCGGGAATCAGTAGTTACTCCGCCGGCTATGCGGAGATTGGCCGATGCTCGCCGCTCGTTCGAGGCGCATGCTTACTCCAGGCTTGAAAGGAGGAGGCATGTATCACTGGATGGCTGGCTGGGGTTGGTTCTGGATGAGCTTCATGATGGTGTTCTGGGTTTTCGTGCTCGGCGCTGTTGTCTACGCCGCTGTGAAGCTGGCGAACCGGCCGCCGACAAACCCGAAGAGCCCGTCCTAGGCACGATCGAGGGAGATTCGAAATGAAGGAACTGCTTTTCATCGCACTCGTGCTCGCATGCCCACTGATGATGGTTTTGATGATGCGCGGTCACGGTCATGGCGGCCACGCGCATGGCCACGGTGGGGGCGGCAACGAACATCGCGACACTACGATCGAGCCGATGTCGACCGCAGAACTTCGCGGTCAGCGTGACAAGCTTGATCGTCTGATCGAGGAGCGTGAGCGCGCGGAGGAACCGCCGACTGCGATCGGTGGCGGCCGGCGATAAGTGCGACCATCGTCGCGCGTGCCTGCGGCGATGGCCGCCACGTCCCTGTTCGTTCCGGCGACGAGGCCGGCGTACGCTCACTCACTCCGGAATATCCGGCGCGCCGGTGGCACAAGCAGCTCGCGCTTCGCCTCGAGTTTGCGGCCCCGTGAGCGCGCCCGTTGTCTTGCTCGCGCCGAGGGTTTCGGCAGTGCCCTCTCCTGCCGGGAAATCGAGGCCCTTGCTTCCCGCGACGAGTCGTAGTTCACTGCGATGCGCGAGCGGGCGGCGTCTCCTCTCCCCTGCGGCTCGCTCGTAACGACGGGGGGTGGAGCGTCGGCCACTCCCTAATTCCCCGGAGGCAGCGCACCGCCGAAGGAGTGCCCGATCACTGCCGGCTTCTTGTCCAGCTTGCCGATCACGTCGGCAAAATGGTCGGCCACCTGCCCAATGGTCTTGTGGGCGAATACCTCGGGGTTGGCGTTGGCCTCGTCGACGGTCTCGGGATCGTCCGGCCAGCCGGGGGCGACCGGCGCGTAGCCCGCCTGCTCGAAGAGCTCGGCCCAGCGATCCCAGCTGCCCTCCAGAAGCCAGAGCCCGTGGATGAA
>DHWI01000189.1:29225-31524 GCA_002413095.1 Thermoleophilia bacterium UBA5186
GTACGCCAAGGGTACGCTCGCTGCGGGTGGCTGTGATCGACGAGCTCCGAGTCGAGGACAACCCGGCGAAGCACCGCTACGAAGCTCGAGCCGGGGAACGGCTGCTGGGCTTCGTCCTTTACCAGGCCCAACCGGGCCGGATCACGCTCATCCACACCGAGGTAGAGCCGGAGCTCGAGCACCGGGGTGTCGCGTCACAGCTCGTCTCGGCGACACTCGACGACATTCGCGCGCGCGGCCTTTCCGTTGTGCCGGTCTGCCCTTTCGTTCGCGCGTTCATCCGCCGGCACCCGGAGTACGCCGAGCTCGTGGGGGCGCGATGAGCGCCGGCCGCGACCCGGCCCGGACCTACGCCACGGATGCGATCGCCGTCGAGTGGGAGCCGAAGCTCTGCATCCACACCGAGAACTGTGTCCGCGGTCTGCCGCAAGTCTTCGATGGTTCACGACGGCCATGGGTGCTGGTCGACGCGGCCGACGCCGACGCCGTTGCCGCGACGGTCATGACGTGCCCGACCGGCGCGCTCCACTTCCGCCGGCTCGACGGTGGGCCTCAGGAGGAGCCGGACTCCGAGACGACGATCGAGCCACGGCCGAACGGGCCGTTGTTCGTCCGCGGGAAGGTCCGTATCCTCGACTCCGACGGCGAGCTGATCCGTGAGGACACGCGGGTGGCACTCTGCCGCTGCGGCGCCTCGAAGAACAAGCCGTTCTGCGACGGCAGCCACCGCGAGATCCGCTTCACGACCGCATCGCCGGGTCCTGACGAAGCGACGGGTTGATGCCGGTATCTCGACCGTCGGCGGCAGCCCGGACGCGCTGGCCTTCGACAGCTCGCTGCGCCGGCTTTACGTCGCCTCGGAAAGCGGCGAGGTCGCAGTCTTTGCTGAGCACGGCCGCGGCCTGACGAAGCTCGGGCAGGCGTTCCTCGCGCCCGAGGCGCACGCCGTCGCGGTCGACTCCCGCACCCACCTCGTGTACTTCCCGCTCCAGTTCGGACCGAAGCTGCAGATCATGAAACCGACGCGCTGACGGGCGCGTTCGATTAGGCGTTCTGCGACTTGACGCTCTCGATGTAGCCGCGCACGTCCGCGGCGGGCTCCGAATACGCCTCGCCGAGGCTCGTCTCGACCCGCGTCAGGTACTCCTCCGCCCAAGCCGGGAACTCATAGTCGATCGAGCGAAGGAACTCGAGCGACGCGGCCAGGCGAATGTCGGCGATCGAGGGGGCGTCGCCACCGATGAACGGCCTTCCCGCCAGGAAGAACGTCCGGTAGACGTCGAGCGGCCCAGCGAGCGCGGCCTTGGCGTCGCTCTCCGCCTGTGCCTTCATATCGCCGTCCGCCTCGGATGAGCCGATCTCGCCCGGATACTGCGGGAAGCCGAGCGTCGGATAGGTGGCGCGCGTGACGAGCGGATAGAACGTGCCGATCAGGTAGAACATCGCGCTGTCGACCATCGCGCGCTCGCCCGGGTCCTTCGGATAGAGCTCGCCGAGGTCGTGCTTGTTGCAGAGGTACTGCATGATCGCGCAGCTCTCCCAGAGCGAGCCGTTCGGCAGCCCACCTTCCTCGAGCAGCGGTGTGAGATCCGCCGGGTCCTTCGCCAGGAACTCCGGGGTGCTCTTCTTCCCCCAAACGTCCAGTTCTTCGAAGTCGAGCCCGGCGGCTCGGACGAAGATCCGAGCGGTCAGGTTGTTGACGCTCGGCTTCAGGATGCTCAGCGTATTCGCAGTCACGTCTCCCTCCAATGCTCCACGAGTTTCGACTTGTACTCGCTGCGCCGCAGGCTCCCCCACGGCACGAGATCCACGCGTGTCTGGACGACGAGGACGCTCCGCAGTTTCTCACGGATCGCTTCCCCGAGCGAGGCATCGGCCGTGGCGCCCTGCGCGAGCTCGACGATCACGGGCAGCGGCGGCTCCTGCTTCACACCCGGTGCCTGCGGCTTGACGAGGATCTGCCCGCTTACCCTGGGGGCGAAGGCGCTCACCACTTCGCGGACGGCCGCCGGGAAGACGTTGACCCCGCGGACGATGAGCATGTCGTCGGTTCGCCCGACGCAGCGGATGCGCGGGCCGGTGCGGCCACACGTGCACGGGCTTGTCCTGACCTCGACGTGATCGCGCGTCCGGAACCGCAGGAGCGGCGCCGCGCGATGCTGAAGATGCGTCAACACGAGCTCGCCGGTCGCGCCGTCGTCCAGCTCGACGGCGACGCCGGTCTCGGGTTCGATCAGCTCGGCGTGGACGAAGCCGCGTGCGCCCAGGTGCATGCCGTCCTGCTCCTCGCACTCCCCCC
>DHWI01000189.1:31661-33584 GCA_002413095.1 Thermoleophilia bacterium UBA5186
GGTTCGCCGCCGCCGGGCTCACCCGCAACGAGGACGCGCTCGACGCTCGAGCCGCGGAGATCGACGTCACGTTCGATCAGATATGCAGCGTAGGAGGGCGTGAGCACCACGGCCTCAGGCTCGAGCAGCTCGATCGCGGTTAGCAGTCGCTCGGTGTTCCCGGTTCCGACCGGGACGTGGGTGAGGCCGAGCCGCTCGAAGGCGCCGAGCGCGGCGCCGGCCACGAACGGCCCGGCGTTGTACGTCGAGATGATCCGCTGGCCGGCGGCGATGCCCGAGGCGGCGTAGCTGCGTCCCGAGCCGGTCACCCAGTTGTCGAGATCGTCCGCCGTCAGCGGGATGTAGCTCGGCGCGCCGGTGGTGCCGCTCGTCGAATAGATCCGGACGATCTCAGCCCGAGCCGCGCAGAGGTGCGTGCCGATCGGATTCTCGGGCGTGGTCGTCGCCCTGAGCTGGTCCTTCTCGGTCAGGGGCAGCTGCGCGATGTCCGCGAGCCCGCCCGCCGCGTCCGCGTCGGCGATCCCCGCCGCCGCCAGCATGTCGCGGTAGAACGCCGAGCGGTCGAAGAGGTAGGCGAGCTGGGCGCGATAGCTCTCGTCGTCCAGGGCGAGCTGCTCGGCCCAGGGGCGGGTCTCGATCTCCGGCTCGAGCATCAGCCCTCGGGCGGCGGCTCGTACTCGATCGCCTCTTCGGCTTTCCCCGCCATGAGGAAGCCGAGTGGGCGCTCCCGCTCCTCCGCCAGGTGCGCGAGCAGGCCGGCCGTGCGCGCGAGGATCGGTACGGCCTTCGCTGCGGAGGACGGAAAGCCGAGGTCGAGCAGCACCGCGGCGATCGGCAGGGCGACGTTCATCGTAAGCGGCTTGCCCCAGGCTTCGGCCACGCTGTCCCGGAGGGAGCGCGCGAGCAGGACGTGGGGCCCGGTCACGCCGCGGCTGTCCGCGAGCTCGAGGATCCGCTCGGCGCGCGGATCGAGCGGCCGGTGTACCGGATGGCCGAAGCCCGGCACCTTGCCGCCCTCGGCCCGGATTGCCTGCGCGATCTCGTCGGCGACGGCTGCGGGGTCACCGCCGGAGGCCACCTTTTCCTGCGCCTCCTCGAGCAGCCGCGCGCACTCCTCGGAGGTGCCGAGCACGACGGGGCCGGCGCCGAGGATCCCCGCCGCGACGGCCCCCTGCAGCGACCCGGGGTCGGCGGCAAGCGTCATGCGCGCGGCGATGTTGGTCGGCATCATCCCGTGCTCGGCGATCGCCACGAGCAGCAGGTCGAGGAAGAAGCGTTGGTCATCGGTCGGCTCGCGGCCGGTGAGCAAGAGGTGGAAGTACTCGGTGAAGCTGAGGCGGCCCATCAGGTCGCCGCAGAGATCCCGTCCCCGCACCTCGACCCGGTCTGGATAGGCCTGGCTGATGTGGCTGACCGGAGGGCCGGTCTTACCGATCTGCATCATCGCCCTTCCCCGACGAGACGCGCTCCGGCCACCATCGCCTCGAGCTTTTGGAACGCCCGCTCGCGCGGCAGGTACTTCATCCCGCAGTCCGGCGCGACGACGAGCCTCTCCGGCGCCACCACCGCGAGCGCCTTGCGGATCCGGTCCGCGACGACTTCCGGCGTCTCGACCTCGCTCGAGCCCAGGTCGAGGACTCCGAGGATGATCGTCTTGTCGGGGAGGTCGCGCAGCACCTCCGGGTCGAGATTCGGCTGTGCCGCCTCGAGCGAGAGGTGCGTCGCGGCGCATTCGTTGAGCTCACGCAGGAATGGGTAGCCGCCGGGCCGGTCGTGGACGATGTGCGCGTAGCCGAAGCAGGTATGGAGGACCGTGTCGCCCTCGATGCCGTCCAGCGCGCGGTTGATCGCCTCGACGGCGTATTCCCGCGCCGGCTCAGGGCGCGCCTGGAGATACGGCTCGTCGATCTGGACGACGTCGGC
>DHWI01000057.1:0-413 GCA_002413095.1 Thermoleophilia bacterium UBA5186
CGTCCACCACGGCAACGGCACCGACGCGATCTTCCGCGACGACGACTCGGTGCTTTTCGTGTCCCTTCACCAGTGGCCGTTCTACCCCGGCACCGGTGGGCCGGACGACCAGGACGAGACCACGCTGAACGTGCCCCTCGCGGCCGGGTCCGGCGATGCCGAGTACGCCGATGCGTTCACGCGGCTCGTCGAGCCTGCGGTGGCGCGCTTCGAGCCCGAGCTCGTGCTCGTTTCGGCGGGCTTCGACGCGCATGTCGAGGATCCGCTCGCGGGGATGCAGGTGACCGAGGAGGGCTTCCGCGAGCTCGCCCGCCGCTCGGCAGCGCTCGGCCCGCGCACGGCAGCCGTGCTCGAGGGCGGCTACAACCTCGAGACGCTTACGCGCCTCGTGGAAGCGGCGCTGGAGGGGTTCG
>DHWI01000057.1:432-5501 GCA_002413095.1 Thermoleophilia bacterium UBA5186
TCCTAGCCCGAAACGGCGACCGCGAGGGCGGCCAGTCCCAGAAGCGAGCAGCAGACCCCGAGCCCGAGGGCGAGCCGAACGGGCCGCGACGCGAAGTCGAAGATCGGGCTTTCCGCGGCACCGGCCGCGGCGCCTCGCACGCGCTCGAGACTGTTCGACGCGGAGCGACTCAGAGCCCATGGGAGGTCCAAGACGCGATCGCGAAAGTCGGCAGCAGCCAACGGGATCCTCGAGCGGAGGTCGAGCCACCGCGCGGCTACCGCCGCGAAAGCGTCGAATACTCGATCGACGATCGCCTCTCGCATCCTCCTCATCAGCCGTACAACGACTAACGGTGCGGTTCGGATGCGCGAGAGCTCCTGACATACGGAAGCCGGCCCCGCAGGACCGGCTTCCGTCAACTTCGCCACCGCCTCCACTGCGCGTCGCCACCGCGCTGGAGCACTTGTTGCCCGGATTATCGGCGCGGACCCGACGAGTCACATGCCGTGCGGTGGGTGAACCGGGTCACCCAAAACGGGTGACCCGGCCGACGGGACCGAATCCATTTGCGGGTCGACCGGTCGGTTCAGACGCGGGCGTTAGCCGCGGGCGTTGGCGAGCAACTCGAGCGCGTCGCGCCGTGACGAGACGCCGAGCTTGCGCAACAGGCTTTTCACGTGCGAGCGAACCGTGTGCTCGGAGATATAGAGCCGCTTCGCGATCTGGTCGGTCCCGAGATGCTCGTCGAGCAGGAGCAGCACCTCGAGCTCACGGGCGCTGAGCGCCGAAGCGATTGCGTCAGGGACACCGGACTGTCCGCCCTTGCCGGACCGCACCTCGTCGAGCAGGCGCCGGGCGATGCTGCCGGACAGCGCCGCCTCGCCGTTCGCGACGCCGCGCAGAAAGCTGACGATCCGCTCCGGCGGCTCGCTCTTCAGCAGGTAGCCGGCCGCCCCGCCCCGAATCGCCGCGAGCAGGTTCTCCTCGGTCCCGGACGCGGTGAGGACGACGACCTCGCAGCCGGGAGCCGCCTCGCGGAGCCGGGGCAAAGCCTGGAGCCCGTCGACGTCCGGCATCGACAAGTCGAGCAGGATGAGATCGGGCTGCAGGTCTCGCGCGCACTCGATCGCCTCCCGGCCGTCGGCTGCCTCTCCGACGACCAAGAAGCCGTTCTGGGTCAGGAGAGCGGCAAGCGCACCGCGCGTGAGGGGGTGGTCGTCGGCGATGAGGATGCGCTCGGCCATGGCTCCGGGCTTATCGGCAGGCCCGGTTCTGCCGACAAGAGTGACGATGCGGCACGACGACAACGAAGTCTTCGAGTCTTATCTGATCGGGCAGGTCCTGCTCTTCAGCCTGCTCGGGGCGGCGCTTGCGCTCTTCCTGACGCATCCCGAGCTGCGCCACACCTACGAGCTGCCCGAGCTCCGGCTCGTCCTGCAGACCTTGACGATGGCCGTTGCAGGGATCGTGGCTCTGCTCACGGGGCTGCGCTTCTCGGTGGATGGGCGGCGGCTCGACCTGCTGCTCTCGAGCGGCTTCTTCGTCGTCGCGGCGTCCCTGCTCCTCTTCTCGATCGCTCCGCTGCTCTCGGGGCATCCCCTCGGGCGTGCCGAGTCGTGGAGCGGCCTCGTCACGCGTCTCGGGGGGTGGACGCTGATCGCCGCCGCACCGTTCGTCCGCGGACGGATCGGCGCCCGCCAGCGCGCGATCGGGAACGCGCTCGTCGCCTTGAGCTTCCTGCTGGCGGCGGCCTGGGTGGGTGCTCACGCGCTTGGAACGGCCCTACCGGACGTCACGCCTCCTCCGCCGGGTGAGGACGCGGGCGTCCCGTTCATGCTCGCGGGGCTGCTCGCTGCGCAGGCGCTCCTCAATCTCTGCGCGGTCGCCGGCTTCACGTGGCGGTTCCGCGATCACGGCGACGACCTCGATCGCTGGCTCGCGCTCGGCTCGACCCTGATGCTCTTCGCGTCGTTGCACCTGATCTTCACGCCCCTCGTCCACAGCGGGACCGTCTCGCAGGGGGACTTCCTCCGCGTCCTCGCCTTCGGCGTCCTGCTCGTCGGCGTCTGGCGCGCGATTCGCTTCTCGGAGTTCGGACGCGCGGTCGCCGAGGAACGCGCCCGCGTCGCGCGCGAGATCCATGACGGCCTCGCGCAGTATCTCTTCGCCATCTCGACGCACGCGAGCATGCTCGAGGCCGACGGTGCCTCCGCGGAGACCATCGGACGCCTGAAGGAGGCTGCGGCCGCAGCGCAGCAGGAGGCACGGTTCGCAGTGCTGGCGCTCTCGTCGGCGAGCGGCACCGCGCCGTTCGACGCAGCGCTACGCCGCTACGTCGAGTTCCTGACCGCGGACGGGCAGCTCGAGGTCGAGCTCGAGGTCGACCCCGCAACGCACCTAGCCCCCGACGAGCAGATCGAAGTCTTCCGGATCGTCCAGGAAGGGCTGGCGAACGTCCGCAAGCATGCCGGGGCTCGCCGCGCCGAGGTGGTGATCGGCGAGCGGGCAGGCACGCGCTTCGTCACCGTGCGCGACGACGGCAAGGGCCTGACTGAGAGCGACGGTGCCGGTCAGGGCCTGAAGAACATCCGCAAGCGCACCGAGTCGATCGACGGCGGCCTGACGGTCACGTCGAAGCCGGGCTTCGGCACCGCGCTCGAAGTCGTCCTCCGCGCTTAGCGGCGCGCAGCCGTCTGCTCGAGGAGAGCCTGCGTCTCGTCGAGCGCCGAGCGGTGGCCCATCGATGCGAACAGCTCGCGCGCCTCGCTCAGAGGCTCCTCGGCACCCGGCTCGCCGAGGGCGACCAGGCAGCGGCCGCGACCAAGCAAAGCTTCGGCGCGTTCGGCCACGAAGCCGAACTGCTGCCAGCGTTCGGCCGCCTCGGCATACAGAGCGGCGGCGTCGCGATGCTCAGCGGCGGCTTCGGCGAGGATCGCTCGAGCTGCGCAGAGGGCGTGCTCGTGCAGCGGGAAGAGAGGTTCGACACCGTTCACGAGCCGCTCCGCGAGGGCGACATCGCCCGAGGCGACGGCCGTGCGGACCATCTCTGCGAGCCGCCAGGCGTAGTCACGCGTGGCGCGGGCGTTTGGCATCTCCTCCAGTTCGGTGAGCAGCTGGGCGGCCACAGGACTGCGGCCAGCGTCATCGTCGTCTGAGCGGCGGCGAGCGTCTCGCCTTGCCGGCGAAAGGTCTCGATCGCCTCCCTCAGAGCGTGGGCGGCCTCCGAGTGACGAGCGGCTTGACGCGCGGCCCCGGCCCAGGCGGCTAGCACCCGCGGCCGCTCAGGATCACCGGGCGGAGCGAGCGTGAGCGCCTGCGCGAGGAGCGCCTCGGCATGGGCGGTGTCCAGTCCAAGGGCGCGCTCCCCGGCGAGCTGAAGGAACTGGCGCGCAGAGGCCATGAGCGATGCCGCCTCTTCGGCCTCGCCGGCGGCCTGGGCAAGCTCGAGCGCGGCCAGGTAGTGGTGGGCGAGAAGCTCGGCAAGGTCCTCGACCCGCTCGCCCGCCTTCGCTTCGAGCCACCCGGCGGCGGCGCGGTGGCGGCGTGCCCGCTCGGCGCGTGGAATCTGCGCGTAGGCGACGTCCCGCACGAGCGCATGCCAGAACGCGTACTCCGCCTCGCCTTCCATCGAGCTCGTCCTGGCGGAGCGGATGAGCTCCTTTCGCGAGAGCTCGTGCAGAGCCTGTTCGACTTCCTGTGGGTCGCGTGCGCCCATCTCGGACAGCGCACCGGCCCAGAACACCTTGCCGAGCACCGCGGCGTCCTGAAGCAGGCTCTTGCGCTCGGGGGCGAGTGTGTCGAGGCGGGCAGCAATGAGCGCTTGAACATTGTCGGGGAAGGCGATCGCCGCCTCGCCGTTCCCTGCGCCGAGGGCGAGACCGCGGTCGCGCAGCAACCGCACGAACTCCTCCGCGTAAAGCGGGTTGCCGCCCGCGCGCTCGACGATCGCCCGCTCGAGCTCGTCCGTCAGCCCAGTCTGCGTGAGCAGCGCCGAGACAAGCTGCGCTGTCTCCGCGTCGGTGAGCGGCGACAGGTTGATCGTCGTCGCATTCCGCGTGGCCCCCGCCCAGCGCGGATGCTGCTCGTAGAGCTCGGGGCGCGCCGTGCAGAGGACGAGCAGCGGCACGCCCTCGGCCCATTCGGCCAGGTGTTCGAGGAAAGCGAGCAGCGCCTCGTCCGCCCAGTGGAGGTCCTCGAAGACGAGCACGGTCGGCCGGCCGGCGGCGAGGCCTTCCAGGAAGCGGCGCCAGGCCGTGAAGAGCTCCTGGCGCTCGCCGGGGGATGCCGCCTCGACCCCGACCAGCGGCGCGAGCCGCTGCAACAGCCACTGCCGCTCCGATTCCTCCTGCGCCACCGCGGAGTCGAGCTTTGCCGCCGCAACCTCCGCAGAGTCGGACTCGAGAATCCCGGCTTCGGCCTTGACGATCTCGCCGAGCGCCCAGAACGTGATTCCCTCTCCGTAAGGCAGACAGCGCCCTTGCCGCCAGCGGGTCAGCTCTGGCTTCGAGTCTGCGTAGCCGAAGAGCTCGCCGACGAGGCGGCTCTTGCCCACACCGGGCTCGCCGATCACCGTCACGAGTTGGACGGAGCGCTGCTGCGCGGCCCGCTCCAGCGTCCCGATCAGAAGCGACTTTTCGAGCTCACGACCGACGAGCGGCGTGGTGTGGGCGCGGGTGATGTCGGTGCCGAAGCGCGAGCGAGCAGCGTGCGCGCGCCAGAGCGCCAACGGCCCCGACTTTCCCTTAACGCTGACCGGCTCTAGCAACTCGTACTCGAAGAGCGCACTCGTCGTGCGGTGGGTCTGCTCGCCCACAGCGACGCTTCCCACCGGCGCCACGCTCTGCAATCGGGCGGCCGTGTTCACGACTCGCCGGTGACTATCCCCTCGCCCTCCTCCGGCTTCGCGCCGAGAGCGACCAGGGCCTCGCCGGTGTTGATTCCCACCCGAACCTGCAGCTCCAGCGCGGGCTCCTGTTCGTTCAGCTCCTCGATCGCCTCGATGATCCGAAGCGCGGAGCGGACGGCGCGCTCGGCGTCGTCCTCATGCGCGACCGGGGCGCCGAAGACGGCCATGACCGCGTCGCCGA
>DHWI01000057.1:5543-11183 GCA_002413095.1 Thermoleophilia bacterium UBA5186
CCGTAGCGTTCGATCTCCTCGCGCAGGCGCGCGTGGTAGGGGCGGATGCGCGCGCGGACGTCCTCAATGGGTCGGCGCTGTCGGAGCGGGCGGTGAACCCGACCAGGTCGCAGAAGAGGACGGTGACGACCTTGCGCTCTTCAAGCGAGCGCTTCGGCTCGGTTTCGATCAGCGGCGCGGTGCAGAAGCCGCAGAACTCGAAGCCGGCCGGGTTCTCCTTGCCACAGCTCGGGCAGGTGGCCATCCGATGAGTCTAGGAGCGCGCCTAGGCGCCAACAAGACTGCTCACCGGGCTGCCGACCGCCCGCGCGTAGTAACCATCCGCCGGCGGAGCCGGGCTTAGCCCGGCGGGAGCCTCTCATCCGCCCGCCCGGCCCCCAAGAAGAAGGGGGGCTCACGGGGAAACCTGGTTTCCCCCGTGATAGCGAAGCCCCCCGGAGGGGGCTTCGCGTTAGCAGGCCTATAAGCCGGATTCTGTCGAGGGTGACCATCCCTCTTTGCAGCAACCCGGGCCCTCGGCGGGCAGCCTACGGGCGGGCCCTGTTTGCCTTGCACCGGACGGGGTTTAGCGAGCCGCCGTGTCGCCACGACGCTGGTGGGCTCTTACCCCACCTTTTCACCCTTACCTTCGGCATCTCCGGAGAATTGCCGCTGGCGGTTTCCTTTCTGTTCCACTTTCCGTCGGCTTTCGCCGCCTGGGTCTCCCCAGCGTCCTGCCCTGCGGTGTCCGGACTTTCCTCGAGCTCCTAAGAGCCCGCGGTCACCCGGCCTGCACGTCGAATTCTAGCTGCGTTTTCACCGAGTCGCCCTCCGCGCGCAGCGTCGAGCCGCACTCGGGGCACGAGATGCGGTGGCCCTGGCGCAGGACGAACTCGCCGCAGACGAGGCACTCCAGGCTGGCGCCGCGCAGGAGTGCGTTCAACTCCTGCTCGAGCGTGCGGTTGAGCGGGGCGACGCTCGTCGAGCTCATAGCTGCCTGAAAACTCCGATCACCTTGCCGAGGATCTGGACGTGCTTCGCGTAGATCGGCTCGAGCGCGTCGTTCTCGGGCTGGAGCCGCACGCGGCCGTTCTCGCTGAAGAACCGCTTGACCGTTGCCTCGTCGGCGGACTCGTCGTCGCCGGCGAGCGCCACGACGATCTCGCCGTCGCGCGCGTCTTGCTGCTTGCGGACGACGATGATGTCGCCGTCGAGGATGCCTGCGTTGATCATCGACTCGCCCTTCACGCGCAGGAGGAACTCGGCGCCGCCGCGTGAGAGCGGCTCGGGCACGGCGAGGTACTCCTCGATGTTCTCGTCGGCAAGCAGCGGCCCGCCCGCGGCGATCTCACCGATCAGCGGGAGCTTGTGGACGTCGGGCCTGCCGCCGTCGGAAGCGGCTGCGGACGCACGCCGGCCGACGAGCTCGAGCGCGCGCGGCTTCGTCGGGTCGCGCTTGAGCAGCCCAGCGCGCTCGAGGTTGGCCAGGTGCGCGTGCACGGTCGAAGGCGAGGCGAGGCCCACCTTCTCGCCGATCTCCCGCACGGTCGGCGGATAGCCGTGACCGTCGACGTACTCGACCAAGAAATCCCAGATCTCCTGTTGTCGCCCCGTCAGCATTCCGCCTCCCTGTTTGGCCTTCGCTCGAACATGTGTTCGCAGGAAGGGTAGAGAGTCCTGCGGACGGCGTCAAACGCGGGCAGGAAAACACAACGGCCCAGCGAGTCGCCGGGCCGGTTGATGCGCTGGAGAGGACTTGAACCTCCACGGCCTATAAGGCCACAAGGCCCTCAACCTTGCGCGTCTACCAATTCCGCCACCAGCGCGAGGGCCCGCGCAGTGTAGCCAGGGCCTGTCGTTATCGTGCGCTCCGTGCGCGACCTGTGCGAAACGGCGGTCGAGGCTGCCCTCGCCGAGGGCGCGTCCTACGCCGACGCCCGCGCGGTCGTGCGTCGCTCGCAGTCCGTCCGGACGAAGAACGGGCGCGTCGAGGACGTCAACGACGTCGAGAGTGAGGGCATCGGCGTGCGCGTGCTCGTCGGCGGAGCCTGGGGCTTCGCGTGCGACCGCCGACTCGACGAGACGGGCGCGCGCGAGGCCGCGGGACGCGCCGCCGCGTTCGCCAGTGCCAGTCCGGGCAACCACGATCGCGGCCTCGCCCCGGTCGAGCCGCACTCCGGCTCGTATCGCACGCCCGTCGAGCGCGACCCGTTCGACGTCTCCCTCTCGGACAAGGTCGAGCTCTGCCTCCGCGCGGGTACGGCGCTGGAGCATGCAGACGTGAAGGTCGCGCAGGCGTCTGTCCGCGCGCAGCGCGAGCACAAGACGCTGGTCTCCTCGGAGGGCACCGCCGTGGAGCAGGAGCTGGTCGAGACCGGCGGCGGCATCGACGCGATCGCCGCGGGCGACGGCGTCTTCCAGATGCGGAGCTACCCGAGCGCGCACGTCGGGTCGAGCTCTCAGGCTGGATGGGAGTACGTCGAAGGTCTGGCGCTCGAGCGGGAGGCGCCGCGCGTCGCCGAGCAGGCGGCCGCGCTCCTGCGGGCGGACACGTGCCCGAGCGGGGTGACCACCGTCGTGATCGACTCCGAGCAGATGGCGTTGCAGGTCCACGAGTCCGTGGGCCATCCCACCGAGCTCGACCGGGTCTACGGCACCGAGGCGTCCTACGCGGGCACGAGCTTCCTCAACCCCGGCGACCTGGACTCGCTCCGCTACGGCTCCGAGCTGATGAACATCACCGCCGACGCGACGACGGCGGGCGGGCTCGGGACGTTCGCCTTCGACGACGAGGGCGTGCCCGCCGCGCGCACGCCGATCGTCGAGGCCGGCGTGCTGCGCGGTTTCCTGACCTCCCGCGAGACAGCGGCCCGGCTGGGCGCGGGCGGTGGCGGCTCGATGCGCGCGGACGGCTGGAGCCGGATGCCACTCGTGCGGATGACGAACCTCCACCTCGAGCCGGGCCAGGGGACGCTCGAGCAGCTGATCTCCGAGGTGGACGACGGCGTCTATCTCGAGTCGAACAAGAGCTGGTCGATCGACGACAAGCGGCTGAACTTCCAGTTCGGAACGCAGATCGCCTGGGAGATCAAGAAGGGGAAGCTCGGCCGGATGCTGCGCGACGCGACCTACACCGGGATCACGCCGGTTTTCTGGGGCTCGCTCGACGCGGTGGGCGGGCCGGACTCCTGGACGATGGTCGGGCTGACGAACTGCGGCAAGGGCCAGCCCGGGCAGGGCGCGCACGTCTCCCACGGTGCCGCGCCGGCCCGCTTCCGCAACGTCCAGATCGGCGTCAAGGCTTGAGCGTCGCGGCCGAGGCCGCGGCTGCCGCGCTCGCCGCCGCGGACGGGGAAGAGGCCGAGGCGGTCGTGCTCGCCGAGCGGTCCGGCCTCGCGCGCTTCGCCGCCTCCGAGGTGCACCAGCCGACGCTGATCGAGAACGTCGTCGTGACCTTGCGAGTCGTCCGGGACGGAAAGGTCGGGGTCGCCGTAACGAACAAGGTCGACGAGGACGGGCTTGCGAGCCTCGTCGATCGCGCCCGCGCCGCGGCGGACAGCGCCGTGGCCGAGCCGACCTTTCCGGGCCTGGCCGAGCCGGCCGAGCTGCCGGACGCCGACGGCTTCGACGAGGCCACCGCCGCGCAGTCCCCCGAGGACCAGGCGCGGCTGGCCGCTGCCGCGATCGCGGCAGCCGAGGGGCTCGACGCGTACGGCTACTACACGAGCGGCGTCACCGAGCTGGCCATCCGGTCGAGCACGGGCGTCGACGTGCACCAGGCGATGACCGACGCGACCGCGCTCGTGCTCGCTGCCGGCGAGGGCGTCTCCGGCTACGCCGAGCAGTGCGCTTGGCGTGCCGCCGACGTCGATCCCGCGGCCGTCGCCCGCGAAGCGGCGGCGAAGGCCGAGCGCACGCGTGGCGCGCAGGAGCTCGAGCCGGGCGCTTACCGCGCCGTCCTCGAGCCCTATGCGATCGCGGAGCTGCTCGGCTACTTCGCCTACGACTCGTTCGGCGCGCTAGGGCTGCTCGAGGAGCGCAGCTACCTCGCGGGTCGGCTCGGCCAGAGAATCGCCGACGAGAAGGTCACGATCGTGGACGACGCCCTCGATCCACGGAACCTGCCGAAGCGGTTCGACTTCGAGGGCTCGCCGAAGCAGCGCGTCGGCCTGATCGAGGACGGCGTTGCGCGCGACGTCGTCTGGGACCGGACGACGGCCGCGCAAGCCGGCGACGGCCATGCCACGACTGGACACGCTCCGCCCGCGATGATGCGCGACTACGGCCCGCTTCCCTTCGCGCTCGCCCTCGCGCCGGGCGAGGCCGGCTCGGTCGAGGAGCTCGCGGAGCTGATCGGCGACGGCATCTACGTCACGCGGCTCCACTACCTCAACATCGTCCACCCGCGCGAGGGCGTGATCACCGGGATGACGCGCGACGGCACCTTCCGCATCCGCGACGGCAAGGTCGCGGAGCCGCTCGTCAACCTCCGCTTCACCGTCTCGGTGCCGCAGGTGCTCGAGGACGTCCCGGGCCTGACGCGCAAGACGCAGCTCGTCAACGCGAGCGACTTCTACGGCGAGCGGTATCCGTACGGCGCGCTCGTCCCGGCGATCGCGACCGCACGCTTCAACATCACGGGCGCCGGGTCGCGGCCCGGGCTCTGACCGAGCTGTAGTCGACGACGCCGAGCGCGTCCTGCCGCCAGCCCTGGAGCCGGGGCGAGACGAGCCTCGCGCTCGCGGCGCGCGCGACCGGGATCACGGACGACTCGGCGCGCAGCGCGGCTTCGACGCGCGCGAGCGCGGGCGCCTGGTCGCGCTGGGCCAGCGCTTCGAGCAAGAGCGTGCGCGCGCGTCCGCCCCGAGGGAGGAGCAGCGCGGCGGCAAGCGCTTCATCCTGGGGATACGCCGCTACGAGCCGCTCGAACCGGTCCCCCGACGAGTGTGTGACCACGAGCGGGCCGAGACCGAGCTCGCGCCAGTCCGCGACGAGCGTCTCCGCCGCGTACTGCAGCTCAGGATCCGGTGGCGTCGCGATCGGGACGGAGACGGGCGGCAGCGACGCGACGTCCCTCCGCGCCTGCCGCACCGCGCTTGTCGCGGGTGCCCGGCCCGGGCCGGTGAGCGAGAACGCAGGGGCCGCGGGGGACATGAGCTGCGCATAGTCGGAACGGTCGGCGGTCTGCCAGTACACGCGCCGAGTGTGCGGCAGATCCGCGAGGGGCCCGGTCCGGAGTTGGAAGACGACCAGATCGACGCCGAGCAGAGGGCGGACGCGCACGAAACGCGCGACCGAGGCGTCGAGCTGGAACCGCGGGAGATCGCCTAGGGGGATCGGCGCCTCATCGATCTCGCCGTCCCGCCATACGCGCACCGCGTCCACCGCAACCAGACGGCTGAAGACCAGTCGAACGCGGCCGCGCCGGGCGATGAGGCGTTGCTGCGTGGCGCTCTCCACCTTGAACGGGCCGCCGATGCCGGGCGGCGCCGCGGCCGGCACGGTAAGGGCGTAGGGGAACCGCAGCCACGGGAAGCGCAGCCTGACCGTCACCGTCGAGCCTGAGCGCTCGAGACCCGCGATCGGCGCAAACAGCCACGCCGCGGGCGCCCGCGGACGCCGCCGCATGCGCTCGAGCTCCCCCGCGACGGCGCGCGCGTG
>DHWI01000057.1:11276-13049 GCA_002413095.1 Thermoleophilia bacterium UBA5186
CGAGCCGCACGCGGTGGCGAGCAGGAGGACCAGAAGGGCCGGCGCGAGCCGGCGCACTACTTCAATAAGTGGAAGAGCGCGACGGTATTCGCGAAGAAGATCACCGCGACGACGACCGTCAGACGCGTCAGGTTCCGCTCGACTATGTGCGTGCCGCCCTGAGACGCAGGCGTGAAGCCCATCCCGCCGAGCCCGGCGTCGCGACCGGAATGCATGAGGATCAGACCCACGAGCGCCATCGAAACGAGCACGTGGAAGACCGCAGAGATCTGGAGCCAAGGCACGAGCGCAGGGTAGCGGACTACGTGCTCGCGACCTCGAGGATCGCACCGACGAGCTCTGCGGCGATCCGGTCCTTCGTGACGGCGATCAGGACCCACACAGGTTTACGTAGATTTGCAGCGGCTTCCCTGACTTCTCCTGCTGAAATCTACGCGTAAGATACGCCTGTGGCCGCCAGCGACGAAATCCGCGCACAGATCCAGCGCCACCTCATCACGGGCGACAACCGGCTCAAGCAAGGCGCCTCGCTCGAGAAGGCCCGGGAGAGCTACGAGCGCGCACTGGAGCTCGCGCGGGGTGCAGGTCTCGAGGACACGGTGCGACCCCTCGTGGAGATCAGACTCGCCGACTTGAAACGGCTCGAAGGAGAATCGTCTCCAGCCGCTCAGCCTGGCGATTGACGTCGTGCGGCTCGGCGGCTGCGCGCGCGGCCTGATTCGGGCGCGGTAGGCCCGCGGCAGCGTCGAGCGCGCGCACGAGCGCGTCGTCGTCAGTCGGGTCGACGAGGACTCCGGCCTCGGAGGTGACGAACTCCGGCGGGCCGCCGACCCGCGTCGCCACGACCGACCGGCCGCAGGCCATCGCCTCGAGCAGCGACTGCCCGAAGGGCTCGATCAGCGAGGGCTGCGCGACCACGTGGGCCGCAGCGATCAGGCCGGGCACGTCCTCGTGCGGGACACGGCCGAGAACCCGGACCCCGGGGCGCCCCTCGAGCTGTTGGCGCAGCGGTCCGTCACCGGCGAACGTCAGCGTCCCCTCCCCGCGGTGCTCGAACGCGCGTGCGAGGCGGAGCACGTTCTTGCGCTCCGTGAGCGAGCCGAGGCAGAGGAAAGCGGTCGCGCCCTCCGGCGGTGTCATGACCTGGAAGCGCTCGAGATCGACGCCCGAGTCGACCACCTCGGTCTTGTCCCGGGCCTCCGGGATCTTTGCTTCGAGCTCGCGACGCAGGTAGTCGGACACGGCGACGACCGCGTCGGCGCGCCCGATCGCGTACCGCGTTGCCGCCTTCACTCCCGGGATCGCGCCCACGTTGCGCACGTCGCGCCCGTGTGCGGTCAGCACGAGCGGCGCGCGCGACGCGAGCGCAGCGACGAGCCCGGACGGCACGAGGAAGTGCGCGTAGACGACGTCCGGCCGGAACCGCCGCGCCGCCTCGCGCGTGCGACGCGCGAGCTCGAGATAGCGCAGCTTCCCGCCGGCGCGGCGATCGAGGACGGCACGCTCGAGCTCGTGGCCGCGCGCCTCCAGCGCCCGCTCGATCTGGGCGACGAAGACGCCGAGGTCCGGATCGTCCGGGCCCGGGTACATCTGCGAGACGAGCAGGATCCGCATCCCGCACAGTCTCGCCTTTCGCGCGGCGGGCTAGTGCGCCGCCTTCGCGAGGAAGACGCTGGACAGGTCCCTCACCGCCGCGTCCCGCGTGCCGAGCGGCGCCACGTTGTAGCGGTGCTCGAGCGTCGCGAGGATCGAGGTCGTGTCGTGCTGGGTGTG
>DHWI01000117.1:0-4640 GCA_002413095.1 Thermoleophilia bacterium UBA5186
TGGAGGCAACGCTGCTACCTCCCGGCGAGAGCGAGACGATCAGCGATCGCGAGGCGCGGAACGTCCTCATCCTCGTCGACGAGCCGCAGCTCGTCATGACGTGGACACGGTACGAAGCCGGAGAGCGCGGGCCCGACCCGCACGTCCACCGGCAGCACGCGGACGCGTTCTACATCGTCGAGGGCGAGATCGAGTTCGGGCTCGGGCCCGGCGGCAAGCACGTCGTTCGTGCGCCGGCCGGCTCCGTCGTGATCGCGCCGCCGAACGTCGTGCACACGTTCGCGAACGAGAGCGACGCGCGCGCCGTCTACCTCAACTTCCACGCGCCGACCGGCGGCTTCGCGGACTTCTTGCGCGCGATGCGCGACAACCGGGAGTTCGAATGGGACAGCTGGGACCCCCCCGCCGACGGGGGCCGGCCGGTGAGCGACGCGGTCGTCTGCCTGCCGGGCGAGGGCGAGCGGTTCGAGAGGGGCGACCGGACGGTGACGATCCTCGTCGACACGCCGGAGCTGTCGCTGCTCGAGCTGGTCGTGACGCCCGGCTGGGAGGGCGTCGACCCGCACACCCACGACGACTCTCTTGACGGCTTCTTCGTCCTGGATGGCGAGATCGAGTTTCTCGCCGGCGAAGCGGCCGAAGGCACCGTGATGGCGGCCGCACCTGGCGTTCGGCACGGGATCCACCGGCCGACCGCGGACACGACCCTCCTCAACTTCCACGCACCGGACACGGGCTTCGCCGGACGGATCAGGGCGCAGTAGATGGACGCGCAGGCCCGCTATGACGAGCTGGCAGACGACCTCGCGGCGCAAAACGACGACGTCACGCTCGGCAAGATGTTCGGGATGCCGTGCGTCAAGCGCGGTGGAAAGGCGATCGCAGGCTTCTGGCAGGAGTCGGTCGTCTTCAAGCTTCCCGATGCGGCAGCGCGCGAGCGGGCGCTCGCACTCGACGGCGCGGAGCTGTTCGACCCGATGGGCGGCCGCCCGATGAAGGAATGGGTGGCTGTGCCCGCGGCTCACGCGGACCAGTGGCCAGGACTGGCGGAGGACGCGCTCAAGCCTTCTGCGAGAACCAGCGCTTGAGCTCACCGTCGCGGTAGACGACCGCGAGCTGGCCCGACTCGAGCACGAGATCGAAATAGCGCCGGTNNTCCTCGCGGACGAGAGCCACCGGCTGGCGGTTCACGCGGCGCGGCGTCCCGTCGAACTCTTCCTCGACGAGCGCCGGACGCGGAGCATTCAGTCGTCCCGCGGTAGAAGCAACGCGCGCGCTTCGGGAATCCGCGACCACGGCGCGACCTCCACAACCGAGCACACAGAGCCGGAGCCGGTGCTGGCGCACACCTGCTTCAGCCCCTCCTGCAACTGCATCTGGAGCCCGTCGCCTTCCACGCAGACGAGTTCGAGCTGCTGTCCGCGCGACTCCGTCAGCGCGACGATCTCGAGGCGCAGCTCGAGCACGGGCGCAGGCAGCTCGGCGAGCTTCGGACCGAGCGCGGCCTTGAGCCGGTCGCGCTCCGCGGTCGGGTCGCGAAGCGTGACCGTGCGCCGCCACGAGCCGCCGCCGACGAGCCGCGCCGCGATCGCGACCTTGCGGGCGAAGCGTCCGTCGCGCTCGGGCCGCGCGAGGACGCGGTCGAGCAGCGCGCCGAAGGCACGGCGCAACGTCAGCTCGTTCCCGACCGCCTCGGGGAACTCGAGCGACTCGACGATCTCGGCGGGTGGGCGCCGTCCGCGGACGCGCCCCGCCCTACCGCCTCTCGCCAGACCCCAGGCGCGCCGGCCGTCCGGCCCCAAGCGTTCGGCCACGGCGCTGCCCGGGAGCCCGGCAAGCTGTCCAAGCTTTCGCACTCCGAGCTGTTCGAGCTCCGCGTACCGCTCCGGCGGGAGCGGCAGGAGCGAGAGCGGCAGCGGCGCGAGGAACTCGCTGGTGCGCTCGTCGGAGACGATCAAGACCTGCCCGGGGCGCGCGACGTTCGCCGCTGCGAGTGCGGCGAACCGGCGCTCGGCAGCGCCCACGCGTGGATCCCAGGCAGAGCCGACGGCGGCGAGCGCGCGCTCGAGCGCAGCCTCGAGCCCGCCGTAAAGACGTTCGACTCCGCGCGTCTCGAAGTAGACGCAGCCGAGGTCCGCGGAGTCGACCGCGAAGCCCGCGTCCTCGAGCCGGCGGAGCACTCCCTCCCACTCCTCGCGGGCGGTGGCCGGATCCTGTTCGACGAGAACGAGGCCGGGACAGGTCGCGAGCGCCTCGCCCAGGCGCATGCCCGGCCGCACGCCCACCGCGTCGGCGGCCGCGGTCACGGGGCCGAGCAAGGGCTCCGTTCCCGGCAGTGGAGCAAGCGCGGCCGGCCGCTCGGCAAGCACAGGTTCCGCACGGAGCGCCGCGCGCAACTCGAAGCCGGGGATGACGACGCAGGCGATCACAGGGAACGTATGTTCTATCGAACAGGTGTTCGTATGTCAAGAAGTGCCCCTGAGCAGGTATTTTGCTCCCGGCACGATTTCGGCACGGCTCTGTGACGGACACGTGCGCGTTTTCGAAATACGATCAATAGTGACGGGCGGGGGCTCGGGGCGTCCCCAGGGTCACAACGACGGGCGCGCGGGCGCGTGTGCCTTTAGAGCGTGATCTCGGCCGCGGAGCCGACCATGCGGGAGAAGCGCGGGACGACGTCGAGGACGCTTTCTTGCGCGCAGAAGCGGATGTCCTCGTCGAGCCCCGGCGGCCCGTACGTTCGCGCGGTGAGCCCGCTCCAGGCGTCCGGGAACGCGCGCGCGACGAGCTCGGCGGCGATCGCCGCATCCGTCCGCTCGGCGCCCACCAGCTGCACGATCCGTCCCGCGCAGTACGCGTCGTCGATCGCGAACGCGGCCTGGAACCCGGCGCACACGACAACCACATCCCTCCCCCGCTCCAGCACCGCGCGCACGACCGCGTCGAGGTTCAGCAAGCTCCCCAGCAGCACCTCCTCGCAAGCCTCCGCGGCGGTCAGGATCGTCCGCGTCCCGTTCGTCGTCGTCAGGATCAGGGTCTCGGCCCGCGCCTCAAGGAACTCCCGGGGCGACGCACCGACGTCGAACCCCTCGATGCGCACTGCCTTCCGCTCGCCGCCGACGAGGGCGTTCGGAAGCTCCGCGCGCAGCGACCGCGCCTCCTCGATCTCCGCGCAGCACAAAACGCGCCGGTAGCCCCCCGCGAGCGCCTGCGCCATCGTCGACGTCGCCCGCAGCACGTCGACGACGATCGCGACGGGAGCCGAGACCCGCTCCGCAGGTGTGAACGCGACGTCGACGAGCACGTCGTTACGCTATTTCAATGAGCGCGAGCGCCGAGCCGAGGTACTGCTACCGGCACCCCGATCGCGAGACGCGGCTCTCCTGCTCGGAGTGCGGTCGCCCCATCTGCACCGATTGCACGACGTTTGCGCCGGTCGGCCTGCGTTGTCCCGAGCACTCGGGGAAGGTCCAGGGAGCCGCGCGTGTCACCCGAACGATCAAGCGCGCGACCTACGAGGGCCACGGCGCGGTCGTCACGAGGATCTTGATCGGGATCAACGTCGCCGTCTTCCTCGCGGAGCTCGTGTACGGCGGCGACCTCTACGGCACGGGGAATGAGATCTTCTTTCGCGGGGCTCTTTACGGGCCGGCCGTAGCGGCCGGAGACTGGTGGCGGCTGCTCACGGCCGCCTTCCTGCACGCCGGCCCGTTTCACCTGGGCATGAACATGCTTGCGCTCTGGTGGCTCGGCGCGGGATTAGAGGCGCGGATCGGTCGCGGACGGTTTGTCCTGCTGTACCTCGTCTCGGGACTGGCGGGGTCCGCGGGTGCGCTCATCCTCACGCCGACCACGCCGACCGTCGGCGCGTCGGGCGCGATCTTCGGGATCTTGGGCGCGGCGCTCGTCCTCGAGCGGCAGGGGACGCCGATTTTCGGAGGCAGCGTGGTCGGCCTACTGGTCATCAACCTCGCCATCACGTTCGCCTTCAGGGGCTCGATCTCGGTGGGCGGCCACCTAGGCGGCTTGGTGGGAGGGGTGCTTTGCACCTTGGCGCTCTCCCGCTTCGGTCGCGGGCACGCTGCCTACAGCCGTCCGGGCGCGCTCGGGATTGGCGCGATTCTGGCGATCGGCGCGGCCAGCGTGGCTGTCGGGCTGTGGGCTGCCGACCGCGCTCAACCGGCGTTACCATCGTCCAATGCGCCTCCTGCTGTCGCTGTGCGCAACGACGCTGCTGCTCGCGACACCCGCGTCTGGCGCGGCGCCTAACTTCCTCCTCGGCGTCCTCGGCGACGTCTCCCGCTTCCAGTCGCAGACCGGGCAGGCCTCGCAGGTGCACCACGTACTCGTCGGTTGGGGCCAGGGCGTCACCTGGGGCGCGCCGTTGGCCGACCTGCTCGCACAGCATGCGCCGATCCCGCTGATCGGGATCACGACTGATTCGAAGTCGCCACGCCGCGAGGCGATCACTCCGGGGGGAATCGCGGCCGGCCGCGGCGACGCGTACCTCGTCGCGTGGAACAAGGCCGTGGCCGACTGGGGAAAGCTCGTCTATGTGCGCCCGTTGCCCGAGATGGACGGCCACTGGACCCTCTACTCGGCATTCACGAAGGACGGCAAGCCGAAGAACGCGGCGCACT
>DHWI01000117.1:4708-11311 GCA_002413095.1 Thermoleophilia bacterium UBA5186
CGCACGCAGCTCGACGCACGACTCCAGCGCCTCGCTCTGCCGCCCGTCCGGGCTGACGCCGACCTCCCAGTGAATCCGCCCGACCGCCTGCGGGTGATCTGGAACCCACAGGGCTACCCGGTCCCGAACATCCCGACGAACCGCCCGCAGGCGTACTACCCCGGCGACGCATACGTCGACGTGGTCGGAAACGACCTCTACGACTTCAACCGCCGCCCAGCGTGGCACGAGAACGACCTGCTCTACCGCCTGTATCCGAAGAAGCCGTACGCGTTCCCGGAATGGGGCGTCTGGGGCTCCGAGGATCCCGAGTTCATCCGGACGATGGCGCGGTTCGTGCGGACGCACCAGCGCGTCGAGCTGCTCATCTACAACGCGGGCAACCCAGGCTCGCCCTCCGACCTCAGCTCACGACCGCGCAGCCGCGCCGCCTACCGGGCCGCGATCACGCCGCTCGGCCATTAGCGAGTAACAATGAGGACCGCCGGGCGCGTCCCCACCTAGCATTCTTCCCGACGCCTAGGCGGGGCCGCCCGGCTTTTGCCCAGATCGGCACGGCGCCGCTCGGACTTGAGTCAGCGCGGCGGCAGGAGCAGCGGCTGGCGCGGCTGCCGCGAGAAGTCGAAGTCGCGGACGAGATTTCCGAGCTGGGGCGCGCGCTCGCGCACGTCCGGGCGTGGATCGGGCCGGCCGTCCGTCTTCGGGTCGAGCCGCCGGCCGCCCAGGAAGTCGTCCTCGATGAACTTCACGTAGGCGTCGAAGCTGAGCGTCTGATGGTCGACGAGCCCCTTCCGCGCGTACGGGCTGATCACGATCCCGGGGACGCGCAGGCCGTAGCCGTTCGCGTCGACCCGCGGCGGGGCGACGTGGTCGTAGAAGCCGCCCCAGTCGTCCCAGGCGAGGAAGATCGCGGTCGACTTCCACTCCGGGCCGCGCATGGCGGCGTTGACGAGCTTCGTCACGTACTTCTCGCCGGAGCTGACGAGGCCAGGCGGATGCTCGCTGACCGAGCCGGTCGGATTGATCCAGGAGACGGCGGGGAGCTTGCCGGTCTTCGCCGCCGTGAAGTAGTTCGTCAGCGACGTGATGTTCTGGAGCTGCCCGTCCTGTTTCACGGTGTCGAACCACGGGAGCGGATTCCAGATTCCCGGCGTCTTTGCGTTCTGCGCGACCGGCGCACAGGTCGCCTCGTCGTCTGCGCAATCGGGCTCGGTGCCGTTGAAGACGTAGTAGCGCCAGCTGACGCGGTGCTTGTGGAGGAGGTACGTGAGGTCCGTCCAGGCGTAGTCAGGGGGAATCCGCTGCGGGTTCTGGAAGTCAGGCGGCGAGCCGGGACTCTGGAGCGCGTTGACGCAGCTCGACGGAGCGGAGCTCGAGCACTTGGCCGACCATTCCGAGACCATGAAGAGGTGGGCCGGGAGGCTCCACGACGCATTCGGCTCGAACATGTGGTCCTGGAGGACGAAGTTCTGAGCATAGGCCCAGTAGTTCGGGATCTCGCGGGCGTCGTGGTAGCCCATCACGTCCGTCTTGCGCTTGAGCGCGCAGCCTGGGTCGTTCGGGTTGACGCAGCGCTTCTTCTTGCCGCTCTCGGCCTGGGCGACGAATCCGTCCATCTTCCCGCCGTCAACGTCGGCAATCGCGTTCTGCTCGCCGTGCGGGCCGCCTGCGTTGAGGTCGGCGGAAACGTGGAACGGCTTCACGCACTGGCCCGTCGCCGGATCGGGGCTGCACACCGTCGGAACGCCGTTTTGCATCGGGATGCCGTCGGCGCCCGGATACGTGCCGAAGTAGTGATCGAAGGANNGGTTCTCCTGCATGATCACGATCACGTGCTTGATCTTGTGGATCCCCGCCGCCGGCTTGGGCGCGGGCTTCCCGGCGGCCTCGGCGCTCGAGCGGTGGGAGACCGGCCCGAGCGCAGCCGCGGCGGCGAACGCGGCGGTTGCGAGCAACGCGATCAGGAGGCGGCGCGGCGAGCGGGCGGTGCGTGCGAGCTGCTTCGTCATGAGCGCATCGTGGCTCGACGTTCGCAAAGGGAGCGCCAGAGGAAGGTCAGCGGACCGTAAAATCGCACACATGTCGGTCACTGCGCGATTCTGCCCCCTCCCCCTCCGCTACACGCGTCCGACCCGCGAGGAGGCGCTCGCGGCGTCGTCCGGATTCCTCGAGCTGATGCAGGAACGGCGCTCGGTTCGCCACTTCTCCTCCGAGGCGGTCGAATGGGAGCTGATCGAGAACGCGATCCGGACCGCGGGCACGGCGCCCTCCGGAGCCCACCAGCAGCCATGGACGTTCGTCGTCGTCTCGGACCCGGCCGTGAAGGCACAGATCCGCGCCGCCGCGGAGGCCGAGGAGGAGCGGCTGTACAAGGAACGGGCGAGCCAGGAGTACCTTGAGGCGATCGAGCCGATCGGGACCGACTGGATCAAGCCGCACATCACCGACGCCCCGTACGTGATCGTCGTCTTCGAGCAGGCGTACGGGATCGAGCCGGACGGGAGCAAGCGGAAGCACTACTACGTCCGCGAGTCGGTGGGGATCGCGACGGGCTTCCTGCTCGCCTCGCTCCATGCAGCAGGTCTCGCCACGCTGACCCATTCGCCGTCGCCGATGGGCTTCCTGAGCCGCATCCTCGAGCGTCCCGCGAACGAGCGCCCGTTCATCCTGATCCCGGTCGGCTACCCGGCGGACGACGCCGAGGTGCCCGACCTGGAGCGGAAGCCGCTGGACGAGATCATGTTGGAGGAAGGCCCGCGCGCAGCACCCTGAGCAGGTTGCCGTGCGCGATCGCGTCGAGCCGCTCGCCGTCGTAGCCCCGACGGCGGAGCGCCTCGAGCAGGGCTGGATAGTCGGCGGCGCCGACGAGCTCCTGGATCGCGAGCCTCCCACCGCCGAGGTCCATCGCTTCCCGCGTCGACGGATTGAGCGGCTTGCCGGCGGCGAGCTCGGCCTGGATCACCTGGTCGATGAAGTCCGAGCCGAGAGCGACGTGCTCGATTCCCATGAGCTCGACTGCATGGTCGACGTGCTGGAGGTAGCGCTCGAGGCTCGCGCCGTTTCGGCCCACGGTCAGCGTCAGCGCCATCATCCCGAGCACGCCGCCGCGGTCAGCGAGGGCCCGCAGCTGATCGTCCGAGACGTTGCGCACGTGGTCGTGGACGCCGCGGCAGCCTGCATGACTGACGACGACCTGCGCCGCCGGCGCAGCTTCCAGCGCCTCGAAGTACGTACGCTCGGAGGCGTGGGCGAGGTCGAGGACGACGCCGCGTTCGGCGAAGCTCCCGACGAGCTCGCGCCCCTCATCGGTCAAGCCCTGCTCGGGCGCGTCGATCCCGCCTGCGAACGGGTTCGCGTAGTTCCAGGTCAGCGAGACCATTCGCGCCCCGGCGTCCCAGAGCGCGTCGAACGCGGCCGGGTCTCCGTGGAGGGCCTCGACGCCCTCCATCGAGAGGATCAGTCCGATCCGCCCGTCGAGACGGTCGAGGTCGCGGGCGCTGCGGATCTGGACGACGTCACGGTCGTTCTCGCGCACGGCACGGTCGAACGCGGCGATCTGCGCCCGAACGACATCGCGCGCCTCATCGCCCGCGTCCGCCCCATAGACGGGACAGATCTGCACAGCGACCGACCCGGCGTGTAGCTGTGGCAGCCAGGCGGTGCCGAACGGGTTCTCCTCCTCGCTTCGCAGAACGAGCTCGAGCAGGAGGTCGTTGTGCGCGTCGACGACGGAGGTCACCTCTCAAGCATCGCCGAAACGCGCGTTTGCGCGTCTAACGAAGAGGGTGACCTCAGGGATCAACTTCTAGCTCAGCGGCGTGCGAGCCGTCTGAAGAAGATCCACGCCATCGTCCCCCCGGCGACATAGCCGATCGTGCTCGAGAGCGCGGCTCCGCCGGCGCCGTGCTTTGGGATCAGGACGACCGACGCAGTCGCGGTGACGATCAGACCGACGACCGCGACCGCAAGGCTGAGTCGCGGCCGGCCGCGGCGCACGGACAGGTAGACGACGAGGATCGAGACCGGCGCGTAGGCGACGATTCCCGGAAGCAGGAAGGCCAGCGGCCGCGCAGCGTGGCGGAAGTCATGTCCGAAGAGCGCCGGAATCAGGAGGGGCGCCGTGATCCCGACGACTGCGGCAAGGACGGCGGTGTAGACCAATCCACGGAGGGCCGAGCGCGCGATCAAGCGCCGGGCGCCGGGTTCATCCTCTTGCACCGCAGGCGCCGTGACCGACGTTGCGATCGCAGCGGCGACGAGCCAGATCGCCTCCGCGGCCTGCATCGAGATCGAGTAGACGCCGACCGCGCCGATTCCGCGGTAGCGGTCGAGGATGAACAGCTCGATGCGGTAGCTGATCAGGTTCACGACCTGGACCGCGCCCATCGTGATCGCAAGCCGGGCGAGCGCGACGTCGACAAGCTCGTCGAGGGCGAACGGAGCCCAGACATGCCGCGTGGCCGCGAGCGCGAACAGTGCCGTGATCGCGTGCGCGAGCGCCCAGGCGAGCAGCGCGCCCCGGACGCCGCCGTCGTAGGCCACGACGAACACGAGCATCCCGACGAGGGTGAGGATCGGCGGCAGCGTCTGGATCCAGTTCCAGAGCCGCACCCGCCCGAGGCCGAGCAGCACGCCCGAGACCGACTGCCACACGATGTTCGGCAGGAGCGCCACGGCGCCGATCGCGGCAAGGTCGACGCCGACCCCGCGCTGCACGTGGCCCCAGCCCACGATCGCCGCTGCGCCGCCGAGTCCGAGCAGCAGAGCGAGCGCGAAGGCGCGATGGACGAGCCGGCGCAGCTCCATCCCGTGCTGCTGCATCCGGCTCGTGACCGCGAGCCCAAGCTGTCCGAACAGGCGCGAGAGGATCGTGACGCTGAGGACGACGAGGATGAACTGCCCCCGCCCGCCCGGAGCGAGGAAGCGGCTCTGGACGACGACGAGCACAAGGGCAATCGGCGTCGACAGCCCGCGGAAGACGAGCGTCTCGAAGATGTTGCGCGAGACGCGGCGGGCGGCCAGCGCGTCCGCGTCACTGGGCAGGTTGGGTGCGACCGGTGGAGCTCCGTCGATGGCCGGCGACGGGGCGGGTGGGGTGAGGTTGGACTGCTGCACGGGCACTGAGCGGCGATTATCAACACGTGGCGATGTCGCTTGAACGACGGTTGGACGAGCTCGAGCAGCCGAAGGCGCACCTCGTTGAGCTGACCGGCCAGACGCTGCCGATTCGCGTCTACGGGAGCGCGTGGTTCCACCGGCTCCTGCCTGACCCCGTGGCGCTACGGCTGGCTGCGCTGCGTGGCCGGCTGGAGTGGTTCGTCGTGCCGCGTCGGCGCGCCGAAGCCCTGGAGCTGGCGGGGGCGATTCGCGGCGAGGCGTCCCCGAGGTTTGCGCGACGCCGGTTGATCGAGGACGCGGTGCGGGCCGAGCTGCAATGGCGTCCAGGGGCGTACCGTGGGATTTCTGTCGAGGGCTACAAGCGCTTCGAGGCTGCCCGCGCGAGAAGCAGCGCCGGCGTGATCCTCGCCAATCTTCACGTCGGGCCGTTTCTCGGCCTGGTGCACGCAGTCGCCGCCCGCGGCGCCAAGCTCTACCTGCCTGGAGGGACGTGGGGTGTCCCAACGGTCGACGGCCTGCGGGGCCGTTGGATCGCGACTCAGAACCGCTGGGTCGAGGAGGCCGGCTGCAGATGGGTGCCGGTTGGCGGCTCGTACCCGGTGCTGCGCGCGCTGCTCGAGCGCGGCGAGACGTGCTTGATGGCCGTGGACGTCCCAGGCGAGCTCGAGGTGGAGCTCGCGGGCCGGCCGGCCCGCGTGCGGAGCGGGATCGCGCGGCTCGCGCTGGAGACCGGGTCGCCCATCCTTCCGGTCGTCACGCTGCGACGGGGCTGGAGATTCGTCGGGATGATCGGCGAGCCGATCGATCCCGCGGGATTCGACGACCCGGCGACGCTGACCCGTCACCTCGTGGCCGTCCACGCGCCCGTCTTCCTACAGGAGCCGGAGCAGGTTCACGCGCACGCGATCGACGTCTGGGACGACGCCTTGGCGCGCGTCACCCGCCCGAAAGTTGGGCGCTGACGCCGCGCTCGGCAAGCGCCGCCTGGGCCGCTGCCAGTCGCGCGAGCGGAACCCGGTACGGCGAGCAGCTCACGTAGTCGAGCCCGAGGCCGTGGCAGAACGCGACGCTCTTCGGCTCTCCCCCGTGCTCGCCGCAGATGCCGAGCTTGAGATCAGGCTTCGCGGCGCGGCCCCGCTCGACCGCGATGCGCATCAGGTCGCCTACGCCCGACTCGTCGAGGATCTCGAACGGGTTCCGCTCGAGCACGTCGTCCTCGAGGTAGAAGGTCAGGAACTTCCCCTCCGCGTCGTCGCGCGAGAAGCCCATCGCCGTCTGGGTGAGGTCGTTCGTTCCGAAGGAGAAGAAGTCGGCGTGCTCGGCGATCTCGTCCGCGCGGATGCACGCGCGCGGGAGCTCGATCATCGTCCCGCACAGGTACTCGACGGAATCGGCCTCCTCGGCTGCAGTCTTGACCGTCAGCGCGCGCAGCCGCTTGAGCTCCTCGGCGAACCCGACGAGCGGGTGCATGATCTCGACGAGCGG
>DHWI01000096.1:0-3684 GCA_002413095.1 Thermoleophilia bacterium UBA5186
CTCGAAGTTCGAGGACACGCGCCGGAAGGCGCAGAAATTCGGTGCCCGCGGCACGACACTCAAGGCCTACAAGAGGAGGAAACAATGAGAGTCATCGACTGTCCCTGCGGCCACCGACTTGAAGGAGCCGACGACGACGAGCTCTTTCGCCTCGCGCGCGAGCACGTCGACCGCGACCACCCGGAGATGCAGCGTTCGGACGAAGAAGTTCGCGAGCGGGTCGCCGCCGACGCCTACGACGCCTGACGCCTGAGTGAATCCGGCGAGCGTCCTCGATCCCGAGGGAGCGCACTTCGCGGCGCTCGAACGGGTGGCCGACTTTGCGGGCGCACGCGTCCTCGAGGTCGGCTGCGGCGACGGTCGGATGACCGTTCCGGTCGCGCAGCGCGCGGCAACCGTCCTTGCGTTCGATCCAGACGAAGACGCGGTCGAAGCCGCCCGCCAGGCCTTGCCCTCGGAGCTCGCCGGGCGCGTCAGTTTTGCGGCGGCGGCGGCTACGGCGATCGAAATCCCGCGCTCGGCGTTCGACATCGTCCTCTTTTCGTGGTCGCTCTGATGAGTGGAGCCCGAGGACGTCGTGGACGTCCTGCGCCGACTCCGAGAAGCGCTCGTCCCTGAAGGAATCGTCCTCGACCTGCAGGTGATCCGGCCGCACCCGCTTGTGGAGGTCGGCGGCACCGTCCTGTGCGAGATCGACGGGAGCTCGCTCTTCGTGGGAGCCGACGCCGCGCGGGCTGCGGTCGATCTCCTGATCGCCGAGCGGCTGCTGGAAGAGGAGGCGGCCGACGACCACGACGTGCGGAAGCACTACTTCAACGGAGCCGCCATCGTGGACGACTTCGAAACGAGCGACCGGAAGATCCCTGCGGAGGCGATTCCGCGCCTGCAGGGACTTGGGCGGGAATGCGTCGTACGGGAGCGTTGCCGCGTCCGTCGCCTCCGCCGCGTCGACCCCAGGCGTTCAGAAGGGACTGAGCTTCGCCTGTAGCTCCGCGAGTCGCATCTGCGCGCGCTGCGTCGAGACGAGATTGCCCTTGCTCTTGTAGCGCACGAGTGCCTGCTCGAGCGCCTCGGCAGCTTCCTTCGGGCGGTCGGCGAGTGACAGCACCTCGGCGAGGTCGGCGGACGCGTCGCCCTGCGCGTCGAGCATGTCAGTCTCTTCGCCGATCGCGACCGCCTCGCGCGCGAGCCGCTCTGCTTCGGCGTGCTCGCCGCGACGCGCGAGCACCTTTGCTCTGACCTGCCGCCAGAGCATCTGCGTGAGCGCGTCGTCGCTCGCGCCGAGCTTCGCTGCGCGGCCGGCCCAGGCGTCCGCCTCGTCGAGCCGGTCGAGCGCGTAGAGCGCCTGCGCGAGCTTCCCGGCCGCGGTCGACTGGGAGCCCTTTTCGCCCAGCTCGTCGAGCAGCCTGCACCCTTCTGCTCCGAGCTCGGCGGCGGCGGCGGGATCGCCGGCCAAGAGCTCGACGTCGACGGAAGTCTGGCCGGTCGTCGTCGCGAGCTGGATTCCCCCGCCGCGCTCGGCCAGCTCTGCGCGTGTTACGGCGAGGATCGCGCGCGCCTCGTCGGAGCGACCGAGCATCGCCAGCGCCCCGGCCCGGTTCGCACGGAGCCAGTGGTTCCGCCCGTCTCGTGGCTCGTTCTCGTCCAGCCACGCCAGCAGTCCCGACACGGGTGTCGTGCCGACGAAGCGAAAAGTGGCGCGCCACGCCAAGAACTCGGGCGGCAGGCCCGCCTGCCGTGCGTGGGCGGCGGCCTGCTCGTATGCCTCCAGCGCTGCGTCCATCTGCGCGCGGATGTTCGCCACCTGCCCGAGCGCGGAGTATCCGATGTACAGAGCCACGTCGTTGCCGACGGCCTGGAACACGGGCAACGCCTGCTCGACGAGGGCGGCCAGCTTCTCGGTCGCGCCCTCCGGCTCGAGGAAGGTGCGGAACAGGCCCCCCTTGACCCTCCCGCACAGCTCACCCACTTGGTCGCCCGCGGCCGCGGCACGCTCGGCGAGGGAATCCGCGCGCCGGAGCGCGTCGACGCCTTTGCCTCCCCAGAACAGTGCGTCGCCGAGTTCGGTTTCGAGGGCGAGGTCGATCTCGGCCGGGGGCACGAGCGCGGCGGCGCGCTCGAGCAGGCTCACGGCGGCGCCGTAGTCAGCCCGGAGCTGCGCGCGGTGGCCGCCGGCGGTCAGGCGGCGCCTCGCCGCCGCGGCCAGCATCCCGTCGACCGGCGTCCCGAGCTCGGCGCGGTAGCGGCAGGACTGCTCGAGGTGGTAGCCGAGGATCTCGTCCAGTTCGACTAGGCCGGCGCCGTGGTCCTCCAGCCAGGATGCGAAGCGCTCGTGGAGGTCTGCCCGCACCGCCTTCGGCAGCGCGTCGTAGGCCGCGTCCCTGATCAGGAGGTGGCGGAAGCGGAAGGCATCCTCGCCTAGGAGCTGTGTCTTGTCCGGGCGGACGAGCTGCTTGCGGACGAGCGCGGCCAGGCGCGGCGTCACCGGGGTCTCGTCGGACGCAAGCGCCTGCACGGCGCCTCGGTGGAAGATCTCGCCCTCGATCGCGCCCCGCTCAAGCACGCTTCGGTCGGCCATCTCGAGCTGATCGAGGCGCGCCGCGAGCAGCGCTTGCAGCGTGGGCGGGACGAGCACCTCGCCCTCCGTCTCGTCGGCCATCGCCAGGATCTCCTGGATGAAGAGCGGGTTGCCGCCCGCCGCCCGAGTGATCTTCTCGCGTAGCTCCCCCGCGATGCGCTCGGGGATCAGCTCCTCGACGTCCTCCTCGCCCAGGGGCTCGAGCCGTAGCGTCACCGGCCAGGCGGGGCGGTGCTCGCTGAGCTCCCGCCGCGCGATGCAGAGCAGCAGGATCGATACCCCCGAGGAAAGAAGCGCGACATGCTCGATCAGATCGAGGAACGTCTCCTCGCCCCACTGGATGTCGTCGAAGACGACCACGAGCGGCCGCTCTGCTGCAGTCTGCTCCAAGGTCTTGCGAAAGGCCCACGCGATCTCCTCCGCGGATGTCGTCGCCTCCGTCTCGCCCAGCAGCGAGCGGATCGCCACCGCGGCATTCTCGTCCGCGGGCACGTCGTCGAGCTGCTTCAGCACCTCGACGACCGGCCAATACGTAATCCCTTCGCCATAAGGGAGGCAGCGGCCGCGAACGACCCTCGCTTCGAGGTCGTGCAGGAACTCGGCGACCAGGCGCGATTTGCCGACGCCGGCATCGCCAACGAGCGTGACGAGTTCGCAGCGCTCCTCGGCCTGCACACGCTCCCAAGCCTCCCCGAGGATCGAAAGCTCGCGCTCACGTCCGACGAACAGCGCCTCGTGCCGCCGCTCCGGCGCGTCGCGCACGCGTAGGAGCCGGTACGCGGGCACCGGCTCGGCCTTGCCCTTCAGCTCGAGCGGCTCGACCGGCTCGACCTCGGCTGCTCCGCCGACGAGCGCGAGCGTCGGCTCCCCGACCAGCACCTCGCCCGGCTGCGCCGCCTGCTCAAGCCGGGCGGCTACGTTCACCGCATCCCCCGTGGCCAGTCGTTCCTCGGTGCCGGTCACCACTTCACCCGTCATCACGCCGATCCGCCCCTGCAGCCCCAGCTCGGGGAGCGCCTCGCGCATCTCGACCGCCGACCGCAGCGCGCGCAGCGCGTCATCCTCGTGCAACACCGGCACCCCGAAGACGGCCATCACCGCGTCGC
>DHWI01000096.1:3708-5483 GCA_002413095.1 Thermoleophilia bacterium UBA5186
TCGCCGATGAACTTCTCCACGCTACCGCCGTGCCGCTCGACGATCGCCTTCATCCGCTCGAAGTAGCGGGCCAGCAGCGCCCGCAGCCGCTCCGGGTCGAGCGTCTCGCCAAGCGCGGTCGAGCCGGTCAGGTCGCAGAACAGAACCGTCACCGTCTTGCGGTGCTCCTTCGCCCCCGCTGGCGCAGCCGCGAATGGAAAGCCACACGCCACGCAGAACTTGGCGTTCTCGGGGTTCTCGTGCCCGCAACTCGCGCAAACCAACACGGTACGAGGCTAGACCGCAGCCCCACGCACCACAACCGCGCTCGCCGGCTCGACGCGCGTCCGACCCCAAGGGGAACGAGCGGCGGCTCGATTGACGCCGAGACCGAGGCGCCGCCGCCTCTGTCCGTCCCGATCAATCAGGGGGTTAGGAAAAGCGGCCAGCCGATTCGCGAGGGCAATCGCCGCCGCTAGTTCTCCAAAGCGGAGCTTCGCGAGGGTCGAGATCGGCTATTCCGTCGACTCATCGCACCACTGCGACGCAAGGGGCCCTCGTTAGACCGCTGCACGCAAGGCCGCGCGAAGATACTCAATCTTCTGATTCTGGCGACAGGCGGAGCCTCGCGAGTGGGCCGTGCTGGACTCGAACCAGCGACCTTGGGATTAGAAGTCCGCCGAGGTGTCGCCACAGACAACTAAACCGCGATCGAGGTCGTGAGCGATCCGAATCGACGGCAGCTCGCTCTTCGTGGGAGCCGATGCTGCCCGGGCTGCGGTCGATCTCCAGGTCGCCGAGAGGCTGCTGGAGGAGGAGGCGGTCGACGTCGACGACCACGACCTGCGGAGGCACTACGTCAACGGAGCCGCCATCGTGGACGACTTCGAAACGGGCGACCGGAAGATCCCTGCGGGAGACGATCCCGCGCCTGCAGGCAATTGGGCGGTAATCCGTGGTACGAGAACGTTGCCGCGTCCGTCGCCTCCGCCGCATCGACCCTTCTAGCTGAGGGATTGGCGAAACGAGCGCGCTATGCCGCCGATCCGCGCGACGACGAGCGACGTTCCACCAAACCCTCCGGCTAGATTTCGGCCCGTGGCCGTTCGCATCGACCCAGACCTCGGCGATGCGCTCGCCCGCGGCGCCACGCTCCCGTTCGACTGGTACACGAACGCGGAGGTCCTGCGTCTCGAGCAGGAGCGGATCTTCCGCCGCGCCTGGCAGTACGTGGGGCACGCGGGGCAGCTCGCCGAACCGGGCTCGTTCTTCACGGCGACCGCCGGGCTGATCCCCGTCGTGGTGACCCGCACACGGGAAGACGAGCTGAAGGCGTTCGTGAACGTCTGCAGGCACCGCGGCTTCCAGGTCGCGCAAGGCGAGGGCAAGCGCGAGACGCTGCAGTGCGCCTACCACGCGTGGACGTACGGCCTCGACGGCACGCTCCGCGCCGCGCCGCGGGCCGACCGCGAGCCGGACTTCGACCCGGCCGAGCTGTCCCTCCTCCCGGTCCAGGTCGACACCTGGGGGCCGTTCGTCTTCGTCAATCCCGACGTGTCGGCGCCGCCCCTTGCCGAGGCACTCGGCCGCCTGCCGGAGCTCCTCGCCGAGGTCGTGGACGTCGAGGCACTCACTTTCCACCACCGTGCGTCGAGCGAGCTGGAAACGAACTGGAAGGTCGCGTGCGAGAACTTCCTCGAGTGCTACCACTGCGCCACGGCGCACCCCAGCTTCAGCAAGGTCGTGGACGTCTCGCCCGACTCCTACCGGCTCGAGGCGGAGGGCCTCTTCTCGAG
>DHWI01000096.1:5584-7726 GCA_002413095.1 Thermoleophilia bacterium UBA5186
GCGCAGCCAGTTCCACTTCCTCTGGCCGAACGTGGGGATCAACGTCTTCCCCGGCCGGACGAACCTGTCGATCGGCCCCATCTACCCGGTGGGAACTGAGCGGACGGCTCGATTCCTCGACTACTTCTTCGGCGCCGGCGTCGACGAGGCCTGGATCGCGGAGCTGTTGGAGCTCGACGCGCAGGTGGGCCGGGAGGACACGGCGCTCGTCGAGGGCGTCCAGCGCGGCCTGCGCTCGGGCGCGCTCGACCACGGCAACCTCATGGTCGCGAGCGAGCCGTTGATCCAGCACTTCCAGCGGCTCACTTTCGAGGCGCTTAGCTAGAGCCGGCCCGCCTCGATGATCCGCTGCAGGAACTGCTGCGTGCGCGGGTTCTCGGGCGACTCGAAGATCCGGGCCGGGGGGCCTTCCTCGAGGATCAGGCCCGCGTCGAGGAAGCAGACGCGGTTCGCGATGTCTCGGGCGAAGCCCATCTCGTGCGTCGCGATCACCATGGTCATGCCCGACTCGGCCACGCCGTCGACGACGATGCGGCCGCTGGTCACCGGCTCGATCAGGTTCACGGCCAAGCCGTCACCCGAACGAGTGAACCTCGTCACCGGCGCAAACCAGGTGTCGATAACGACGTCAGATATCGCGATCCCGGGCGGCTTGACGCCTTCCGGCGGCGTCTAGCCCCTACTCGATCGCCGGCGCCAGAAGCCGCGGGCTTCGGCGGTGCCAGCCGGCTCCTCGCCGAGCCCCCGCGCGGCCGAGATCACGTCGTCCGACTCCAGCGTGATCAGATCCGTCTGCGACAGGTTCTCGAGGACGGAGCCCTCGACCCGCGCAAGCCGTAGCGCCTGCGTGTTCAGCGCCTGCTCGAAGATCGTCCGTGCGAACCGCGCATTGCCGAACCCCTCGCCGCGGCGCGCACCTGCGAGGATCGAGCGGAGCGCTTCCTCCGCGCCGGCGCCGAAGACGTACTCGTTCTCGGCCAGGAACTTGCCGGCGATCGCCACGAGCTCGTCGTTCGAGTAGTCCGGGAACACGATCTCGCGCGCGAAGCGCGAGCGCAGGCCCGGGTTCGAGTCGAGGAAGCGGTGCATGAGCCGCGGATAGCCCGCGACGATCACGACGAGGCGATGGCGGAAGTCCTCCATCCGCTTCAACAGCGTCTCGACCGCCTCAGGCCCGAAGTCCATCCGATCGATCTCCGGGGTCAGCGCGTAGGCCTCGTCGATGAAGAGGACGCCGTCGAGCGCCTTCCGGATCACGCGGTCGGTCTTGATCGCCGTGGTTCCCACGTACTGGCCGACGAGCCCGGCGCGATCGACCTCGACGAGGTGGCCGCGCTCGAGCAGGCCCATCGCCCGGTACATCTCCGCGAGCAGCCGCGCCACGGTGGTCTTGCCCGTGCCGGGATTGCCGAGGAACACGAGGTGCTGCGAGGTCGCCACCTCCGGCAGCCCGTGCTCCATGCGCTTCGCCTGCACCTGCAGGAAGGCCACGAGCGCGTGCACCTGTTCCTTGACGGTCTCGAGCCCGATCAGCGAGTCGAGCTCGACCTGCAACTCATCCAGACTGCGCGCAGGCTCGGGCCGTTCGCGCGCGGCGACCTGCTCCGTGATCCAGTCGCCGGCGGGCTCGGTGGCCGCATTTCGGCGCAGCTGCTCGCCGATCAAGCGGAGCCCGCGGCGGATGTCGTCGAGAGGATTGGGCGGCATTTCCCGGAGTCTGCCCGACGGACCGCGTTGTGGAACGGGTCAGGGCGGGTTATAAAACCACGCCGAACCGGAAGGAGGACAGCCGTGGGAGCGGTCACGTTCGACGGGGTGAGCAAGATCTATGCGGACGGCACGAAGGCCGTCTACGACATGGATCTCGAGATCCAGGACGGCGAGTTCATGGTGCTCGTCGGNNTTCCAGAGCTACGCGCTCTATCCGCACCTGTCGGTGTACGAGAACATCGCCTTCGGCCTGAAGCTGAAGAAGACGCCCAAGGCGGAGGTCGCGAAGCGGGTCGCGGAAGCAGCTCGAGTTCTCGGGCTCGAGCCGTACCTGAAGCGCAAGCCACGCGCGCTCTCCGGCGGCCAGCGCCAGCGAGTCGCGATGGGCCGTGCGATCGTGCGGCAGCCGCAGGCGTTCCTGATGGACGAGCC
>DHWI01000096.1:7810-15956 GCA_002413095.1 Thermoleophilia bacterium UBA5186
GGCGATGACGATGGGCGACCGGGTGGCCGTGATGCGAAAGGGCGAGCTGCAGCAAGTCGACGAGCCGCAGGTGCTCTACGACCGGCCCAACAACCTCTTCGTCGGCGGCTTCATCGGCAGCCCGGCGATGAACATGCTCGCGGCGACGATCGAGCGGGCGAACGGAGGGCTCGCCGCGAAGGCAGGAAAGCTCTCCGTGGCCCTCGGCGACGAGACGCTCTCTGCGCGGCCCGGCCTCAAGAACTACGAGGGCAAGAAGGTCGTACTCGGCATCCGGCCCGAGGACCTCGACGACGCGAGTCTCGCCTCCGACACGCCGCAGAACCAGCGGCTGACCGGCACGGTCGAGCTCCTCGAGGCGCTCGGCTCGGAGATCATGGCCCACTTCTCCGTCGAGGCCGAGGCAGCCGAGACCGAGGAGACGCGTGAGCTCGACGCCGACAAGGGCGACACCGAGGGCGACATCGGCGTCAGCGCCCCCGAGGGCAAGACCGTCCTCGTCGGGCGTTTCGGCGCGCGCTCCAAGGCGAAGCAGGGTGAGCCCGTGGACGTCGCCGTCGACACGCGCGCCCTGCACTTCTTCGATCCGGAAACTGGACTCGGTATCTACGACGGGAAAGAGAAAGGAGCAGGCGCATGAGCAAGCGCGGATGGTTCGTCCTAACCGCGATCGCGCTCGGCCTCTCGCTAGTTGCAGCAGGGTGCGGCGGGAGCAGCAAGAAGAGCTCGGGCGGCGGCGGAACCACCGCCGCGGCTCAGGTCAAAGGCACGATCAGCATGGTCGCCGTCTGGACGGGCCCAGAGGGTGCGGCCATCCAGGCCGTCCTCAACGGGTTCAAGGCGAAGAACCCAGGCGTGACGATCAAGTACAAGGCCGCGAAGGATCCCGGCCAGGTTCTGACCACGGCCGTGCAGGGCGGTAACCCGCCGGACATCGCTGCGCTGCCGTCGCCGGGCCTGATGAAGGGCTTCGTGGCCCAGGGTGCGCTCAAGCCGATCGACTTCGCGAAGAGCGACATCTCCAGCAACTTCTCGGCCGACTGGCTGAAGTTCGGCACGGTCAACGGCAAGCTCTACGGCCTCTTCTTCAAGGGCGCCAACAAGTCGACCGTTTGGTACAACGTCCATGCCTTCAAGAACGCGGGCGTTACAGCGCCGAAGGACTGGAAGGACCTCCTCGCGAGCGCCAAGACGATCAGCGCGTCGGGCACCCCGGCGTACTCGATCGGCGGGGCGGACGGCTGGACGCTCACCGACCTGTTCGAGAACATCTACCTCCGCACCGCCGGTGCGGCGAAGTACGACCAGCTCGCCGACCACAAGATCCCGTGGACGGATCCGTCGGTGAAGACGGCGATGAAGGACATGTCGCAGGTGCTCGGCGACTCGAAGAACATCAACGGCGGCGCGTCCGGAGCCCTGCAGACGAACTTCCCGGACTCGGTCACCGCGGTGTTCACGAATCCGCCGAAGGCCGCGATGATCTTCGAGGGCGACTTCGTCCCCGGCGTCGTCGCGGGCCAGTCGAAGGCCAAGCCCGTGACCGACTACAACGTCTTCCCCTTCCCGTCGGTGAACGGGCAGGGCGCCGGCGACGTCGTCGGCGGCGGTGACGTGATCGTGATGTTCAAGGACACGCCCGCCTCGGAGGCGCTGATCAAGTATCTCGCCACGCCTGAGGCGGCGTCGATCTGGGCCAAGCGAGGCGGCTTCAGCTCGCCGAACAAGAACCTCAACCTCAGCGTCTATCCGGACGACATCACCCGGACGACGGCGGGGGCGCTCGCGAAGGCCGCGGTGTTCCGCTTCGACATGTCCGACCTCGCTCCGGCGAAGTTCGGCGGCGACGCGGAGTTCACTGATCTGCAGAACTTCCTGAAGAGCCCGTCGGACGTCAACGGCGCGGCCGCGAAGCTCGAGAAGGACGCGGCGGCTGCATACAAGGCCGGCGGCTAACCGAAAGTGAGCTCGACGAGCGTGGGGGTGGAGTTCCCGGACCCGGGCCGGACTCCACCCGCGCCTCGTCCCTCGCGGGTCCGGGCGGCCTGGATTCCGCTCTCGTTCCTCGGTCCGGCCTTTGCGCTGCTGACCGTCTGGATGATCTATCCGGCGATCCGCACGATCCTGCGGAGCCTCTGGAGCAACCAGGGCAACAAGTTCGTCTGGTTCCAGAACTACAGCACGATGTTCGGGGACTCCGTGATCCATACGGCGATCAAGAACAACATCATCTGGATCGCTGTCGGGCCGCTCTCCGTCACCCTGTTCGGGCTCGTCTTGGCTGTGCTGACCGAGCGGATCGCCTGGGCGAGCTTCTTCAAGATCGTCCTCTTCATGCCGCTCGCGGTCTCGCTGTTCGCGGTCGGCGTGATCTGGCGGATCATGTACCAGCAGAACCCGGATCAGGGCGCGGTCAACGCCGGCCTGAACTCGATCCACAACGTCTTCAATACCCCGGGCGTGCTGCCGCGGGCCGCGCCGTCCTCGCCGGCAGTGACCGACAAGTTCGTCTTCACGAAGCAGCTCTCGGCGGGGGGGACGGCGACGCTCGGCTTAACGGCGATCAGCCCGCAGGACGTGCCTGCGGGCGCGACCCAAGCCGCGCAACCGAAGTCGAAGCCGGGTTCGATAACCGGCGTGGTCTGGCGCGACTTCAAGCCCGGCGGCGGTAAGCCCGGCGTCGTCGAGCAGGGCGAGCTCGGGATTCCCGGCGTCACCGTTGCGCTGCTGCAGAACGGCAAGTCCACGAACACCGCGAAGACGGACAACCACGGTGCGTTCACGTTCGACGGCGTTTCGGGCTCCGGTTACCAGGTGAAGATTGCGCCGGCGACGTTCGCCCAGCCGTGGCAGGGCGTCCAGTGGCTCGGGCCCAGCCTGATCACGCCGGCGATGATCATCGCCTTCCTCTGGACCGCGGTCGGCTTCGCGATGGTCGTGATCGGCGCTGGGCTGTCCGCGATCCCGCGAGATGTGCTCGAGGCGGCGCGGACCGACGGCGCGAGCGAGTTCCAGGTCTTCAAACGTGTGACTGTCCCGCTGCTGATGCCGGTGCTGACCGTCGTCTTCGTCACGCAGATGATTGGCGTGCTGAAGATCTTCGACATCATCTACGCGACCGCGCCCGGCTCGGTCATCAACAACGCCACCACGCTCACCTTCGAGATGTGGCGGCGCTCGTTCCTCGGCGAGAACGCGTTCGGGATCGGCGCCGCGATCGCGTCCTTCCTGATGCTCCTCTTCGTCCCGTTCCTCATCTACCAAGTGCGCTCGCAAAGGAAGAACCTTTAGGTGCGCCACTAATGGCAGTCGCCGAAGTGAGGCAGCCCGCGTTGCGCGACGAGGCGCACGAGACACTCGCCGTCCGGATCGCGAAGCTCCCGGTCCACCTGTTCCTGCTCCTGATCGGGATCATGTGGCTGATTCCGGCGGCCGGCCTGTTCGTCACCTCGCTCCTCCCCGCCGCGACCGCGAACGCGCGCGGCTGGTGGCACGTCTTCTCGAAGCCGAGCGAGGTGACGTTCGCGAACTACCGGATGATCTTCCACAACTCCGCGATCACGCACGCCCTGGTCGTAACGGCGGAGGTCACGATCGGCGCGACGATCCTGCCCATCCTGATCGCGAGCCTCGCCGCCTACGCGCTCGCCTGGATCGAGTTCCCGGGGCGCGACTGGGCGTTCGTGACCGTCGTGGGTCTCATGGTCGTCCCGATCCAGATGGCCCTGATCCCGATCTTCTCGCTCTACAACACGCTCAACCTCTACGACACGGTCCTCGGCCTGATCCTGTTCCACACCGCCTTCGCCTTGCCGTTCGCGATCTTCCTTTTACGGAACTTCTTCGCGGGGATCCCGCGCGACCTGATGGAGGCGGCGCGCATCGACGGGGCCTCGGAGTGGCGGCTGTTCTTCAAGGTCGTGCTCCCGCTCGGCCTGCCTGCGATCGCCGCGCTGGCGATCTTCCAGGTGCTCTTCGTCTGGAACGACTTCCTCGTCGGGTTCACGCTTTCACAGGACAACCAGCCGATCGCGGCCGCGCTGGCCGGCCAGCTGCGCCAGTTCGGCTCGAACCTCGACGTGATCGCGCCCGCGTCGTTCTTCTCCGCGGTGATCCCGTTGACCGTCTTCGCGCTCTTCCAGCGCTACTTCGTGCAAGGGCTCCTGGCGGGATCGGTCAAGTAGTGCCATCGGGTCGACCGGTCTTTTCAGACGGACGCCCGGCAAAGCCGGACGTCCTGAGACGGCGTCGCACGCGCCGCCTCGGAGCCGGCTCCGTTAAGTAAAGCGTTCGTTCGGTCGGGCTCACACGTGCTAAGCATTGGCCGAGGGTCGATGCCTCACCGCCGCAACATCCCGAGTCCCCGGGTCGCCGCAGCAGCGTTTGCGCTCCTCGCACTCACCGCCGCCGGCTCCGCGGGCGCGGCGAACAGAGGACCGGACGGATCGCGGGCCGCGCGGCACGTCTCGATCATGGGCGCCTGGGCCGGCGCCGACGAGAAGTCCTTCCGCGCCGTGCTCGACGAGTTCGAGACCGCGTCGCCCGGGACGACCGCGACGTACGACTCCGCCGGGGACGCGTTCCCCGACACGCTGCTGAAGGCGCTCGCGGCAGGTAAGGGGCCCGACGTCGCAATCCTGCCGACGCCGCTGCTGCTGAAGCGGCTGGTCGCGCGGCGCGACCTCCGTCCCCTGCCGTTCGCGCGCTCGACCGTCGCGGCGAACTACGCCCCGGTGTGGCTGCAGGTCGGTTCGGTGCGCGGCACGCTCTACGGGGTCGTCTTCGAGGCGAGCAACAAGTCGACGGTCTGGTACGACGTGAAGTCGTTCCGCGGCGCGAACGTGAAGGCGCCCGCGACGTTCCCGGAGCTGCTGCAGTCGGCCCGGACGCTGCGAGCGTGGGGGACGCGCGCCTACTCGATCGCGGGCGCCGACGGCTGGACGCTCGCGGACCTGTTCGAGAACGTCTACCTCCGGCAGGCGGGGCCAAAGCGCTACGACCTCCTGGCCGAGCACAAGCTGCGCTGGACCGATCCGAGCGTCAAGGCGGCGCTCAGGACGACCGCGAAGATCCTCGGCGACCGGACGAACATCGCCGGCGGGACGGCCGGTGCGCTCGAGACCGACTTCGCGCAATCGATCTCGCAGGTCTTCGACGGCCCGCCGAAGGCCGCGATGGTGATCGAAGGAGACTTCGTCGCGCCCGTGATCACCGCTTCGACCAGCGCCCAACCGGGCACCGACTTCGACGTCTTCGCCTTCCCGCCGATCGGCAAGTCCGGACGCGTGGTGGTCGGCGGAACCGACGCCGCGATCGTCGTGCTGCTTCGCTCGACGCCCGCGTCGCGCGCCCTCGTGTCGTTTCTCGCGACGTCCCGCGCGGCCTCCGTCTGGGTCAAGCGCGGGGACTTCACGTCGCCGAACCGGCGCGTCGCGTCGAAGCTCTACGACGACGCGATCCGCCGCCGCTTCGCCACGGCCCTCGCGCAGGCGCAGACGTTCCGCTGGGATCTGTCCGAGCTCCAGCCGCCTGCGTTCGCCTCCGCCGCGGGACAGGGCGAGCCGAAGATCTTCCAGGACTTCTTGCGCAACCCCGGCAACGTGAACGGGACGGCCGCGGCGCTCGAGCGCGCGGCGGTGCGGGCATACAAGCAGTGACCGTGGCCGCGCCTGGACGCTGCCGGTGAGCGGCTCGGTCAGGGAGCGCAGACGGTTCCGGCAGCAAAGCCGCCGGAACCTGACTGCGGCACCGACAAGCGGCGCCGCAGTCGCTGTCGTCGGCGGGGGCCTGGGCGGCCTCGTCGCGTACGCGACTCTTCGCCACGTGGGCTTCGACGACGTGACCGTGTTCGGGACGGACACCGATCCCGCCGCCGTCTGGCGCGAGCGCGCGGCGGCGATTCGGCAGCGGTTCATGCGCTCGGAGTCGGATGGTCACGTCGCGCCGGCGTCGTTTCCCGGGCTCGCCGTGCGGGCGGCCCTCCGCACCGGCTCGCCTGGACCGCTGCTGCGCAGCGTCGCCGATCGCTACAACCCGCCCGTCGACGACTTCCTCGCGCACGTCGCCGAAGTGCGCCAGCGCACGGCCTGGGACGACGCACTCGTGCGCGCGCGCGTGAACCGAATCAGCGCCGTCGAAGACGGGTTCGACCTCGACGGACGGGGCGTCTTCCGCTACGTCCTGATCGCGCCGGGCCACCCCGGCCTGGCTCGCCCGGACGAGCTGGCGGGAGATCCGCGCGCCGTCCACGCCTACGAGCCGCACGAGTACGCGGACAATGTGGAGGTCGTCGGCGCGGGGATGGCGGCTGCGACGGAATGGCTGAACGCATTGGCCGCGGGCGCGAATGTGACCTCCGTGCGGCGGCGCGAGCCCGAGCGGAGGCCCCTGAACCTGCCGCGGACGCTCTTCTCGCGGCGCGGCCTCGCCGCGTTCCACCGCACGCCGCAGGCGGAGCGCATCGGCCTCCTGCGCCGCTACTCCGCGCCGTCCTACCCGCCCGGCCGCCGCTGGGACGAGCCGCTGGAACGCGCGGCCGCCGAGGGGCGCTTCCGCGTCTCCGCCGGGCTGAACGGCGCCACGCAGGTCATCTGCGCCACGGGCTTCAGGCGCGGCTTCCGGCACGACGCCCTGCTGGCGCGGCTCGTCGACGAGCACCGGCTGGAGACCGCGGAGGACTGGATCGTCCTCGCGCCCGACTCGACGATCCCCGCGCTGAGCGACGAGTCACGGACGCTCGCTCTGGCGGGTGTCCCGGCCCAGTGGGCTTTCCCCGCCGCCGACACGCTCGCGGGCATGAAGTACGCGGCGCACCGTTTCGCCGCAAGGGTGGTCGCGTGTCCTACACCCTGAGAGGGCGCCTGGAGTCGCGTCTCGCCGCGGCCGCGCTGACGCTCGCGCTCGCGGTGGTGCTCGCCGCGCTCGAGCGCGCGTGGTGGCCGGTCGAGCTCGCGGCGCTGATGACCGTCGTCGGGCTCGTCTTGGACGCCGAGCTCTACCACCGGCTGCTGCCGTACCAGCCCGGCTGGGTCGCGCTGCCACTCGGAGCGTTCGAGCTCACGCTCGTGCTCATCCTCGCCCGGGCTCTCGGCATCGCCGTGCCGCTCAGGCCTGCACTCGCCCTCTTCGCCGCGGGCTGGCTCGTCGCGCAGATCCTCGGCCACGCCGCGCTGCCTCGCCTGCGGCTCTCCTACGCGGAGGACGGAGGCGAGCTCGGCCGCGCCGGACCCGCACTCGCCGCGACAGTCCTGGTCGTATTCGCCCTCTCGGGCGGTGTCGCCTGGGCGCAGCAACCGCCGACCGTCCACCTGGCTGCCGGCGTCCACCAGGGGCCGCTCGTGATCGACCGCCCCGAGCGGCTCGTAGGCGACACGGGCGCGGTCGTGCGCGGCGGGATCGTGATCCGCAGCGACGACGTCACCGTGCGGAACGTCACCGTGCTGGGCGGCGAAAACGGGATCGCCGTAACGAGTGCCGACCGCGTCGTGCTCGACGGCGTCACGATCACCGGCGCGCGGCTCGACGGCATCCACGTCCGCGACAGCTCGGTGACGATCCGCGACTGCGCCGTCGACTCGCTCGGCAACCGCTGGGCTCAGGGAATCGACATCTCGTTCAGCATGGCGCGGTCGCCGAGCACGGTCGAAGGCTGCTCGGTCGTCGGCGGCCGCGAGGGGATCGTCGTGCACACCACGCACGCCATGCTGCTGCGCAACCGCGTGAGCCGGACGGGCTTGTACGCGATCTCGCTGACGGAGATGTCGATGGGCGGGATCGCGTCGAACGACGTCCACGGCGCGCGCGGCGTGGCGATCTACTGCGGGGACAACTCCGAGTGCGAGATCGACGACAACGTCGTGACCGGAACGCAGCCCGGCGGAGGCCGGAACGGCTACGGGATCCTCGTCCACTACAACTCGCGCGCGACCGTACGGGGGAATCGCCTCGTGTCGTCGCCCGGCGGCATGGCCGCCCTTTCCAACGCGCAGATCGAGCAGAAGCGCGAGTAAAGATCCCGTAAAAGGGGGAGCCTAGGGTCGCACGGTCCGGCTATCGTTAACTTGGTTAACGATATGCCCACCGCCGTCGCTGCAGATCCCGTCGCCGTCGCCAACCGGCTCCGCCCCGTTCTGTTCAAGCTGAACCG
>DHWI01000186.1 GCA_002413095.1 Thermoleophilia bacterium UBA5186
GCTTCGGGCCGCGCATGAAGCCGGTCTCGCCCACCGAGTACGGCGGGAAGTTGTAGTGGTGCATGAAGCGGCGATCGGTCTCGAGCGAGAGATCGTCGATCCGCTGGCCCTCCTTCGCCGTGCCGAGCGTCAGCAGCGACAGGATCTGCGTCTGCCCGCGTGTGAAGAGGCCCGAGCCGTGGGTGCGCGGCGAGACGCCGACCTCGCATGTGATCGGGCGGATCTCCTCCGGCCCGCGGCCGTCGGGACGATGCTTGTCGACCGCGATCTTCCGCCGGACGAGCTCCTTGTAGATCGCCTCGGCCGCCTTCTTGACGTAGCTCTTGGTCAGGGAGTCCTTGACCGGAACGCCCTCGCCCTCGGCAGCCGACCCCACCGGGAAGGGCAGCTCCACGCTGTCCACGATCCGGTCGAAGAGCAGGTGCCGCTTGGCCGACTTGAGCTCCTTCGAGTCCTGCTCGGCATCGGTGAGCGCGCGCAGGTCGTCCTCGAAGTGCTCGCGCACCGGCCCGAGGACAGCGTCCATCCGGGCCTTGTCGAGGATCGCGGCGAGGCTCTGCTTCATCTGCAGCTGCCGCGTCACGTCGTCCTCCGTCGAGTCCATCGACAGCTCCGGGAGAAGCTCCTCGACGAGCGACTCGGCGGCCCGGAGGCCCTCCGAGCCGATGCGGTCGCGGATCGTCTGTCCGTGCTGCGACTCGAGCTCCTCGGTGACCGAGGGATCAAGCCACTTCGGCTTGCCGGCCTGGTCGCGAAGATCCTCCTGCGCCTGGCAGAGCTTCTTGATCTCCTCGTGCGCAATCGCGAGCGCTTCGAGCAGCGTCTCCTCGGGCACCTCGCTGGCACCCGCCTCGACCATCGTCAGGCCTTCGCTCGTGCCGACGACGATCAGGTCCATCGTCGACTCCTCCTCGATCTCCAGGAGGGTCGGATTGATCGTCAGCTCGCCGTTGATCAGCCCGACCCGGACGGCGCCGATCGGCCCGAAGAAGGGCAGCGAGGAGATCGTCAGGGCCGCCGACACGCCGTTGATGCACAGGATGTCGTGCGGGACGACCATGTCCGCCGAGAGCACGGTGCCGATGCACTGCACCTCGTTGCGGAAGCCCTTGGGCCAGAGAGGCCGGATCGGACGGTCGATCATCCGTGCGGTCAGGATCGCGCGCTCGGTCGGCCGGCCTTCGCGCTTGAAGAAGCCGCCTGGGATTTTCCCGGCCGCGTACATGCGCTCCTCGACGTCGACCGTGAGCGGGAAGAAGTCCGCGCCTTCGCGCGCCTCCGTGCGCCCCTGCGCCGTCGCCAGGACCATCGTGTCGCCGGAGCGCACGAGCACGGCACCGTCGGCCTGCTTCGCGAGCTTCCCGGTCTCGAATGTGATCTCGCCCTCGCCGACCGTCACCGAGACGGTCGAGAAGCGGTCTGTGGCAATCGCCATATGTTCCTCCACGTTGCTTCGTGGAAGGTGGAGGTTTGAGTGAGCTCCCAACTCCCCTGGGGGCCAGGAGCTCGCTCAAACTTCCACCCTCCTACTGGTGCCCGGACCAGGTGGCCCGGGATGAACCCTTGTTTACCGCCTGAGGCCGAGCTCCTTGATCAGGTTGCGGTAGCGCTCGACGTCCGTACGCTGCAGATAGTTCAGAAACCGGCGCCGCCGCCCGACGAGCTTCAGGAGCCCGCGCCGGGAGTGATGATCGTGTTTGTGCGTCCGGAGATGCTCCGTGAGCTGGTTAATCCGCTCGGTGAGCATCGCCACCTGCACGTCGGTCGAGCCTGTGTCGGTCTCGCTCGCCCCGTGTTTGCGCACGAGTTCGAGCTTCGCTTCCTTGGTGAGTGTCAAAAGGCCTCCTGAATCGTCGTCTCCGCGATCCCAGCACGCCGCGAGGAAGACGCGCGCGGCCGAGGTTGCGGTCGCCCGTAGGGTAGCAGCGATGCTTCCAGCAGGCGTTGCAGCGGGCCATCCGGCGACGGTTGACGCCGGGATTGCGGTGCTCGAGGCCGGCGGGTCAGCCGCGGACGCGGCGGTAGCGGCCTCCCTCGCGTCGTGCGTCGCGGAGACCGTCATGACAGGCCTCCTCGGCGGTGGGCACGCGATCTACTTCGACGCTGAAGCCGGCCGCACCTGGAATCTCGATTGCTTCGTCGCCGCCCCGGGTCTCGGCGGGGAGTGGCGCGAGCCCGAGCTCGAGTTCCTTCCCGTCCCCTTCGGCGAGGAGCTCGTGCACTACGCGATCGGCCCCGCGTCGTGCGCGGTGCCCGGGCTCCCGGCGGGTCTTGCGGCGCTCTGGGAGCGTTTCGGCCGGCTGCCGTGGGCGGAGCTCGTCGGGCCGGCGCTCGCGCTCGCCCGCGAGGGGGTCCTCTTCCCACCGGCGCACGCGGCGTGCCTCGAGATGCTCGCGCCCGTCATGACGATGAACGAGGGCGCGGAGATCTATTCGCCGGGAGGACGGCTGCTCGCGGCCGGCGACTTGCTCCGCCAGCCGGGGCTCGAGCGTGCGCTGCGGATCGTGGCGGAGGAGGGCGCGCTCAGCGTCTACTCGGGCACGCTCGCGCAGGCGCTGCTCGAGCTACTCCGCGACCGTGGGGGGACAATCACGCAGGAGGATCTCGCGTCGTACGAACCGCGCTGGGACGAGCCGGTCGAAGCCGCCTATCAGGGGAGGAGGTTCCTGACTCGTGGCGGCCTGGCCGGTGTTGCGGAGACGCTCCCGCGGCTGCCAGGGCTCCGCGGCCTGAGCGAACGGGACCGCGTGCTGGCTCTCGTTCAAGCGCTTGGCTCCGCCGATGGAGGGATCGGCGACACGACAAACGTCGTCGCCGTCGACGCCGACGGAAGCGCCTGCGTGCTCACGACCAGCCTGGGCCTCGGCTCCGGAGACTTCCTCCCCGGCCTGGACCTTCACCTGAACAGCATGCTCGGCGAAGCTGACCTTGTGCGTGGCCCGCTTCGATCGGGCGCTCGGATGGAGAGCATGATGGCGCCGAGCCTCGCTCTAGACGGCGACGAGCTCGTCCTCGCTGTGGGCGCCGCCGGTGGGACGCGGCTGCGCACTGCACTCGCAACCGTCGTCGCGGGCGTGCTCGACGAGGGGCTCGAGCCGAGGCCTGCGGTCGAGCGGCCGCGCGTCCACAACGCCGGCGCGGTGGTCAACGCGGAGCCCGGGATCGACGACGACGCTCTACGCGAGCTGGAAGGACGCGGCCAGACGGTTCGGCGCTGGCCCGAGCGCCACCACTATTTCGGCGGGGTGAGCCTGGTTACGCCGAGGGGTGCCGCAGGCGATCCGAGGCGGAGCGGTAGCGCTCGGCTTCTCCGAGAGGAATCGTGATCGAGAGCCAGCCGACGTACCCGCAGCTCGGGCACCCCGGATTGGCCGCGGCGGTCCCGCCGCGCGCGGGCTTCGAGTAGATCTCCCCACAATCGAGGCACCGGACGCTCTCCAGCACGGCCAGATTCGGCGCCTCCTGTTGCGACTTCTCTCCCATGCCTGAGTAGACCCCGCATTTTGCGGAAACTTGCGCACTCGTGGTCGCGGTTTTGTCCAGCTATACCGGCCGAACCGCGGCGCGCGCCTGCTCGACGTCGTGGGCTATCTGCTCGACGAGCTCCGCCTCGCTCACAAAGGCCTGCTCGTCGCGCACGCGACTCCAGAGCTCGACGATGAGCCGGCGTCCGTAGAGATCGCCGTCGAAGTCGAGCAGGAACGCCTCGATCCGGCGCTCGTTTCCGCCGTAGTGTGGGTTGGTTCCGACCGACACCGCCGCCCGCGTACCTTCCGCGAAACCGGCGTAGATCCCGTAGGCGGGGACGACCACGTTCGGGTCGACGCGCAGGTTCGCCGTCGGAAAGCCCAGCGTCCCACCCCGCGCGTCGCCCGACACCACGATCCCCTCGAGCTCAGGCGGTCGGCCGAGGTCGTGCGCGGCGCGCTCGATCTCGCCCGCGCGGACCAGCTCGCGGATCTGCGAGGACGAAACTCCCTCCGCAAGCGGGACCGGGCGCACCTCGAAGCCGAGGCTCCGCAGCAGCTCCAGGTCCCCGGCGCGGCCGCGCCCGAAGCGAAAGTTCGCACCCGCCACAACGACCTCGGCGCCGATCGCCCGCAGCGTCTCCTCCGCGAACGTCTCGGGGTCGAGCGCGGCGAGCTCGAGCGTGAACCCGACGACGAGCACGTCCTCGACCCCGAGCTCCGCGAGCAGCTCGAGCCGGCGCTGCAGGGGCGCAATCAGCTCGACCTGGTTCCCGAGCACCGTGCGCGGATGTGGATCGAACGTGACGACCGTCGGCGTCCGGCCGGCCGCTACGGCGGCCTCGAGCACTCGCCGGTGACCGAGATGGACGCCGTCGAAGGTCCCGATCGCGGCCGCGCGCGGCTTCCGCTCGAGCTCCAATGCCGAGTACGCGACGGTCACGTCGTCTCCAGCGCCGCCAGAGCATCTCCCGGCGAAATGAACCGATCCGGATCCGCGTCCGCGACGTCGAACGGACCGATCTCGAGCCGCCGCAGCGTTCGGCAGTGCCCGCCGAGCGCCGTCGCGATCGAGCGCACGTAGGTCCCGGAGCTGACGCGCAGGTCGAGCCGCACGCTGTCGCCCATATACGCAATGACGTCGAGCACGTCGACACGCGAGTGGCGGATCGGCATCTCCACCGCGACGCCGCGCCGCGCAAGCTTGTAGGCGCGCTCGCCGCCGATCTTCACGGCGGAAGCCGCGGGGATCGGCAGCTCGATCTCNNCCGCGGAGGCCCGCGAGCCGCCGCTCGAGCTCCGACTCGCCCGGAGGCGCGTGGCGTTCGACGATCTCGCCTTCCGGATCTCCCGTCGCCGTGCGCGCGGTCAGGTCGATGTCGGTGACATAGCGTTTGTCGAGACCCACGAAGCATGGAGCCAGCTTAGTTGCCGCGCCGGACAACAAGAGCAACAATCCTGTTGCAAACGGGTCGAGCGTGCCTGCGTGTCCGGTCCGAGCCCCGGTACGAGAGCGCAGGTCGCGGACGAGCGCGAACGACGACGGGCCCGCCGGCTTGTCGACGAGCACGATCCCGCTCGGCTGGAGAGCTCGAGGAACCACGGACGTATCTTCGCCGAGCGGCTAGGCGGTCGGCGCCATCGCCGCGCGAAACTCCCGGCGGACGAAGTCGGTGATCTCCTCCACCGAGGCCTCGCTGGAGAAGCCCGCCGCCTGACGGTGTCCCCCGCCTCCGGACTTGCGCGCGATCGCGGAGACGTCGAGCTCGTCCGTCGAGGCGCGAAGGCTGATCCGCCGCTCGGGCCCGGAAAGCCGAGGCGGCTCGCGGATGAGTACCGCCATGTCGGCGCCCTCGACCGCCCGCAGGTAGTCGATGATCCCCTCCGAGTACGGGTCGGGCGCGCTCAGCTCGCTGAAGTCCGTGCGCAGGAGATACGAGACGACGATGCGCCCGCCTTCGTACACCTGCGCCCGCTCGAGCGCCCGTGCGAGCAGCTTGAGCTTCTGGAACTGAACGCTCTCGTAGACCTGCTGGAAGATCGAATGGACGTCCGCACCGGCGTCGACGAGCTCGGCCGCGAGCCGAAGTGCCTTCGGCGTCGTGTTGGCGTACTGAAATCGGCCTGTGTCGGTGACGAGCGCGATGTAGAGAGCCTCCGCTATCTCGGGCGTCAGTGGCAGATCGAGCTCCTGCAGGACGTCCCGCAGCACCTCACCAGTCGAAGAGGCGCCGGAGACGATCAGGTTCAGTTCACCGAAGCGCGTGTTGTCGTGGTGGTGGTCGATGTTGATCGTGAGAGGCGCACCGCGCACGAGATCGAGGTCATGGCCGATTCGATCCTCGTTCGCGCAGTCGACCGCGACGAGCACGCGCTCAGCAGCGTCCTCCGGGAAGGCCCGCGTCAGCCGCTCGAGCTCCATGAACTGATACTCGGTCGGGATCGGGGCGTCCCCGTACAGATACATCACGGCGTCCTTGCCGAGATCCTCGAGCATCAGCGTCGTCGCGAGCAGTGAGCCGAGCGCATCCCCGTCGGGGTTCTCGTGCGTCGTGACGAGGAAGCGGTCGTGTTCGCGGAGCGCCGCGGCGACCGCGCCAAGATCACTCGTCGTCGTCTGGGGCGAGCTCATCGATGAGTTGCGTCATGCGCACGCCGCGCTCGACCGTCGGATCGTACTCGAAGGCCAGTTGGGGAGTCCGCTTGAGCCGGAGCTCGCTTCCGACGCGCGCCTGCAGTACGCCGTGAGCTGCATTCAGGGTCGCGATTGCGGCGTCGCGCTTGCGCTCCGAGCCGAGCACGCTGACGAAGACCTTCGCGTAGCGGAGGTCCGGCGACGTTTCGACACCGGTCACCGTCACGAACCCGATCCGAGGATCCTTGAGGGTTCCGATGGCCTCGGAGAGCACCTCGCGCATCGAGGCGTTGACCCTGCGCATTCGACCCGACACGCGCATATTCGTAGCTGGGTTTTGGAATGCTCGCCGACGTGGTCGCGACGAGCACCGTGACGATCCTCGCCTACGCCGCCGTCGCGGTCTGGTGCTTTCTCACCGCGCTCGCGGGTGGAATTGCAGGGCTCGTGCTGGGGAACATCCGTCTACCGGCGCTGCTGCTCGTCGCGTCGAACCCGGCGGCCGGCGCGGGAGCGAACATCGGCGTCTCGGCGATCGCGGCGCTCACGGCCGGGACGACGCATGTCCGCGCCGGACGCATCGACTGGCGGCTCGTCGCGTGGATGACGCCGCCATCGGTGGTTGGCGCGGTGGTCGGCGGACTCGTCGCCGGGGCGCTGCCGGGACGTGCGCTGCTCGTCGTGATCGGCGTCGTCCTACTCGCGTTCGGGATCGACCTCCTGCGTCCTCGACGAATACCCGCGGAGCTACGCGACCGCGTCGACCTGCGCGCAGCGGTGATCGCGGGCGGCCTGATCGGACTGCTCGGAGGCCTCGTCGGGCTGATCCTCGGCTCGCTCCGGATGCCCGCGCTCGTGCGCTTCGGCGAGCCCCCGGCGAAGGCGATCGGCACGAACCTCACGGTCGGAGTCGCCGTCGGCGTGGCGGGCGTGGCCGGCCACCTGCCGGGCGGGATCGACTGGGGTTTGCTCGCGCTCGGAGCCGCAGCTTCGATCCCCGGCGCGCTGTTGGGCGCCCGCTTCACCGGGCGTCTCGACGAGCGGCAGCTCCTGCGCGTCGTCGGCGCGATCCTGCTCGTCGCCGGCACCGCGGCGATCGTCCAGGGACTGGTCTAGTCATCCAGCGACACGAGCTCGCGCTGGGTCTGCCCGAGCTCCCACTCCTGGCCGGCGAGATAGCGCTCCGCCCCGTCCAGCAGCTCCTCCACGTCACGGGCGGCGCGCCCGACGCACGCGACCGTTAGCCGCGTCCGCTGCCAGAGCTCGTGGTGGTCGACCTCGGCGACCGACGCGCCGAACCGGTTTTGCAGCTGCGCCTTCGCCGTCTTGACGTACTTCCGTTTGCCCTTCAGCGAGCCCGCCTCGGGGAAGTGCAGCTCCGCGCTCAGGATGCCGACGAACCCGCTCGGCACAGGCCTCGCGCTAGGACGCGCTGTCGCCGTTCGACGAGCCGCCGGCCGGATCGTCGAGGCTCGTCCGCTCGACCTCGCGGGTCTCGAAGACCTCGAATACGTCGCCCTCCCGCAGGTCGTTGAAGCCCTGCAGCAGGATCCCGCACTCGAAACCCTCGGCCACCTCGCGCACGTCGTCCTTGAAGCGCCTGAGCTGCGCGATCCCGGTCTCGTGCAGCACCGTGCCCTCGCGGACGATGCGAACCTGCGAGTTCCGCCGAATGACGCCGCGTGTGACGTACGAGCCGGCGATCGTCCCGAGGCGCGAAACGCGGAAGAGCGCTCGCACCTCGACCTCGCCGACGATCTCCTCGGTCGTGACGGCGGAGAGCATGCCGACGAGCGCCTGCTCGATCTCCTCGGTGAGCTTGTAGATGATGTTGTACGGCCGGATCTCGACGCCCTCGCGCTCGGCGAGCGCGCGCGCCTCTGCGTTCGGGCGGACGTTGAAGCCGACCACCATGGCGTTCGAGGCAGCCGCGAGCATGACGTCCCCCTCGGTGATCCCGCCGACACCCGTGTGGATGACGTTGACGCCCACCTCCGGGTGCTGGATCTTCGCGAGCTCGCCGGCGACCGCCTCGACGGAGCCCTGCACGTCGCCCTTGAGGACGATGTTGAGGTCGCGGACAGCACCCTCGGAGATCTGCGCGAACAAATCCTCGAGACGGGGGCCCGACGCCGAGCGCTGCGCAAGCTGCTCGGTCCGCAGACGCTGTCCGCGCTGCTGCGCGAGGTCGCGGGCGCGCCGCTCGTTCTCGACGACGCGGCAGAGCTCGCCGGCCTGCGGAGGCTTGTCGAAGCCGAGGATCTCGACGGGAACTCCAGGCCCCGCATCCTCGAGCTTCTCGCCGCGGTAGTCGTAGAGCGCGCGCACCTTCCCGTAGGCGTCCGCGGCCACGACGACGTCGCCGACGCGGAGCGTGCCGCGCTGGACCAGCATCGTCGCCACCGGCCCGCGCCCCACGTCGAGCCGCGACTCGATGATGGGCCCGGACGCATCGACGTTCGGATTCGCGGTGAGCTCGAGCTCGGCGTCGGCGACGAGCAGCACCTTCTCGAGGAGGTCGTCGAGATTGCGCTTCTCGCGTGCAGAGACGTCCGAGAACTGCGTCGACCCACCCCACTCCTCCGGCTGCAGCTCGAGCTCACTGAGCTCGGTGCGCACGCGGGTTGGGTCGGAGTCGGGCACGTCCACCTTGTTCACCGCTACCACGATCGGCACTTGCGCGGCGCGCGCGTGCGAGATCGACTCGCGCGTCTGCGGCATCACGCCGTC
>DHWI01000153.1 GCA_002413095.1 Thermoleophilia bacterium UBA5186
GCCATGTACGAGCGGATGGGCTTCGTCAGGAACTAACCGGACGCCTCGGACGTCTGTTGCCTCGGGTCCGGGATCGGAGTAGGTTCGTCCCGTTTCCGACTCGGGAGGGGAGAGAGCCTGATGCTGAGAACGACAAGACTCGGCGTCCTGTGCGCGGTCGCGTTCGGATGCCTCCTTGCAATCGGTGCCGGTGCCGCCACCACGAGCGCCGCCACACCATCCGCACGGTCGATGCCGGCCGCCACGGGCTGCGCGCTCAAAGGGCCGATCAAGCACGTGGTCTACCTGCAGTTCGACAACACGCACTACAGCAGGGACAACCCGAGCGTTGCGTCCGACCTGGAGCAGATGCCGCACCTGCTCAACTTCCTGAAGTCGAACGGGACGCTGTTCACGAACGACCACACGGTCCTGATCTCGCACACCGCGGGCGGGATCCTGTCGACCCAGACCGGCCTCTACCCCGACCGGCACGGGCAGACGGTCTCGAATTCCTACTTCTATTACACGCCGAGCAAGGTCCCGGCGTTCAGCACGTCGTTCAAGTACTGGACCGATCTCGTGGACGATTCGACCGGGGCGAACGATGCGTTCGCGAACATGGTCACCGGCGGACAGAACACACCTGCGCCGTGGGTGCCGTTCACCCGGGCGGGCTGCGACTTCGGCGCGGTCTCGCTCGCCAACATCGAGCTCGAGAACACGGGCACCGGCCCGTACGGCGACATGTCGGAGGCGTTCGGCACCGGCTCGCCGGAGTGGACTGACGCGGTGGCCTCCAATGCGGCCCCGTCCGGAACGGCGGCCCGCGCGAGAGCGCTGACCGACTATGTCGGGATTGCGATTCACTGTGCCAAGACCGCCGGGAACATCTGCGCGTCCAACTTCACCAATGCGACGAACTCCCGGCTCGACAGGCTCCCCGACGAGCCAGGCGGGTACCTCGGCTACAACGCCCTCTACGGCGCGAAGTACGTCGACCCGGCGATCGCGGGCGGCAGCGCCTGCGTCAGCGACACGAGTGGTTTCCCGGTCACGGATCCGTTCGGCCGGTGCGGCTTCCCGGGCTTCGACTGGGCGCTCGCAAAGAACACGCTTGGCTACCTGGCCCAGATGCAGGAGGCAGGCGTACCGATCACGTGGGGCTACGTCTCTGACGCCCACGACAACCACACGTCTTCGTTCCCGGCTCCGTTCAACCCGGGCTTCCCGCGCGCTTCTGGCCCGGGTGAGTCGGACTACAAGGCACAGCTGAAGGCCTACGACGACGCGTTCGCGGCCTACTTCGACCGGCTGAAGGCAGACGGGATCGACCAGAGCAATACACTCTTCATGGTCACGGTCGACGAGGGTGACCAGTTCGCCGGCGGCATCGGCACGCTGCAGACGGACGGCTCGCTCGCGTACGCGCACACGAACTGCTCGTGGACGACGACGCCTGCTTGCCCGTCGAACCAGATCGGCGAGGTCAACCTGAACCTCAAGGCGAAGATGCCGGCGGGCACTCCGACGTTCTCGCTGCACAGGGACTCTGCGCCGACCTTCTACGTCAACGGCCAGCCCGCCCGCACCGACTCGACGCTGCGCACGATGGAGCGCAACGTCCTCGGGCTGAACGCAATCGACCCGTACGTCAGCCCGACGGCGGCGCCGGTCTTCGTGCAGATGGCCGACACCGTCGAGGAGCAGGCCCTGCACATGGTGAACTCGGATCCGGCCCGAACACCGAGCTTCACCGCATTCGGCGATCCGAACTACTTCATCACCGACGCCGGCCCGTCCTGTGGCAGTAACCCATGCATCGATTACCACTTCGCGTGGAGCCACGGCGACATCCAGCCGGTGATCAGAACGACGTGGGCCGGTTTCGTCGGGCCGGGGATCCAGACCAACGGGGTCGACAACAAGACCTGGACCGACCACACGAACGTCCGGCCGACGATGCTGCTTCTGCTCGGCCTCAAGGACGACTACGGCCACGACGGCCGGGTTCTGATCGAGGGCTTGGACAAGAAGGCGCTGCCGAACACCTTGTTCGAGCACAGCAAGACGACGACCGAGCTCGGGGCGATCTACGAGCAGCTCAACGCCCCGTTCGGCAGCTTCGCCATGGACACCCTCACCGCTTCGACGAAGGGAATCCGGAGCACTGACGAGAGCGTCTACGAGTTCTACGAGACCCACATCCAGAACCTGACGAACCAGCGGGACGACCTCGCCTCGCAGATCAAGTCCGCGCTCGACGGCGCGGCCTTCAACGGCCAGCAGATCAAGGAGAAGCAGGCGAAGGACTGGATCGCACAGGCGCAGAGCCTGATCGACCAGGCGGCCGCCCTGGCGGCGACGTAAGGAACGGCTAGAAGACCAGCCGTCGCAAGGAATCGACCTCGGGCCCGGTGAGCTCACGAGACTCACCGGGCCCGAGGCCATCCAGGGTCAGGCCCCCGTAGCGGCTGCGGTGAAGCTGGACGACTGGATGGCCGACCGCCGCGAGCATCCGCTTCACCTGGTGCTTGCGGCCCTCGTGGAGGACGAGCTCGACGCGGCTCGGCCCGAGGCGGCCGGCCTTCGCCGGTGCGGTCGGCCCGTCGTCCAGGTCGATCCCTTCGGCAAGGGCGCGGATCGCCTCGTCGGAAGGCTCGCCCTCCACGTCGGCCTCGTAGGTCTTCTCGACCCCGTAGCGCGGATGGGCGAGCCGGTGCGCGAGCTCGCCGTCGTTCGTGAGCAGCAGCGCGCCGGTCGTGTCGGCGTCGAGGCGCCCGACGGGAACCACGCGCGAGGCATGGTCGACGAGGTCGACGACCGTCGGCCTCCCCTGCGGGTCGCGCGCGGTCGTGACGACGCCCGCGGGCTTGTGGAGGAGCACGTAGGCGAGCGTTTGCGGCGCGACCGCGCGGCCGTCGACCTCCACGCGGGCGGCTCCGTCGACGAACGTGTTCAGCTGCCCGAGCTCGCCGTTCACGGTTACTCGGCCGGCCTTGATCAGCTCGTCGGCACCGCGCCGCGAGGCGACGCCGGCACGAGCGAGGTACGCGTTCAGCCTCACGTGGTCATTATTGGCGGCGGATGCCGCACTACATCTCTTTGATGCGCTGGACGTCCCAGGGGCTCGCCGGGCTCCCGGCCTGGCGCGAGCGTGTCGAGGACGGCGAGCGGACAATCACGGAGGCGGGTGGGACGCTCGTCGGCGTGTACGTGACGCTCGGCCGGTACGACGTGGTCGAGATCTTCGAGGCGCCGGACGACGAGACGGCGGTCGAGATCCTGATGAAGCTCCAGCGCTACGGCGCCGAGCAGACCGAGACGCTGCGCGCGTTCACGCGCGAAGAAGCCGAGAAGATCGTCCGCCGGCTCTAGTCGAGGTACGCAACGTAATCCTCCGGCGGTCGGCGCTCTTTCCTAGCCGGCTCGGAGCGCGGCGGGCCGAGGTGGATCAGGCCGACGAAGCGCTCGCCCTCGGGGAATCCGACTGCGTCGCGCCCGCGCTTCGTGCGCAGCACCGCGGGTGTCCGCCAGTACGACGCGAGCCCGCGGGCCTGCGCGCCGAGCAGCACCGCGTACACGGCGCAGGCGGTCGCGTGGAGGTCTTCTTCGTCCTGCACGAGGTCGCCTGACAGCTTCGCCGAGGCGACGACGAGGGTCGGAGCGCGATCCAGCTTGAGCGCCTCGGTCGGGCCGCCAGCCTCCTTCAGCCGCGCGAGCGTCTCCGACCCGAGGACACGAAAGCGCCAGGGCTGCGTCAGGTGGTGGTTCGGCGCCCAGCGCGCGAGCGCGAACAGCTCGTCGAGCGTCTCGTGCGGAACGGGTGCCGGCCCAAACGACTTGTGCGTCCGCCGGGTGCGAACGGCTGCTTCGAGATCCATCCCCGCCAGATTAGGCGGAACGTTGCTCGGCCACGGAGTGCAGCCGCGCGAGGATCTCGTCCGAGCTGTCTCCGAGGTCGTCGAGCCGTGGAAGCTCGGAGAGCGAGTCGAGCCCGAACACGCGCTCGAACAGCGGCGTCGTCCGGTAGCGAACGGCGCCTCCGGCATCCTCGCGCCCGGCTTCGGCGATCAGGCCGCGCTCGACGAGGCCTGCGACCGCCGAGTCGGCGGCAACCCCGCGGATGCGCGCGATCTCCGGCCTGGAGCACGGACCGAGGTAGGCGACGATAGCGAGCGTCTCGAGTGCCGCGGGCGACAATCCTCGCTGCACGGGCCGCTCGAAGAGCCGCGAGCACGCCTCCGCGGCGTCCCGCGAGGCCCGGAACGCGAACCCCCCGGCCACGCGCTCGAGCACGATGCCGCTGCGGCCTTCCCGATACCGCTCCGCGAGCAGGCCGAGCGCGGTCTCGACGCGCTCCTCGCCGTCGTCGGCCGCGATCGCGAGCTCCTCGACGGAGAGTGGCGCCGACGCGACGACGAGCAGCGCCTCCACCGTCCGGGCGAGCTGGTCGAGCGGGTTGGAAGAGATCAGGCGGAGCGGAGCGTCCACGTGCTGGTCCTTTCGGAGTCGGAGACGGTTTCCTCCCTGGCGACGCGAATCGGCGCGAAAGGAGCGGCCTGGTCGATCGTGATCTCGCCCGAGCGCCGCAGCTCGAGCAGCGCGAGGAAGGCAACCGCCTGATCGATGCGCGGCAGGTCGGCGACCTCCGCGTCGAAGTCGAAGCGGCGCCGGCGGCCGAGCACTGCGCGGAAACGCTCGAGGAACTGCGAGACCGGGGGAAAGCGGAGCGCCATGTGCGCAAGCGAGAGCTGCGGCGGATCGGTGGCGAGGACGCGCAGCACGGCCGCGAGCCCGGCCGGGTCCTGCGGAGCGAGCTTCTGCTCCGGCCGCGGGGCGAGAGGCGCAGGGCCGAGGCGGAAGAACCGGTCGCGTTGGGCTTCCAGCCGCTCGGCGAGCCAGCCCGCCGCGTCCTTCATCCGGCGATACGCGGCGAGCCTGCGCGCCAGCTCCTCAGCCGCCTCCTCGGGCTCGAGGTCGGCAAGCTCGGCCTCCTCGTCGGGGAAGAGCCCACGGGCTTTCAGCTCGAGCAGCGCGGAGACGAGCACGAGGAACTCACCGCAGGCGTCGAGGTCGAGCTCAGGCGCGTCCGCGCGCCGCGAGGTAGCTGGGGCGGCGGTCGTGTCGGTCGAACCGTCGTGTATCGCCGGCGAAACCGGACGCGTAGCGTTCTCGGCGAGCCGTTCGAGAAACGCGAGCACGATCCCGGCCACGTCCACCTCGGCCAGGTCGAGCTCCTCCTTCAGCACGAGCGTCAGGAGCAGGTCGAACGGGCCCTCGAACGCGTCGAGGTCGAGCGCGAGCTCTCGCACCGCAAGCATCTAGTGGTCCTCGCGGTGCCATTGCCGCGTCGCTCGGGTGCGAGCAGCAAGCGAGGCAAGGACGCAGGGAGCGCTCGTAGCCGCAGTGCTACGGGCGCGACTGAGGACGCCGCATCGCGCCGTCTGATCGCGCACGAGCGACACGGATGATGGTGCCGCGAGGGCCACATTTAGAACCTAGCGCGAGGGACGGACGCGGCCCCTCGGGATTGCCATGGCCGGACCCTTCCGCGGAGCCGCACCATGCACCTCGTCGTTGCCGCGGCGGAAGAACTGCCACCAGACGAAGAAGCCGGCCGACGCGACGAAGCAGATGATCGAGATCCACGCGTTCAGCCGCAGCCCGGCGATGTGATGCGCTGGGTCGACGCGCAGCAGCTCCTCGAAGAACCGCCCAAAGCAGTAGAGGGCGACGTACAGGGCAAACAGCGCCAGTGGTCGGATCCTGAAGCGCCGGCCGATCACGAGCAGGACGCCCACGATCGCCACATCCCAGATCAGCTCGTACAGGAACGTCGGGTGATAGCCGGACGCGCCCTGGTAGGCGGGATCGAGCCCGGCCTGGTGATTGATGTCGATCTCCAACTTCCAGGGGAGGTTGGTCGGCTTGCCGTAGAGCTCCTGATTCCACCAGTTGCCGAGGCGGCCGATGCCCTGGGCGAGGAGGATCCCCGGGGCGACCGCGTCCATGAACTCGCGCACGGAGTGCCGCGCGCGCCGAGTGATCCAGGCGCCGACGAGCGTTCCGAGCGCGATCCCGCCCCACACGCCGAGACCGCCCTGCCACACCGCGAAGATCCCGCGCCACTTCGGGTCGGGCACCTCGTTCCAACTCGTGATGTCGTGGTAGGCGCGCGCGCCGACGATCCCCGCTGCGACGCCCCAGACCGCGATGCGGAAGATCAGATCCCAGTCGCGCGGCTCGGGGTCGCCGCCGTGGGCGCGGTACCAGGCGCTCCATTTGGACGGGTTCGTCCAGCGCAGGCCGGTCAGCCCGATGCACGCCAGGATGCCCGCCAGGAGCATCAGGCCGTACATGTGGATCGTCAGCGGGCCGAGGGTGATCCCACTCGAGTGCGGCGACGGGATGGAGGCGAGTACGGCGAGCACGCGCCGGGCATTCTGCCGCGCGCCGGCGTCAGCGTGTCGCTCGAGGCGTCGCTCTTGGCGACGCCGTCTCAGGACAGGTGGCTCTGCCGCCTGTCCGTCTGCGCTCCCTCACCGACCCGCTAAGCGCGAGCTGCGGAACCGCTAGAGGAGGATCTGGAGGGCCACGTCGTGCGGGCAACCCGAGCGAATCAGCCCGACGGTTTCGTGCAGATCGATGTCGAAGCGGGCGGCGAGCTCGACGGCGTCGCCGGGCCGGAAGCCGGCTCGCTCGAGCTCCTGAGCACGCCAGAGCTCGATGCGCTCCCGCTCGGTTTGCTCCGTGATGATCGTTTCTGCCGCAGTCATTCGGTTGAGCCCTTCGTCGCCATGTTCTTACTGTTGTTCGGTCAAACGACGCCAGAGGATGTCCCTATACCGGGTGATCCGGAGATTTAACGGACTATTTACGGAGTGACGGGTCACGGAGACCAACGACGCGCGGCCCGCCGGCGACAGGTGTTGCGGCGGCGAGTCGCGCTCGTTTTGGGGGTTTTGCTCGTCGCCGCGGGGGTCACCGCGGCTGTCCTACGCGGCGGCGGGGGCAACTCGCGTCCCGCGACCACGACCGTCGTCCTGCAGCTGAAGCCTCCGGTTACCGCGGCGAGCCTCCGCGCGGCAGCGCGGAAAGTGCAAGCGAACGAACTCGGTCTCGTGCCGGTCCTGATGCACCACCGGATCCGTCCGGACGGCGGCGACTACGACCTCACGGCACCCCAGTTCCGCGCCGAGCTCGCGCGCCTGTATCGCGAGAACTACGTCCCGGTTCGCGCCGAGGATCTCGTTTTGCGACAGCTCGACGTCCCGGCCGGAAAGACGCCCGTCGTCCTCACGTTCGACGACTCGACCAAGGAGCAGTTCTTCTACCGTCCCGACAGGACGATCAAGCCGGACACCGCGATCGGGATCATGCTCGCGTTCGCCAGGAAGCACCCCGACTTCAAGCTGGCGGGCACCTTCTACGTGAACCGCGAGCCGTTCGCCGGCGTGCGGGAGGGCCCGGCGATGCTGCGCTGGCTCGTCGCGCACGGCTTCGAGATCGGGAACCACACGAAGGACCACATCCCGTTCCAGCTGCTGAACGCGACCCAGGTCCAGCGCCAGCTCGTGCTTGGCGGGCGCGTGATCACGAGCGCGATTCCGGACGCCAAGGTGGTCACGATGGCGCTTCCGCTCGGCGTGATGCCGAAGCCCGCGGTACTGGCGCGGCGGGGCAGCTGGGGCAGCGAGTCGTACAGCTTCCGCGGCGTCTTCCTCGTCGGCGCCAACCCTGCGCCGTCCCCCTTCAGCCGGAAGTTCGACCCGTGGGCGATTCCCCGCATTCGCACGTCGCCGCACTCCGGGGTCGTCGACTTCGGCAGCACGTTCTGGCTCGACTATCTGGCGAAGAACCCCGGCGAGCGGTACGTGTCGGACGGCGACCCGGCGCACATCTCGTTCCCGCGCGCGCACGCGCGGGAGCTGCGGCCGCGGTTCCGGGCGCGGTCGGTCGCCTATTGAGTCGTGCGCAGCGCCAGGCGTACGGCCTCGGCCTGCGTGAGTGGGCCTTCGAGGCGAAGCGTGACGTCGCCGTGCGTCCAGATCAGGACGTTCCCCGCCATGCGCGGCGCGTGGGAGGGCATGCGGAATACGTGACGGGCGCCCGCGACCCAGAGCCCGTAGTCGCCGCCGACGCGAATCTGATCGACCCGCGTCTGGCCGCCGAGGATCTTCTTCTCGTAGAAGCTGCTGCCGAACTCGGTGAGGAGAACGGTTTTCCCGTGCTCGCGCAGGAGCGCGAGGACCGCCCCGTCGTCGACGTAGACGTGATGGATCTCCGGCGGCAGCAGCGGCTCGAAGTTCACTTTGAGCTGCGCCTGGCTGACGGGGAGCAGCCGGCCGAGCCCTTGCGCGAGCGGCCGCTCCTGTGCCGGCGGCAGCGTCTCCACGCGCTCGATCGTGACCCCGCCGAGGTGGAAGAAGCGAAGAATCGTGCTTCGCGCCTGCGGGACCGCGAGCGCGGCCGCAAGCGCGAGCAGGCCGGCTGCGGCCAGCGCGAGCACGAGCGGCCGGCGGCTGCGGCGCGACTCGAGGCGGGCGCGCACTGCCGGAACGAGGTCGGGCGCGGGTGGAAGCTCGAGCTCGCGGCCGAGCGCGACGAGTGCGTGCTCGAGCGGAGTCACAGCGCCTCCCTCAGGCGGTCGAGGGCACGCGCGGTCCGCGATTTGACGGTGCCGACGCGGACGCCGAGGGCCACGGCGGTCTCCTCCTCAGAAAGGCCAAGGAGGTAGCGGCACGAGACGACGAGCCGGGCGTCCTCGGGGAGCTGGTTCACGGCGTCGAGCAGGCGCGTGCGGTCTTCACCTGCGAGGAGTGCCGCCTCGGGGGACGGGGCCGCGTCCCCCGAGACATCGTCGGTTGCAGCGCGCAGGGCGAGGCCGGCGTACCGTCCCGCGGACCTGCGGCGGTTCCGCGCCTCGTTGGCCACGATCTGGAGCAGCCAGGGCCGGAAGGGAGCGCCCTTGCGGAAGCGCCCGAGCGCGCGCCACGCCTTGACGAACCCGTCCTGCGCGGCTTCCTCCGCATCGGCGGCGTTTCCGGCGACGAGGTAGGCGGTTCGGAAGGCGATTCCCTGGTGCATGCGGACGATCTCCTCGTAGGCGCGCGCGTCGCCGCGCCGGGCGCGCTCGACGAGCTCTGTCTCTTGCAGTGGACGGCCCTCCACCGGCGCTACTACACCGCACACAGGGCGGCCGTTCCAGCAAATCCGGTTCGCGGCGTCGGAAGTAGTACTGCCGTGAGGCGCGTAAAGCGGAGATCCGGAGCGGTTCTGGTCGCGCTCCTCGTACTCGGATTCGGCGCCTCGGCGTGCGGCGGCTCCGGCAAGTCGAGCCCCGGCGGCGGCTCCGGCGCGACGAACACCGGGATGACCGGCGGGACGTCAACCGGTACGACGACCAAGTCCGGCGGCTCCGGCTACTAGTCGTAGAGCGACTCGACCGGCGCGGCCGTGCCGCGCCGGGACAGCGGGGCCAGGCCCCCCGACATGTCCGGATGGTGCAAAAGCCCTGCAAAACCTGCTCGTTTGCCGGAGCTGGCGACCATGGCCGGCCCGGAGGGTGGCCGCGGCCACGCAGGACGCGGCCACGTTGGCGCCTCCTAGACGACCGCGGATGCGCCGAGGAGCTGCCGCACCTCGGTGATGAAGTCGGTGTCGGGCTGAACCCGGTAGGCCGGCCCGAACTGGAGCAGCTTCTTCGCCCCGTCAGACATCTGGATCGCGACGATCACCGGTGCCTCCCCCGGAAAGCGCGCGAGGAGCTCGCGGAGGTCGCCGACGATCCCGGCGGGCGCCGCGGCAGCGTCGATCTTGATCCGCACCTCGCGCCGCTCGGACACGGCCTCGAACGCGGAGACCTCCATCGCGATCAGCTTGGTCTCGCCCTCCTGCTTGTGGTCGACGCGTCCCTTCACGACGAGGATCCGGTCGGCGACGCAGAGCTCGCGTGCGGCGGCGTACACCGAGTTGAAGACGACCGTCTCGGCGCCGCCGGTCACGTCGTCGAGCCGCAGGAAGACCATCGGCTCGCCCTTCTTCGTCGTCAGCTGCTTGACCGCGCCGACGATCCCGCCCACGGTCACGACCTCGCCGTCGCGGCGCCGCTCGAGCTCCGCGAGCGTGCAGTCCGTCTTCCGCCGCAACTGGTCGCGGATCGCAAACAGCGGGTGCTCGGACACGTAGAGCCCGAGCGTCTCCTTCTCGAGCCGGAGCAGCTCGTTCTTCTCGAACTCACCGCCGGGAATCGAGGGATGGTGCGTCGGAGCCGCGGCGGCTGCATCCTCTCCGAGGTCGAAGATCGAGCCCTGCCCGGCGAGCCGGTCGGCCTGCTGCTTCTGCCCCCACGCGAGCGCCTGCTCGAGCACCTCGAGCATCCCGGCCCGCGACGCGCCGGTGCAATCAAGCGACCCGCACTTCACGAGCGACTCCAGCGCGCGCTTGTTCGTGCACTGGGGGTCGACGCGCTCGGTGAAGTCCCAGATCGACTCGAACGGGCCGCCCTCCTCGCGCGCCCGCAGGATCGCGCGCGCGGCAGGGTCGCCGACGTTCTTCACCGCGTTCAGCCCGAAGCGGATCTTGCCCTCGACGACCGCGAAGTCCTGCTGCGACACGTTCACGTCAGGCGGCAGCACCTCGATGCCCATCTCGTCGCACGCGTTGACGTAGTACGGGACGCGATCCTTCGTGTTCATCACGGACGAGATCAGCGCGGCCATGTACTCGCAGGGATGGTTGGCGCGCAGCCAGGCCGTCCGGTAGGCGATCAGCGCGTAGCAGGCCGCGTGCGCCTTGTTGAACGAGTAGTCCTGCGACTGCTCCATGTCCTTCCAGAGCTGCTGTGCCACACCGGCGGCGACGTCGTTCGCCGCGCACCCCTCGAGGAACTTCTCCTTCAGGGACGCCATCAGCTCGTGGATCTTCTTGCCGATCGCCTTCCGAAGGGTCTCCGCCTCCGCGGGCGTGAACCCCGCCAGCTCCTTGGCGATCTGCATGTACTGCTCCTGGTAGATGCAGATGCCGTACGAGTCGCCGGTGATCGCCTTCAGGCGCGGGTCGATGTAGGTGATCGGCTCCTGGCCGTTCTTGCGGCGCGCGTAGCCCGGGATGTACGCCATCGGGCCCGGGCGGTAGAGGGCGACGAGCGCGATCAGGTCCTCGAACTCGGTCGGCTTGACCTGCTTGAGCGCGTCGCGCATCCCCGACGACTCGAACTGGAAGACGCCCGCCGAATCGGCGCGCGCGAGCATCGCGTAGGTCTTCTTGTCGTCGAGCGGGATCTTCGCGATGTCGAGGTTCTCGAGTAGCTCGACGGTCTTGTCGATCACGTCGAGGTTGCGCAGGCCGAGGAAGTCGATCTTCAGCAATCCGATCGCGTCGACGTCGCCGCCCGCGAACTGCGTCACGATCTCCTGGTCGGGACCCTTCTGCTGGAGCGGAACCACCTCGCTGAGCGGCTGCGCGCCGATTACGACGCCCGCGGCGTGGATCGAGTCCTGCCGCACGAGGCCCTCGAGCGGCTGAGCGAGCTCGACGATCTCGCGGGCAATCGGATCGCCATCGACGGCCGCCTTGAGGTCCTGCCCCGGCTTGAGGCACTCCGCGAGCGTCTGGCCCGGTCCCTCCGGGATCAGCTTCGCAATGCGGTCGACCGTTCCGTAGGGGACCTCGAGGACACGACCCGCGTCGCGCACAGCCGCGCGTGCGGCCATCGTCCCGAACGTGATGATCTGCGCGACTCGGTCACGGCCGTACTTCTCGGCCACGTAGTTGATGACCCGGTCGCGGCCCGCTACGGAGAAGTCGATGTCCATGTCGGGCAGGTCCTTGCGGGCCGGGTTGAGGAAGCGCTCGAAGAGGAGCCCGTACCGGATCGGATCGACGTCGGTGATCTCGAGGCAGTAGGCGGCGAGGCTGCCGGCCGACGAGCCGCGGCCCGGACCGACCGAGATCCCGTTCTGCTTCGCGAAGTGGATGAAGTCCCAGACGATCAGGAAGTAGTCGGCGAAGCCCATCTCCTTGATCGTCTTGAGCTCGAACCGGAGGCGCTCCTGCAACTCCGACGTGATTGCTTCGTACCGCTTTTGCAGGCCTTTCTCGCAGAGCTCGACGAGGTAGTCGAAGGCGTCGCGGCCTTCGGGAGTCGGATACTCGGGCAGCAGGATCCGGCCGAGCTCCATCGTCACGTTGCAGCGCTCGGCGATCTCGAGCGTGCGCCGCAGCGCGTCCTCGTGCCCCGGGAAGTCGAGCGCCATCTCGGCCGGCGACTTGAAGAAGAACTGGTCGGTATCGAACCTGTCTCTTATACACATCT
>DHWI01000158.1:0-136 GCA_002413095.1 Thermoleophilia bacterium UBA5186
CTCGACGTGATCCGCGCCGTTCGCGACCGCTTCGACGCGCCGCTCGCTGCCTACAACGTGTCGGGCGAGTACGCGATGATCAAGGCGGCCGCCGCGGCCGGGCATCTCGACGAAAAGCAGGCCGCCCTGGAGAGCC
>DHWI01000158.1:491-720 GCA_002413095.1 Thermoleophilia bacterium UBA5186
CGCGATCGCGTCCTCAAGTTCGCCGGCTGCTACCACGGCCACGTCGATGCGCTCCTCGCCTCGGCGGGCTCGGGCGTCGCGACGCTGGGCATCCCGACCACGCCCGGCGTGCCGCCCGCGGTCACGCGCGACACGATCGTCTCCCCCTACAACGACGTCGACGGAGCCGCTGCGGCCGTAGCGCGCTACGGCGAAGGGCTTGCCTGCGTGATCGTCGAGCCGGTCGCCG
>DHWI01000158.1:804-2284 GCA_002413095.1 Thermoleophilia bacterium UBA5186
ATCACCGGCTTCCGCGTCGCCCGCGGCGGCGCGCAGGAGCTCTTCGGTGTCACGCCGGACCTGACCATCCTGGGGAAGATCGTCGGGGGCGGCTTGCCGCTCGCAGCGTTCGGCGGCCGCGCGGACGTCATGGGACGCCTCGCCCCCGCCGGCGACGTGTACCAGGCGGGCACGCTCTCCGGGAATCCACTCGCCACCGCGGCCGGGCTCGCCGTCCTGCGTCGCCTGACCCCGGACGTGTACGAGGAGCTGGAACGCCGGGGGGCGCGGCTCGAAACGGGCCTCGCCGAAGCGGCACCGGGAGCGCATGTTCAACGCGTCGGCGCGATGGCGACGCTGTTCTTCCACGACGGGCCGGTGCGGGACTTCGAGGCCGCGGCCTCGAGCGACACCGAGCGCTACGGCGCACTCTTCCGCCATCTGCTCGAGCGTGGGATCTACGTCGCGCCCTCGCAGTTCGAGGCCATGTTCCTCTCGCTGGCCCACGGCAACGAGGAGATCGACCGGACGGTCGAAGCCGTTGCGGACTTCTTCGCCGGCTAACGTCTGGGACGCGATCGCGCTCGAGGCCGAGCGCGAGAGCCCGCTCTGGCGCGAGGCGCTGAAGCCGCCCGTAGAGCAGGAGCGTGAGCCGGTCTTTTCGGGATTCTGCGAGCCGCGCTTCGCGCTCGGAGTCGAGACGATCTACGAGGGGTACCTCGCCCACTACGGGCGCCCGCGGCTCTTCGCGCCCGCCGACGAGGACACGGCGCTCCTGCTGGGCGACTACCTCTACGCGCACGGTCTCGTCCGGATCGCGGCACAGGGCGACGTGGACGCCGTGGCAGAGCTCGCGGAGCTGATCTCCCTCTGTGCCCAGCTGCGCGCCGAGGAGCGCGACGGGGACGGCGCAGCGTGGGCGGCGACCGCGTCGCTGCTCGGCCGCGCCGAGCTCGACGAGGCGCGGGCCGCGCTCCGCGATCGTGCCGACGCAGCACCGCTGAGGGCGCTCGCGGACGCCGCGGTCGGCTCGGAGGCGGTCGAGCGCACGCTCGTCGCGCACGCACGAAGACTCGGATAGCATCGCCATCGTGCTCGTCCCGCTCGCAGCCGACGCGGCCACCGAGGGCAAGAAGGTGATCCTGGCGATGCTCGTGGTCGGGCTCGTCTTCGTCAGCGTGATCGCGATCGGCGAGCTCTCGCACTGGGTCCGCCACCGCCGCCGTTAGCAAGTACGCCGGTTCCGGCTCACGCGACGGCGTCAGGCGTCATAGTTCGGACGCATTGCGGCATCTGTTACGGCGTTGACGTAGTCGGACCGGGAAGGGTTGAATCCACAGAGGTGAGCGAACCAGCAGGACGCATGGGGTCTGAGCAGGATCCGCACGTCCCGCCGCCGAGCCTCTGGCCGGTCGGCTTCGCCGTCGGCATCGCGACGCTTCTCGTGGGGCTGGTCGTCAGCCCGAAGCTGATCGCCCCCATCGGCGCCGTGATCACGGTC
>DHWI01000158.1:2341-3995 GCA_002413095.1 Thermoleophilia bacterium UBA5186
CGCGGCCTGCGAACGAGGGCGAGGCCGCCATGCCCGAGGCGGAGTCGGAAGAGGAGATCGACCGCTTCCCGCGGAGCAAGTTCCTCGAGGGTGCGACGCTCGGACTCGGCGGGGTGATCGGCGGGCTCGTCACGGTGCCGGTGCTCGGCTTCGCGGTCGCACCGGCGTTCCTGCACCAGCACACGCACAACGTCGACCTCGGCCCGATCGGAGATTTCACCGAGGGCCAGTTCGTCGTCGCGACGTTCATGGTCGATCCCGCGGCGGGCGAGGTCTCGCGCCGCACGGCCTACGTCCGCAACAACGGGCTGCTCAAGAATCTGCCGAGCTTCACGATCCTCTCCAACCGCTGCGCGCACCTGGGGTGCCCGGTGCAGCCGAACGGCCCGATCTTCCAGGACAAGGAGAAGATCCAGAAGATCAAAGGCGGCCTCGAGGTGCGGCTGATCCCGACGCTCCCCGCGGGAGGCTTCGGCTGCCCGTGCCACGGCGGCCAGTACGACACCGAGGGCAACCGCACCGCCGGGCCGCCCGTGCGCGCGCTCGACCGCTACGAGTACTCCATCCGCAACGGGAACCTCTGGCTCGGGAAGACGTACAGCGTCGGGAAGGTCAAAGGCCAGGGCGCGAACGCGCAAATCGCGAAGTACCCGCTGGCCGGCCCCGGCGAGCACGTGGACGGCATCGAGAGCTGGCTCTATCCCGTCGACCCACCCCATGGTTAGGCCGTGGCAGTAGCGACTCCCCCGCCCACCCGCAAGAAGAAATCCGCCCGCCGCAAACAGCTCGAGGCGATGATCCTCTATCCGATCGACTGGCTCGAAGAGCGCTCCGGTCTCGTCGGCGGCATCAAGTACTTCCTCTTCCGGAAGGTCCCGGGCGACACGAACTGGATGCAGACGCTCGGCTCGGCGACGCTGACCGCGTTCCTCGTGCAGACGGTGACCGGCGTGATCCTCGCGATGTACTACAAGCCGGATCCGGAGAACGCCTACAAGTCCATCCAGCACATCACGAACGACCTCACGCTCGGCTGGCTCGTGCGCGGCATGCATCGCTGGGGCGCGAGCGTGTTCATCATCCTCATGTTCATGCACATGGGGCGCGTCTTCCTGTTCGGCGCGTACAAGTACCCGCGTGAGCTGAACTGGATCGTCGGCGTGCTGCTCCTCGCGCTCGGGATGCTCGAGGGCTTCACCGGCTACCTGCTTCCCTGGGATCAGACGGCGTACTGGGCCACGATCGTCGGGATCAACCTGAACGGCACGGCGCCGATTCTGGGGCCGTTCCTCTCCCAGTTCCTGCGCGGGGGAGCGGAGATCGGGCCGGACACGATCGCCCGCTTCTACTCGTTACACATGCTGTTACTCCCCGGCGGGATCATGGCGCTGATCGGGCTGCACCTGTACCTCGTCGTGCGCCTCGGCGTGACCTCGCCGCCGTGGTCGCCCGACGCGGCGGGCAGCGAGCGCGTCGACGCCCCGGCGGCCACGAACGGGCGCAGCGGACTCGTCCGCCCCGGCCCCCGCGGAAGGAACGGCGGCTAGCCGTGGCCGCCCCGATGAAGCCGATCGATCGCCGCCGCGCCGAGTTCCAGCGCTACAAGGAAGACGTCAAGAAGCGCGGGAAGCCGTTCTACCCGTACGCGATGTTC
>DHWI01000158.1:4059-9055 GCA_002413095.1 Thermoleophilia bacterium UBA5186
CTGCTCCGGATCTTCAAGTGGCCGGAGACGGTCATCCTCGGGACGGTCGGGATCCCGACGATCCTCCTCGTTCTGATGCTCGCGCTGCCGTTCATCGACCTGCGCAGCGAGCGGCGGCTGCTGCGGCGGCCCGTCGCCCTCGTCGCGGCGGTGCTCGTCGTCCTCTCGATGGGCGTGCTGACGTACAAGGGCGCGACCGCGAAGGAGGCCCTCGCGAGCGAGGTCGTGCAGGCCGTGCCGTCGTGGGCGAAGAAGGAGGGCTTCGCGGGGAACCCGCAGGCGTTGGCGGGCGCGAAGCTGTTCGCGTCCTCCGGCTGCACCGCATGCCACACCTACCTCGGGACGGGCTCGTCGAACCTGGGAGCGCCGGAGCTGAGCTCCGAAGGGTCCAAGCACAAGGGCATCCAGTTCCAGATCAGCCACCTCAAGTGTCCGTCGTGCGTGAACTCAGGCTCGCCGATGCCGTCGTTCAAGTCCTTCAGCGATGCCGATCTCAAGAAGATCGCGACGTTCCTCGAGGCGTCGAAGGGGCCGAAGTGAGCGCGGCGCCGTGCGCGTCTTCCTCGGCATAACCGAGGCCTCGGGCCCGTCGTGACGGTCGAGTCGGGCCGCCTCGCCGCCAACGAGGTGCGCTCGATGTTCGACCGGATCGCGCGGGTCTACGACCCGATGAACCGGATCCTGACCGCAGGGCTAGACGGGCGCTGGCGGCGGCGCACAGCCGAGGCGGTCGTGGGCGCGGGCGACCGCGTGCTCGACGCGTGCTGCGGCACGGGCGATCTCGCCCTCGCGGACGAGCGCGCGGGCGGCACCGTTACGGGACTCGACTTCTCGGAGCGGATGCTCGAGCGGGCGCGCAAGAAGTCTGACTCCGTCGAGTGGGTCCAGGGCGACGCGCTCGCGCTGCCCTTCCCCGACGCGTCGTTCGACGTCGTGACCGTCGGCTTCGGCGTCCGCAACGTCTCCGACCTGGAGGGCGGCCTGGCAGAGCTGCGCCGCGTGCTCAGGCCCGGCGGCCAGCTAGGCGTCCTCGACATCACGACCCCGCGAGGCGTCTTGCGGCCGTTCTACAGCGTCTGGTTCGACCGCGTCGTGCCGCTGCTCGGGAAGGTTCTCCCCGGCGGAACGGCCTACACGTACCTCCCGGCGAGCGTGCGGCGATTCCCGAGCGCGGAGGAGCTCGCCGGCCTGATCCGCGCCGCCGGCTTCGAGCAGGTCGGATATCGGCTGTTCGCCGGAGGCATCGTCGCGCTCCACATCGGGGTCGCCGCGTGAGCGCAGCCCCGTCGTCGATCGGAGAAGCCCCGGGTCTCGACGCGTACCTGGCCGAGCTCGAGACGCGGTTGCAGGCGGCCGTCGCGAGCCATCCGGGCGTGGTCTCGTCCGTCGGCGCCGAGGCGCTCTCCGCCGGGGGCAAGCGGCTTCGCCCGTTGCTCGTCTTCCTCAGCTCCGATCCTCGGGGCGAACCGCCCTACGCCGCGGGCGTCGCGGTGGAGCTCGTCCACATGGCCACGCTCGTCCACGACGACCTGATCGACGGGGCGGAGGTGCGGCGAGGGAAGACGGCAGCTTGGTCCGAGCACGGCCCGCTCGCCGCCAAGACGGTCGGCGACTATCTCTTCTCGCGCGCGTTCGCCGAGCTGGCTGCGACGCGCGATCCGGCAAACCTCGCGATCCTCGCCGACGCGTGTCTGAGCCTCGTGCGCGGAGAGGCGCTGCAGCGGCGGCAGCTCCACGATCCCGACACGCCGGTGGAGGCGTACCTCGAGCGGTGCTCGCTGAAGACCGCGAGCCTCTTCGAGGCCGCGTGCCTACTCGGTGCCGGGCCGGGCGGAAGCCACCTCGGCGCCTTCGGCCGTGCCCTCGGCATCGCGTTCCAGATCATCGACGACATCCTCGACTGCGCGGGAATCACGATCGAGACCGGAAAGATCGCGGGCACCGATCTCCGCGAGGGGACGCCGACGCTGCCGCTCATCCTGGCCGCGCGCGAGGACGAGGCCGTTCGCCGCGCGCTCGCGGGCGGGCCCCTGGACGGCGCGCTCGTGCGGGTCGCGGAGACGGGCGCCCTCGAGCGGAGCCGCGAGGTCGCGCTCGACTACGCCATACAGGCAAGGGCATCCCTCGAAGGCGGCCCGCGCAGAGACGAGCTCGAGGCCCTGACGCATCTTGTGATCAACCGCGAGCGGTAGCGGTTCACTATCGTCTGCGGCGTGGGAGTGCTCCCCGAGCCGATCGAAGAGCTCCTCGAGTCCGCGCTCGTCGGCGAGCTGACGGTCGTCGACCCCACAGGCGGCCTGGTCACGCACCCGCTGATCCCGCTCTACGACGGCGAGCTGATCTACCTCACGTCGAGCGTCCTCTTCTCGAAGAAGCTCGAGCACATCAAGGCGAACCCGAAGGTCTCGCTGTCGATCAGCGACCCGGTCGCGGTGAAGGTCGAGCCGTTCCGCAGGGCGACGATCCAGGGCGACGCCGTCGTGGACGACAGCGACCTCCACTCCGGGTGGGAGGAGCGCGTGCTGCCGCTGTGGCGGAAGAAGGAGCCCGCGATCGACTTCTTCCTCGCCAAGCGCGTCGCGCTGCCGCTCTTCTTCGAACGCGGGATCATCGAGATCCGGCCGCGTCGAGCCTTCCTCTGGGAGGACGGACGCACCGATCGTGCGCCCCAAGTCTTCGAGCTCGCGGAGGCCGTACATTGAAGCCGTCGCCAGAGCTGCTCGCGGGGCTCGGCGATCGCTTCGAGCACGCGATCATCGCCTTCATGGACGACGACGGCTATCCGCTGTCGGTCGCGACCGACTTCCGGGCCGATGCGGAGCGCGGCGTCGTGACGCTGCGCGCGGTGGCCGGAGACGAGGTGCAGCCGCCCGAGGACGAGCAGGTGAACGTCGTCTTCAGCCACATCCGACCGCAGCCCGGCATCGGCTACGACGAGCGCAGGTACGTGTCCCTCTGGGGCAAGCTCCAACGGGCCGACGGCGAGCTCGTGCTCTCGCCCGAGCGCGTCCTCCAGTGGGACGAGCAGGAGATGCCCTTCTTCGAGTTCTCCGAGCGCGGCGTGCCGCAGGCGCGACGCTACTTCGAGGCGCTCTCGGCGGAGACCGGGCGCGAGGTACGGCCGAAGCTCGCGTTCGGGTGGCTGTTCCTGCGCGCGACCCGGCTCCCGTTCCTCTCGGCGACGTTCGTGCCGGTGCTGCTCGGGATCGCGGTCGCTGCCTTGCGCGGCGGCTTCAGCTGGTGGCTCGCCCTGCTCACGGTCGTCGGCGGAGCGTCGATCCACCTCGGCATCAACGTCATGAACGACGTGTTCGACACGAGGAGCGGAGCCGACGCCGCGAACGTCAATCCCACGCAGTTCAGCGGGGGCTCGCGCGTCATCCACTACGGCCTGGTCGGGATGCGCTCGATGGTGCTCCTCGCAGCCGCGTTCTACGCCGTCGGGATCGGGATCGGCGTGCTCCTTGCCGCTCTGCGCGGTTGGGATCTGCTCTGGATCGGCGTCGCGGGCGCGCTGATCGGCGTCTTCTACACCGCCCCGCCGCTTCGCCTCGTGCACCGTGGCCTCGGGGAGGTCGCGGTCGCGGTCGGGTTCGGGCCGATCATGGCGCTCGGCGCCTACTTCGTGCAGGCCCGGCATTACGCGCTCGAGCCGCTGCTCGCCTCGATTCCGGTCGCGATCCTGATCGCGCTCATCCTGTACGTGAACGAGGTTCCGGACCGCCCGGGCGACGCCCTGGCCGGGAAGCGCACCCTGCCGGTGCGGTTCTCGAAGGAAACGATCGTCCGGGGCTACGAGGCAAGCGTGGTGCTGACGTTCGCGCTGATCGCCGTGTTCGCCATCAGCGGCCTCACTGCGCGCCCGACGCTGCTGGCGCTGCTCGCCGCGCCGCTGGCCCTGCCGGTCCGGCGCGCGCTCTGGGAGTCATACGACCAGCCGTACGCGCTGATGCCGGCCATGGGGAAGAACATCCAGTTGCACCTCGTGACGGGGCTGCTCCTCATCGTCGGCTACGTGATCGCGATCGTGGCGGACCACGCGCTCTCGAACCCGCCTTTCTTCCTCTCCTAAGTACGAATCCTGTAAATCCCAGCGTTTCCAGCCGGTTTGTCGGCTACCTTGGCGCGGGGTCATGCGTCGCTGCGCCGCCATTGCCGTGTTGCTCGTGCTCGTGCTTGCCGCGCCGGCCGCCGCGCGCTCCCAGGGAGACGATCGCTCGCTGCTGATGCCTGGCGTCTCGTACACGCGCGACGTCGAATTCACGCCGCACGGGCCGGTTGTCGTCCACGTGCTGAACGCCCCTCGACCCGGCGGCCTCTACGGGCTCAAGCCCGTCCTGTCGAACGACCTGATCGTCGGGCGCGAGACGGTGACCTCGATGGAGAAGCGCGCATCCGGCGGCGCGACGGTCGCCGGAGTGAACGGCGACCTCTTCAACTTCCGGGACGGCCATCCGTCCGGTGTGCTGATGCGAAACGGCGTGCTCGACAGCCCGCCGCTTGCGGAGCGCTCGTCGACCGCGATCACCGCCGACGGAACGATTCGCGTCGATCGCGCGCGCTACATCGGCTACTGGCGCGGCACCGGGCAGCGTCGCGCGCTGAACTTCAACCAGCCGCCCGGGACGAACGGGGTCTCGCTCTACACGCGCTCGTGGGCGCCGACGACTCCGCCCTTCGGGAACACGACCGAAGCGGTGCTGTCCGGCTTCCCCGACGCTCGCCCGAACACCGACCTGACTGGAACAGTCGTGCAGACCAAGACGGGCGGCAACACGCCCATCCCGCCAGGAGGCGCCGTGCTCGTCGCGCGCGGCTCGAGCGCTTCGAAGCTCGTTGCCGAGGCGCCCGTCGGCACGACTGTGACCGCGCGGCTCACGTTCAACGTCGACTGGAGCGCGGTGACGGACGCGATCGGCGGCGGGCCCGTGCTCTTGCGCGCCGGCAAGCCCGTGTTCCGCGCGAACGAGGGCTTCAGCGCCGGACAGCTCGCGCC
>DHWI01000158.1:9068-12912 GCA_002413095.1 Thermoleophilia bacterium UBA5186
GTCGACGGCCGGCAGCCGGGCTACAGCGTCGGCATGACCAACTTCGAGCTCGCGCTGACGATGATGCGCCTGGGCTGCGTGACGGCGTCCGGGCTGGACGCCGGCGGCTCGACGACGATGGCATTCGACGGTGAGCTCCTCAATCGCCCCTCCGACGGCGCCGAGCGCCCGGTCGCGGAGGCGCTGCTGGTCACGTACTACGGCGTCTACGTGCCGTTCGCCGGGACGTCGGTCGTCTCGCCGAACGGCGACGGCGTGGGCGAGCGGCAGACCCTCGCGTACAAGCTCGTCCGCCAGTCCAACGTGAGCGCGACGCTGATCGCGCCGGACGGCTCCACGCGGCCGGTGGACTCCGGCGACCGCGCGCCGGGGACGTACAGGTTCACCTGGCCGGGCACGCGCCCCGATGGCTCGGTCGAGGCCGAGGGGAAGTGGCGCTTCAACGTGAGCGCAACCGACACGACCGGCCAGTCGTCCAGCGCTGACCGTCTCTTCACGCTGAACCAGACGCTCGCGAACCTGACGCTCAACACGACGTCGACGACGCTGCGAGCGGGCCTCCGGGGGACGGTCACGCTCGCGCATCCGGCGAAGGTGGTGGTGACGATCCAGACCGCCACCGGGATCATCGTCCGCCGGCTCGCGCGCGGCGTGGATCTCCAGCCCGGGACGTACTCGTTTGGCTGGAACGGCCGGCGCGACAGCGGGGCGCGGGCCTTCGGCGGCCGCTACGTCTTCCGCGTCAGCGCCACGAACGAGTTCGGCACGGTCGACCTGACCAAGCCGTTCACCGCGCGACGCTAGAGTCAGCCTCCGTGCTCGCCAGCGTCAGCGGCCATCTCACAACGCTCATCGGGGATCACGCGCTCTACGCAGTCTTCGGCCTGATGCTGATCGACGCCGTCTTCCCCGCCGCGAGCGAGCTCGTGATGGTCTACGGCGGGGCGGTTGCCGCCGGAGCGTTCGCGGGCCAGACCGTCTCGGGGCTCACCCCCGGCTTCGAGTCGTACCTCGCGATCGCGCTCGCCGGCACGATCGGCTACCTACTCGGCTCGATCCTCGGCTGGGGGATCGGGCGCTACGCGCGGCCCTTCGTCGAGACGCACGGCCGCTGGATCCACCTCGGCCCGGCGCAGCTAGACCGGGCGGAACGCTGGTTCGACCGGTGGGACTACTGGGCGGTTCTGATCGGACGCGTCACGCCGGTCGCGCGCTCGTTCATCTCGATACCCGCCGGGCTCTTCCGGATGCCGCTCGGCCGCTACGTCGTGCTGACGGCGATCGGCTCGGCGGTTTGGGCGTTCGCGCTCGCAGGCGTCGGCTGGGCGGCGGGGCGAAGCTACGAGCGCTTCCACAACGACTTCCGCTACGTCGACTACGCCGTTGCGGCAGGCCTGATCGCGCTCGTGGCGTATGTCATCGTGCGAAAACGCTCATCTAGACTCCGTGCCCGTGCAGAAGATCCCACTCGTTGACGTCAAGGCGCAGTACGCGCCGCTGATCCCCGAGCTCCAGCAGCGGTTCGCGCAGGTGCTGGAGGACGGGCAGTTCGTCCTCGGACCGAACGTGAAGGCGTTCGAGAAGGAGGCGGCCGCGTACCTCGGCGTGCCGGCGTCGATCGGCGTCGCGAACGGCACCGACGCGCTCGTGCTCGTGCTCGACGCAATGGAGATCGGCCCCGGCGACGAGGTGATCTGCCCGTCCTTCACGTTCTACGCGACCGCCGAGGCGATCGCGCGGCGGGGCGCGATCCCGGTCTTCGCCGAGATCGACCCCGCGACGTACAACCTCGACCCCGAGGACGTCGACCGCCGGATCTCGGCGCGGACGAAGGCGATCATGCCCGTCCACCTCTTCGGACGGCCCGCCTCCCTCGAGGAGCTCGCGCGCTTCGGCATCCCGCAGATCGAGGACGCCGCGCAGGCCTTCGGCGCGCCGGGAACCGGCACGACCGGCGTCGCGTCGACGTACAGCTTCTATCCCACGAAGAACCTGTTCGGCCTGGGCGACGGCGGCCTCGTCGCGGTCACCGACGAGGAGCTCGGCGAGCGCGTCCGCATGCTCCGCTTCCACGGCTCGCGCGACAAGGTCGACTTCCACCTCGTCGGCTACAACTCGCGCCTCGACGAGGTGCAGGCCGCTGCCCTGCGCGTCTTCCTGCCGCATCTGGCGGAGTGGAACGCCCTACGGCGCGAGGCGGCCGAGCGCTACCGCGAGCTGGGCCTGGGCGACCTTGTCGACATGCCCGACGACGATCCGGGCCACGTCTACCACCTCGTCGTCTCGCGCCATCCCGACCGCGACCGGATCGTCGCGGCGCTGAAGGAGGCCGGGATCGGCTGCGCGACGTATTACCTGCCGCCGCTCCACCTGCAGCCTGCGCTGCGCTACCTCGGCTACCACGAGGGGTCGTTCCCCGAGACCGAGCGCCTTGCGCGCGAGAACTTCTCCGTGCCGATCTGGGCGGGGATCTCCGCGGAGCAGCAGGAGCGCGTGGTCGACACCGTCCGCGCCGCCGTCGGCTCGCGAGTGGCGTAGTGCTCCCGGTCAACCGGCATCGAATCTGGCAGCTCGCGGCGGACGCCGGGCTCGTAGCCGGGGCCTGGACGCTCGCCTTCTACCTCCGTTTCGACCATGGCCTGCCGCCCTACTACCAGACGCTCCTGTGGCGGACGGTCCTCATCGTCGTCGCGATCAAGCTGGCGGTGTTCGTCGCGTTCGGTTTCTACAACCGCTGGTGGCGCTACGTGTCCACCCGGGACATGTGGGGCGCGGCGCGAGGAGTCGCGGTCGGCTGTCTCGTCGCGGACGTCACGGTCTACCTCCTTTCGCCGGTGAACGGCCTGCGTCTGCCGCGGCTGATCGCCGTCATGGATCTCCTCCTGACGCTCGCCTTCATCGCCGCGTCGCGGATGATCGCCCGCTCGGTGTTCGAGCGGCCCCAGGCGCGGAGCCTGATCGCGCGCGGCAAAGAGGTGATCGTCGTCGGAGCCGGCAGCGCCGGGAAGCTGATGCTCACAGAGATGAGGCGGACCCCCGCGCTCGGGTACACGCCGATCGGCCTCGTCGACGACGATCCGCGCAAGGAGAACATGCGCCTCGAGGGCGTGCGGGTGCTCGGGACGACGGCCGATCTGCCGCACATCCTGCGGGACAACAAGCCGGACGAGCTCCTGATCGCCCTTCCGTCGGCGTCCGGCGAAGAGCGCCAGCGGATCGTCGAGATCGCACGCAAGGTGGGCGTCCCGATCAAGACGTTGCCCGGACTGCACGAGCTGATCGCCGGCGATTTCCACCTCGCCGCGCAAATTCGCGCGGTTCAGGTGGAGGACGTCCTGGGCCGCGAGCCCGTCGAGGTCAACTTCGGCGCCGTCGCGGCGTATCTGACCGACGAGATCGTCCTCGTCACCGGAGCCGGCGGGTCGATCGGCTCGGAGCTCTGCCGGCAGATCTCCCGTGTCGCCCCGCGGAGGTTGATCCTCGTCGACCATGGCGAGACGCCGCTCTTCGAGATCGAGCGGGAGCTCCTGGACGACCGCAACTTCACCGCGGCGGTCCCAGTGCTCGCGGACGTCAAGAGTCCCGCGCGCATGCGGCAGGTCTTCGAGAGCTACCGGCCGACGGTCGTCTTCCACGCGGCCGCCTACAAGCACGTGCCGATGATGGAAGCGAACCCGCTCGAGTCGGTGCGGAACAACGTGCTGGCGACGAAGGTCGTCGCGGACGTCGCCGCCGAGTTCGGCGCCGAGCGCTTCGTGCTCGTCTCCACCGACAAGGCGCTCAATCCGAAGGCGGTCTACGGCCAGTCGAAGACGCTCTGTGAGTGGATCGTCGAGGCCTACGG
>DHWI01000158.1:13030-28250 GCA_002413095.1 Thermoleophilia bacterium UBA5186
TCGACATGGGCGAGCCGGTGAAGATCGTCGACCTCGCGCGGCGGATGATCGAGCTCTCCGGGAAGGAGCCCGACCGCGACATCGCGATCGAGTTCACGGGGATCCGCGCGGGCGAGAAGGTGCACGAGGAGCTGTTCGGCCCGGAGGAGACGATCGCGGCGACGCCGCATCCGAAGATTCTCCGCGCCTCCCGGCCGCCGGTCGACCCCGCATGGCTTGACGAGGAGCTGGCGGAGCTGGAGCGCCTCGTGGAGGCCGGCGACACGCTCGAGGTCGTCGCGAAGCTCGGGCAGATCACCCGCGAGCCGAAGCGCGTGGGCGCCGGCGCGCCGCAAGAAGTCACAAACTCGTAACCCGGTCGTCGGGACCCCACCGTATGCTCGACCGGTGGACTCCGAGGGCATCTTCGAGGGGCTGAACGACGAGCAGCGGCGTGCCGTCGAGGCGGTGCGCGGGCCGGTCTGCATCCTTGCGGGCGCAGGCTCCGGCAAGACGACGACGATCACGCGGCGGATCGCCAACCAGGTCGCGACCGAGACGTTTCGGCCGGATCAGATCCTCGCGGTGACCTTCACCGACAAGGCTGCGGGAGAGATGCGCGCGCGGCTCGGGCGGCTCGGCGTCTCGGGTGTTGCGGCACGCACCTTCCATTCGGCGGCCCTCGCCCAGCTCCACCACTTCGGGCCCGGTCGCGTCGGCCAGATCCTCGCGTCGAAGGCGCTGCTCCTCCGCCAGATCGGCAACACGCTGCCGGCCCCGTACAAGTTCCGGCCGGCGGGCGACCTCGCCACCGAGATCGAGTGGGCGAAGAACAGGCGGCTGACGCCTGAGACGTACCAGCGCGAGCTCGGCGACCACCAGCCGCCGATCCCGGCCGACCTCGCCTACTGCGTCTTCTACGAGTACGAGCAGCGGAAGGAGGGCGCGGGCGCGGTCGACTTCGAGGATCTGCTCGAGCTTGCGATCCGGCTCTACGACGAGGACGAGACGGCGCTGATGACTTTCCGCGACCGCTACCGCGCGTTCACAGTCGACGAGTACCAGGACGTCAACATCCTCCAGCAGACGCTGCTCGAGCGCTGGCTCGGTGCCTCGGACGAGCTCTGCGCAGTCGGCGACGACTACCAGTCGATCTACGGCTTCACCGGCGCGAGCCCCGAGCATCTTCTGGGGCTGCCCCAGCGCTTCCCGCACGCGCAGGTGATCCGCCTCGAGCAGAACTACCGCTCGACGCCGCAGATCCTCGAGCTCGCAAACAGGCTCGTCCCTCGGCTCGGCGGCTCCGAGAAGGTCCTGCGGGCGACGCGGCCCGACGGGCCGGCGCCCGAGCTCGCCGTCTGCGCCGATCCGGATGCGCAGTGCGACGCGCTCGTCGCCCGCGCCCGCGCGTTGCGCGAGCGCGGCATCGCGTACGAGGAGATGGCGATCCTCTTCCGGCTCAACTCGCGCTCGGCGGAGCTCGAATCGGCGCTGGCCGAGGCCGACATCCCGTTCCAGGGCGCGTCGCTACTCGCCCGCGACGCGGCGCGCGGTCTTGTCAAGGTGCTCCGTCGCCGAGGGATCGAGCCGGCGGCCACCGCTGTGCCCGCGGCGGCCGCGCAGCAGGGCTGGGTCGAGCAGCCGCAGTCCGGGCTCGGCGAGCGCGAGCAGACGCGGCAGAACGACCTCGCGTTCCTCGTCCGCCTGGCGGAGGCTTTCGAGGACGGCGAGGCGGACGTCCTCGCGTTCCTCGCGATGCTCGAGGCGCGCTTCGGCTCCCGCGGCGACGATCGGCGCGGAATCCACCTGCTCACGTATCATCGCGCGAAGGGCCTCGAGTTCGACGCCGTGTTCCTCCCTCGGCTCGAGGACAAGGAGCTGCCCGCGCGGCAGGCGAAGACCCCGGCCGCGCTCGCCGAGGAACGCCGACTGCTGTACGTCGGCCTGACCCGCGCGCGACACCATCTCCTCGTCACCTGGGCCGGCAAGCCGAGTCCGTTCCTCGCCGAGCTCGGCGTTGAGGCGCCATCGCCGCGCCGCGCGCCAGAGCCAGACGACCCCATGTACGCGGCGCTGAAGGCGTGGCGGCTCGAGCGCTCGAAATCCGACGACGTGCCCGCGTACGTCGTCTTCCACAATTCCACGCTGGAGGAGATCGCGACCCGCGGGCCGCGAAGCCTTTCGGAGCTCGCCACGGTGCCCGGCGTCGGCCCGACGAAGATCGAGCGCTACGGGCCTGACGTGCTAGCCGTTCTCGCCGCACGCTGAGAGCAGCAGATCGAGCATGAGCTGCGGGTCACGGCGTACGCGCTCGCCTGCCGTGCCGTCGGCGCGCTTGCGCAGCTCGAGCGCCCGCGGGTCCGTCAGAGGAACGAGCCGTCCCTCGCGGATCAGCGCCTCGTCGACGCCGCCGAGCCGGCCGCCGTACGTCGTGTAGACCGGCACGCCGAGCGCCGCGGCCTCGCGGTTCATCGTTCCGCCCGCCGAAACGACCAGATCCGCGAGCGCGATGAGGCTCTGAGCGTCCACCGCGGTCTCCGGGAGGATCACCGAGGGGAGCGCGAGGCCGCGGACGTACTCCCGCTGCTCGTCGGTGCGCGGCAGCACGAACGCGTGCACGTCCTCCTGGCGGCCGAGGTGCTCGAGCGTCTGCGGGAAGAGCGGGTTCGAGTGGCGGTGGTATAGCGAGACGTCCGGCGGTGGCCGCAGCACGACGAGCGTTCGGGCCGGGTCGACCTGCCACTCGTCGAGAACGCTCCGGTCGGGCTCGAAGTCGGCGAGGTAGTACTCCTCCTTCAGCCCTGGGTACTGGACGAGCTTCGGCGGCTCGGCGCCGTAGCGGGCGAGTCGCTCGGGCGGGATCGAGTCGGGGACGACCACCTTCGTCGCGGCGCGGCAGCCGAGCTGGTGCTGGAGCCAGGCGAACTCGTAGTCGAACGTCGTTGAGCTGGGGATCCCGAGTCGGTGCGCGGTCATCGTCAGCTCGTGCGAGCCGTGCGCGAGCGCGACGTCGAAGCCGCGTCCGCGCGCCCAGCGCCGCAGAGCGCCGAGGCGCGACCACATCGACCGCGCCTTGCCCGTGCGCGACCGTCCGCCGTGCCGGCCGATCACCTCGGCCTCGAGCCCGTGCAGCTCGAGCAGCTGGAGGGTCTGCGCGTAGTCGCGCGCGGTGATCTCAACCTCGTCGCCGCGCCCTCGCAGGATCTCGATCAGCGGCCTGAAGACGAGGACATGGGCCGACGCGGTCATGTCCACCCAGACTTTCACCGCTCGGCGAGCACCTCCGCTGCGATCCGCGGCTCTCGCAGCGCCGTCGGCTCGCGCTCCACGTGCCGCTCGTGCCAGAGCGTGAACGCGAGCAGGCCCCAGAGCTGGCGGCTCAGATCCTCGCTTCCCGAGACGTGGTCGTCGAGGACACGCTGCACGGCGGCAGGCTCGAAGAATCCTTGTCGGCGCACTCGCTCCTCCGACAGCGTCTCGCGCGCGAACGGCTCGAGGTCGCCGCGCAGCCAGGCGGCCGCGGGAATCGAGAAGCCGCGCTTTCGGCCGTGGGCGATGCGGCGCGGCAATAACGGCTCGGCGGCCTTTCGCAGTAGCACCTTCTTCTGCAGGCCCCGCACCTTGTGCCGCGTCGGCAGCGCGAACGCGAAGCTCGTCACGACGGTGTCGAGGAACGGGACGCGCGTTTCGAGCGAGTGTGCCATCGAGGCGCGGTCGGTCTTCACGAGCAGGTCGTCCACGAGGTACACGGCCGCATCCACGTCCTGAAGCCGAGCGAGGAGCGGCGCGCCCTCGGTCTCGGCGAAGCGCGCTCGCAGCAGGTCGACTGGGTCGAAGGCCGAGCGCCGCCCGAGCAGCTCGGCGCGCGCGTCCGGAGAGAAGATCTCCTTCCAGCCGTGGTGGCGCTCGAGCGGCGGCAGGTGCGCCGCGCGCACGAAGCGCTTCGCCCGGTAGTCGAAGCTGGCGCGCCGGCTCGAGGAAGGGAGCCGCTCGACCAGCGGCGCGGCAAGCTGCGCCAGCCCGCCGAACCTTTCGGCCAGCAGGTCGGCCGCGTACGTGTAGTAGCCCCCGAAGAGCTCGTCGCCGCCCTCGCCGGAAAGCGCGACCTTCACATCCTCGGCCGCGAGCTGCGAGACGAGGTAGGTCGGGAGCGCGGACGAGTCGGCGAACGGCTCGTCGAACGCGTCCGCGAGCGCCGGGAGGAGCAAAGCAGCGTCCGGGCGCAAGACGAGCTCGCGGTGTCGAGTGCCGTAGCGCTCGACGACGAGACGCACGTCGCGAAGCTCGTTGAACGAGCGCTCCTCGAAGCCGATCGAGAACGTGCGCAACGGCTCGCTCAGCTCCTCGGCGGCGAGCGCGGCCAGGATCGAGGAATCGACGCCGCCGGAGAGCAGGACGCCCACCGGGACGTCGCTGACGAGATGCGCGCGAACCGAGTCGCGCAGGCGCGCGCGCAGCTCCTCGACGAGCTCGGCCTCCTCCTCGTCGCGGAGCTCGCCGCTCGGCGCCGGGCGCGCGAATCGCTCCAGCCGCGGCTCGCCGCCGTCCCAGACAAGCAGATGTCCGGCCGGCAGCTTCCGGCACTCCCGAAAGATCGTGAGCGGCGCCGGGATCGAGTTGAACGCGAGGAAGGCCTCGAGCGCGTCGAGGTCGATCTCGCCGCGGGGCAGCGCGCGCAGCTCCGACGCGAACTCGAGTGCGCCCCCGGCCGCGCGGTAGTAGAGCGGCTTGATCCCGAAGCGATCGCGCGCGAGCACGAGCCGGCCGCGCCGCGCGTCCCAGATCGCGACCGCAAACATTCCGCGCAAGCGTTCCGCGAAGCCCGTCCCGTGCTCCTCGTACAGGTGCGCCAGCACTTCCGTGTCGCCCTCGGAGCGGAAGCTGTGCCCGGCGCGCTCGAGCTCCCGCCGCAGCTCGCGGTAGTTGTAGATCTCGCCGTTCTGGACGACGTGGACGGTCTCGTCCTCGTTTGCAAGCGGTTGGTCGCTGCCGGCGAGGTCGATGATCGACAAGCGCCGTGCGGCGATCCCCACGCGCTCGTCCACGAAGGAACCGTCGCTGTCGGGCCCCCGGTGGACGAGCTTCGCGCTCATCGCGTCGAGCCGATCGCGGTCGGGAGGCCCGTCGCCGGACGCGATGCCGCAGATCCCGCACATGGCGCCCTACTCTAGAGGTGCGTCCGATACGTAATCTCGCAGCGTGAACTTCTCGCGGCACGAAGAGCTCCAGCTCCTGGCGCTGCTCGTCGCGGTCGGGGCGATGATCTTCGCGATCGGACGACTGCGCGTGCCGTACGCGATCCTGCTCGTGCTCGGCGGCCTTGCGCTCGGGTTCGTCCCCGGCCTGCCTCAGCTCACCCTTCCGCCCGATCTCGTTCTCGTTGCGCTCCTGCCGCCGTTGCTCTATTCCGCGGCGTTCTTCACCTCGCTCCGTGACCTCCGGGAGAACATCCGGGCGATCTCCTTTCTGGCGATCGGCCTGGTCGGGGCGACCATGGTCGGCGTCGCGCTCGTCGCGCACATGTGGATCGACAGCTTCGGCTGGCCGGAGGCCTTCGTCCTGGGTGCGGTCGTCTCGCCGACCGACGCGATCGCCGCGACCTCGATCGCCCGCCGCCTCGGCGTGCCGCGGAACGTCGTCTCGATCATCGAGGGAGAGAGCCTCGTCAACGACGGCACCGCGCTCGTGATCTACAAGTTCGCCGTCGCTGCGGCCGTCTCGGGGACGTTCTCGCTCGCGGCAGCCTCGGGACGCCTTGTCCTCAACGCCGCCGGCGGAATCGCCGTCGGGCTCGTCGTCGGCTTCATCATCCGAGAAGTTCGCCGAAGAATGCCCGCAGCGCCGACGTCGATCACGATCGCGCTCCTGACGGGCTACTTCGCGTACCTGCCGGCCGATGCGCTGGGCGTCTCGGGCGTGCTCGCCGTCGTCACCGCGGGGGTCTACATGGGCTGGCACACGCCGCTGCTGACCACGGTGGAGACACGGCTTCAAGGGGCCGCGTTCTGGCAGATCCTCACGTTCGTCCTCAACTCGCTCCTCTTCCTGCTCGTCGGCCTGCAGCTTCCGAAGATCCTCGACGAGCTCGGCGGCCGGGCCGGCTGGACGCTCGTCCTCGACGGCGCGCTCGTCTCGACCGCGGTGATCGTCGTCCGCCTGCTCTGGGTTTTCCCGTTCACATACGGGCCGCGGCTGCTCTCCAGGCGCCTGCGCGAGCACAGCCCGGCCCCGCCGTGGCAGCACGCGGCGCTCGCCGGGTGGGCGGGCTTGCGCGGAGGCGTCTCGCTCGCGGCCGCGCTCGCNNCTGACGCTGCCGCTATTGATCCGCGTGCTCGGCGTCGAGGACGACGGGCTCGCCGACCGCGAGGAGGCAAAGGCGCGGATCAAGGCCTCCGAGGCGGCGCTCGCTCGGCTCGAGGAGCTCGAGGAGGAGGAGTGGGTCCGCGAGGACACCGCGGAGCGCATGCGCGGGCTCTACGGCTTCCGGCGCGATCGCTTCCGGGCTCGCTTCGACGACGCCGACGACGGCGGGATCGAGGAGCGCTCCGCCGACTACCAGCGNNCGGGTCACGCGCGACCTCGACCTCGAGGACTCGCGCCTGGAGATCTGAGGAATCCGCGTAGGGACTGCCCGAGCACGCGCCAACCGGTGACGACGAGCGTCCGGAGGTACAGCCGCACCGACCGGTCCGCGATCCACTCGAGGTCGTGCGCGAGCTTCTCGGCCATCGACGTCTCATAGCCGCGCCGCACCTGCGCGAAGCCGGTCAGCCCGGGCCGGACGACGAGTCGCTGCCAGTACGCGGGCAGATCGCCCGCGAGCTCCTCGAAGAAGCGCGGCCGGATCGGACGCGGCCCGACGAGGCTCATGTCGCCGCGGAGAACGTTCACGAGCTGAGGCAGCTCGTCGAGCTGCGTCGCGCGCAGCCAGGCGCCGAGTCTGGTCGTCTCCTCGCGCGTGCGCTCGACGAGCTCCGCGCCGAGGTACGGGCCGATCCGACTCTCCGCACCGGGGCGGAGGGTGCGGAACTTCATCATCTCGAAGACGTGTCCCCCGCGCCCGACTCGCTCGCCGCGGTAGAGGACCGGCCGTCCGCTCGTAACGGCCATCCCGACCGCGATCGGAAGCGTGAGCGGCAGCGTGAGCAGTAGGAGGAGCCCCGCGAAGACGACGTCGAGGATCCGCAGGACGAGATCCTTGTCGCGGCCGGCGCTCTCCTGCGCGAGCCGCTTGTAGCTCGTGATCAGGGTGTCCTCGAGCGGCGGCGGAGTGACGGACACGAGGGGATGCTAGTCCGTTCCTCGGATAAGGTTTGCTTATGGACACGCGGCAGCTCGCCACCTTCTGCGCGGTCGTGGAGCGCAAGAGCTTCTCGCAGGCCGCCGAGCGCCTCGGCGTGACTCAGCCTGCGGTGAGCCTGCAGATCCGTGCGCTCGAGAAGCGGCTCGGCCGGCAGCTGTTCGACCGTTCGGGGCGGCGCGTCGAGCCCACGGAGGCTGGGCTTCGGCTCTACCGTGGGGCGCAGCGACTGCTCGCCCTCGAGGAGCAGCTCGTCGAGGAGGTCACCGGAGACGAGGAGACGGAGATCTCCGGCCGGCTCGAGCTGGGATCGTCCAGTGGCCCGGGAGGCGCGATTCTTCCCTTGCTGCTCTGCGAGTTCCAGGCCGCGCACCCGTCGGTGACAGTCGCGTTGACGGTGCTGGACACGTCCGCGGTGGTGGAGCTCGTCGCAAGCCGCGAGCTCGAGCTCGGGATCGTCGGCGCCGCCCGCCGACACCGCTCAGTCACCTTCGAGCCGTTCTTCCGGGACGAGGTCGTCCTTGCGTGCCGGCCGGACCACCGGTTCGCGAATCGGACGATCGCCCTCGACGAGCTGCGCTCCGAGCCGCTGATCGTGATGCAGGAGGGCGCGGGCGTGCGCCAGGTGATCGAGGACGAGCTGCGCCGCGCCGGCACCCGTCTGCGCGACCTCGACGTGCGCCTCGAGCTCGGCCTGCAGGAGTCGGTGAAGAGCGCGGTGGCGGGCGGCTACGGCGTGACGTTCATCTCGCGCTCGTCGATCGAGCCGGAGCTGCGCGCGGGCACGCTCGCGGCGGCGCGGGTCGAGGGCCTCGAGGCCGCGCGCGAGATCTCCGTGGTGCGCGCGACCGGGCGCTCCGCGACGCGGGCGGCCGAGGCGTTCCTCGAGTTCGCGCGCGAGCGCGTCCCGTGATCGTCCGCTGGGGGCTCGAGGAGCTTCCCGGCATCCTGCGCGAACTCGGGATCGAACGGCCCTTCCTCGTCGCCAGCGACCGCTGGGACGGGGTCGACCTCGGCGTGGTCCCGGTCGGCCGCTGGAGCGAGGTGCCTTCGGAACGCGTCGGCGAGGCAGCCGCGCGTGCTTCCGGCGCGGACGGCATCATCGCCGTCGGCGGCGGCAGCGCGATCGACCTCGGCAAGGCGATCGGCGTCGAGGCCGGTCTCCCGCTCGTATCCGTCCCGACCACCTACGCGGGGGCCGAGTGGACGCCCTTCTTCGGCGTGCGCGACCGCGACCGGAAGATGCGAGGCGGGGGCGCGGGCGCCGAGCTCGCGGGCGCGGTGTACGAGCCGCGGTTGACGCTCGACCTGCCGCGGGCCGAGACGGTCGGCACGGCCATGAACGCGCTCGCGCACGCGGCGGAGGCGCTGTATGTGGACGGACACAACGAGGAGGCAGACAGGCATGCGCTCGAGGGCGCACGCCTGATCTCGGAGTTCCTGCCGCGGGTCGTCGAGTCGCCGCACGACCTCGAGAGCCGGCGCGGCCTGCTCGAAGGAGCCATGCACGGCGGCGCCGCCCTCGGAGGCTCGATGCTCGCGCTTGGTCACGCGATGGCGCAGGCGCTCGGCGGTCGCTACGGCCTTCCGCACGGCGCACTGAACGCGATCTGCCTGCCCGCTGCGCTGCGGTTCAACGATCCGGTCGCGGGCGAGGCGCTCAGGCGCTTCGGCGAGGCGGTCGGCGGCGACCCGGTCGTGCGCACGCAGGAGCTCGCGCGGCTCGGCGGCTACGAGCGGCTGCGCGATCTCGGCGTGCCCGAGGCAGATCTCGACGTCGTCGCCGCCGCGGCCGCGGAGCGCGCCGGCGCGAAGGCGAATCCGCGCCCGGCGAGTCCGGCGGACGTCGCCGAGCTCCTTCGCTCCGTCTGGTAACGGGCGGACACGTCCATTTCGGCCGCTAGCGCGGCGGTGGATAGGTCGTCACGCTTTCGGCACGACGTCATCGTCGAGCTGTTGCTTAAATAGACAACACATCGAAAACGGAAACGGAGGTAAACGTGTTTCGCGAACTGACCGAGGAGCTCCTCGATCTGAAGGTCGTCGAGAAGGGTTTCGGCGACGCGCTGTTCGCCACGGTCGAGCCCGAAGGCGGCGGAGGCCAGTGTTCGTGCTCCTGCTCGTATCTGTGCATCAGCCTCTGCTGCTCGATCTGAGCGCCGGGGAGTGACGTGACCGCCGTCGTCCCGGAAAGACCGCTGCTGAAGCCGTGGTACAGGCTTGCCTTCGAGGACGGCAAGGTCGTGCTCGACTACGCTCAGTCGGCGGTCGTCTTCGACGGTGCGGCGGCGGCACGCCTGCTGCCGGCCCTCCTGCCACTTCTCGACGGCGAGCATGCGGTGTCCGAGATCGTTGCGGCGCTCGGCGAGTCCGCTGCGCCGGCGATCGAGCAGGCGTTGGACCTTCTTGCCGCGCACCGCTTGCTGACGGGCCCACTTCCCGCTGCGTCGCCGTTGCCGGATCGCGACGAGACGGTGCGCTTCCTGCTTGCGACGGATCGCTCCGGGCGCGATCCGTCGACGGTTTGCGACGCGCTCGAACGAGCTCAGGTGACGATTGCCGGAAGCGCGCGGCTCGGGGAGGAAGTCGCCCGCGTGCTCCGATGGTCCGGCGTCGAGCAGATCGAGCACGTCACCCTTGGTGCGCCCTTATCCGCGGCGCGCTCACTCGCGCTGGCGGTGCCCGCTCCCGCCGAGCTTCCCGAGCTCGAAGCGTGGAACCGCACCTGCCTCGCAAGCGGCATCGCCTGGCTCGCACTGCTTCCCTGTGACGGCCGGATCGCGCCGGTCGGGCCGCTCTTCGTGCCCGGCGACACCGCCTGTTACGACTGCTTCCGCATCCGGCGCGCGTCGACGTGCGGCTACGCCGAGGAGTTCTGGTCGCTCGAGGGCTCGCCCGCGGAGCCTCCGGAGGCGGTGCCGCTGCGGCGCGCCGTGGCCGGGATCGTCGGCTGGCTCGTCCTGCGGTGGCTCGTCGGGCGAGACGCGTCGTTACCGGGCGTGCTGCATGCGCTCGAGGTCGGCCCTCCCGTCGCGCTGACCGCGCACCACGTCTGGCGGGTGCCGCGCTGTCCGTCTTGCTCCGAGACGTCGGGAGCCGCTCCGCCGTCGCCCTGGTTCGACGGAGCGCTGCGATGAGCGCGGCCTCGGTGGAGCCCCCCACGTGGACGCCGCTCGCCGAGTCGCTCCGGCGCCTGCGCACGCTCGTCTCGCCGTACTGCGGGCTCGTGCGCGGAGTCAGCGACCTCGCGTGCGCGCCCGACGACGCCCGGCTGGTGCGCGTGGGGTGCCGCCTTGCAGCGCTCGAGCCGCTGATCGGGTTCACGACCGATTTCCGTGCCGGCGGCTCTGCTCCCGACCGCGATGAGGCGCTCGCCGCGGCGCTCGGGGAGGTTGCGGAGCGCTACTCCGCCTCCTGGATGCCCGACGATCTGCCCCTCGCAGCCGCACGGGAACTCGGCGACCGCGCAGTCGACCCCGACCGATTCGCGCTCTTCCATCTACGGCAGCACGCACGCCCGGCCTTCCCCTTCGCGCGTTTCACCAAGGACACGCGGGTGCGATGGGCGCGTGGCTTCGCCCTGCCGTCGAACGAGCCCGCGTACCTGCCCGCTCAGCTCGTCTACTTGCGCTGGCGCTCGCCCGACGACACGGGCGAGGATCCGATCGGCTACTCGACGAGCAACGGGACTGCATGTCGCGCAACCTTTGGCGAAGCGGTCCTGAGCGGTTTGCTCGAGCTTGTCGAGCGCGACGCGTTCATGCTCACGTGGTACGGCGGCATCTCGTTTCCGCGGCTCGTGTGGCGCTCCGAGCCCGAGCTCGCCGCGTTCGACGCTCGGTACTTCCGGCCCGCCGGCGTCCGATACGAGGCCATCGACGTCTCGGCCTTCCACGACGTCCCCACGGTGGTCGGCGTGGTGCGCGGCCCTCCAGGCGACGGCGCTCCTGTCGCCGTCGGGGCTGCCGCCGCGCCGCGGGTCGCAGACGCCTGGCAGGACGCACTCGGCGAGGCGTTCGCAGTGCGTGCGTGGGCGCGGGCGATGGCGCACGAGGGCCAAACCACCGAGTTCGCCGGCGACTTCTCCGATCTCGACGGATTCGACGACCACATCCTCTTCTACGGGCGTGAGGAGAACGCCCGCCATGTCGACTTCTTGGACGGGTCGGACGACGAGCGTTCCGTCGCCGACGTCCCACCGCTCGAGGGCGCCGGCGTCGACGACCAGATCCGAGCGCTGTGTGCGCGTTTGGCGGCGCGCGGCGCGAGCGCCTACGCGGTCGACGTGACCGCCCCCGACATCGCCGCCGCCGGACTGCGTGTCGCGAAGGTCGTCGTCCCGGAACTTCAGCCCCTCGACGTCGCCTACGACGGACGCTTCCTAGGTGGCAGGCGGCTCTACCGGGCCGCCTACGAGCTCGGCCTTCGATCCGAGCCGCTGACATTCGACGAGCTCAACCCCTACCCGCATCCGTTTCCATGAGCGCTGACTACGTGCGGACCGTGCGCTCCGCGTCGCTGGTCTTCGGCAATACGGAGCCACTGCAGGACGACCCAGCGGAGGGGTATCACGAGTCGTCCAAGCTGTACCCGAGCTTCGCCGCGCGCCAGACGCGAGGTCGCCTGCTCGATACACACCTTGGCCTTCGTGTGAGCTCCCTCCGCTCGGTCAAGCGCTCGAGCCACCTCCCGGCTGTCACGCTGCCGGAGCCGGCGCTGCCCTCGGCCCCGTTCGGCGACGTGATCGAGGCCCGGCGCTCCGAGCGAGCCTTCGCCGACGCACCACTGCAGCTGTCCGATGTCGCCGCCCTCCTCCACGCCGCCTACGGCACGACCCACGAGCTCGACGTCGGGGCGCCCGGCCTCGGCCCGCAACTGCGCACGGTGCCTTCGGGCGGCGCGCTCTTCCCACTCGAGGTCTACGTTCTGCCCTGGCGGGTGGACGAGCTTCCCCGCGCGCTGTACCACTTCGATCCGCTGCGGCGGGTACTCGAGCGGCTCCGGCAGGGCGAGTTCGAGGAGGACGTGCGCGCCGCGACGGTCTACGACGACGTCGCGCTCGGGTGCGGCGCGCTTTTCGTCGTCTCAGCAATGTTCTGGCGCACGCGCTTCAAGTACGGCTTGCGGGGCTATCGCTTCGCCCTGCTCGAGTGCGGCCATCTCGTCCAGAACCTGCTGCTCGCGGCGACCGCGCTCGACCTCGCGGCAGTGCCGCTGGGCGGCTTCTACGACCGGCGGGTCGACGAGCTGCTCGGGATCGACGGGGTCAACGAGTCGGCCCTCTACGCGGTGGCGACGGGAGTTCGGAGCGGCGGCGATGGCTGACGAGGCGCGCAGGCTCTGGACGCGAACCGGCGTGCACGCAGCGCTCGCGGTGGCCTTGCTGGCGTCCGCGCAGGTTTCCGTGCACCGACGCGTTCCGCTGGCTGCGGGCGTTTCGATCGGCCTTGCGGCCGCGACGGTGCTGTTCGTTGCGCTCGTCCGAGCCCGCGTACGCTTCCGACCGGAGCGCTGGCGTGCGCACACGCTCGTCGCGCGAGGTGGATTCTTCGCGCTGCGCTCGGCGAGCGAGGAGGTCGCGTGGCGCTGGTTCCTGCTCGGGTCGCTCGCGCCCGCGGTCGGGATGCTCGGCGCGTTCGCGGCGAGCACTGTCGGGTTCGCGCTCGCCCATGGCGGTCCACAGCGCGGTCGTGGGGTGGCCATCCATGCCGTGACCGGCGGAGTCTTCGGAGCCGTGTTCATCGTCACAGGCAGCCTGCTCGCGGCCGTTGCCGCGCACGGCGGGTACAACCTGCTCGTCCTGCTTGCCGTCGAGTCCGGCGGCGTCGTGGAGGCACCGCGGGCGGTTTCGGCCGAGTCGGCCGGCCATGATCCTCCACCCATCGCCTCACTCCGCGGCGTCAGCAAGCGCTTCCGGTCGACCGAGGCCCTGCGCGACGTGGACCTCGAGCTTCATGCGGGCGAGGTCGTCGCGCTGCTCGGCGCGAACGGCGCCGGGAAGACCACAGCGATCAGCATGCTGCTCGGGCTTCGCCGACCCGATTCCGGCGTCGCCCGGCTATTCGGGCTCGACCCGCGGCTGCCCGCCGCTCGGCGCCGGATCGGCGTCACTCCGCAGGAGCTCGGCTTCCCGCCGACACTGACCGTGGCCGAGATCATCGACTTCGTCCGTGCGCACTACGACGAGCCGGAACCGACGGACGAGCTGATTCGCCGGTTCGGTCTCGAGGAAGTCCGCGATCGGCAGGCCGGCGGACTCTCGGGCGGGCAGCGCCGACGGCTCGCGGTGGCGCTGGCGTTCGCTCCTAAGCCAGCGGTCGTGTTCCTCGACGAGCCGACCACAGGGCTCGACGTCGGAAGCCGGCTCGCAGTCTGGGAGGCGATTCGGGCGTTCGGGCGCCGGGGCGGAACCGTCCTCCTGACGACGCACAACCTCGGCGAGGCGGAGGCGCTGGCCGAGCGCGTGGTCGTGATGAGCGAAGGACGCGTCATCGCCGACGCGTCGCTCGAGGAGATCAAGTCGCACGCCGGGCTCAGGCGCATCCGCCTGCGCCGCCAACCGCTGCCGCAGCTCGCGGGGGTGATCCGGGTCGTGGACGATGAAGACCGGCGCGTCCTCTACGTGGGCGACGCCGGGCACGTCGTCCGGGATCTCGTCCACGCCGGGGCCGACCTCGACGATCTGGAGGTCCTGCCGGTCTCGCTTGAAGAGGCGTTCATCGCGCTCACCGTAGGTCGCGCGTGAAGCTCGCGTGGATCCATGCGAGGACGTCCACCCTCGAGCTTCTCCGTTACCGCAGCTTCAGCGTGCCGACGCTCCTGTTTCCGTCTGCCGCGTTTCTCGCCTTCGGCCGTCGCATCCAGGCGCCGCCCAACGTCGTGATGGCGTACTACGCCGCGTTCGCGGTGATGGGCGTGGCCTTCTACCAGTTCGGTGTCGGCATCGCCGCCGAGCGGGTGCTTCCGTGGTCCGTGCTCGTCCGCGTCCTCCCGGTCTCGGCGGCGGCGCGCTTCGCGGCGCGGATCCTGTCCGCACTCGCGTTCGCTCTCGCCTCGGCGAGCCTGCTCGTCGTCCTGGCGCTCGCGACGGTTTCGGTGGATCTAGACGCGCTCGGCTGGGCGCGCTTCGCCGCCGTAATCGCCTTTGGCAGCATTCCCTTCGCCCTCTTCGGGATCGCTCTTGGCTACTGGCTCACGCCGAGGGGGGCACTGCCGGTCGCGAACCTTCTCTTCCTCGGACTGTCCTACGCCGGCGGATTGCTGAGCGGGGCTGGTGGTCTGCCCGGCTCGGTCGCCGCGGTGTCGTCGTATCTGCCGACGCGCCTGTGGGGCGATCTCCTCGTGGCAGCGGTCCAGGGCCGTTCGTGGCGCGCTCACGACGTGGTCGGCCTGGTCGTGTACGCGGGAGCCTTTGCGGCCGCGGCGTCCCTCGGTTATCGACGCGACGAGGGCGAGCGCTTCCGGTGAGGGATTCGACGGCGACGGCCGGCTCGATCTGGGGCAGCGCAGCCTTCGAGCAGATCGCGAAAGGCGCTGCCGCGTCGCACGACGTCCTCGTAACTGCACTGGGCATCGTCCCGGGTACGCGGGTGCTCGACGTTGCCACGGGAACGGGCGCGGTGGCGCTGCGGGCGGTCGAGCACGGCGCCCTCGTGACGGCCGTGGACATCGCGCCGACGCTGCTGAAGCGCGCACGTCGGGCCGCGCTCGAGGCCGGTCTCACGATCGAGTTCCGCATCGCTGACGCGGAGCGGCTGCCGTTCGCGCCCAGCTCGTTCGACACGATCGCCTCGGCGCAGGGGGCGGTCTTCGCGCCGGACCGCGAGGCGGTTGCTCGCGAGCTGGCGCGGGTCTGCAGGCCGGGCGGGCTGCTCGGCCTGACGTGTCCCATCGCTGCCGGGTTTCCGTTCGAGCTCGCGCGGATCCTCGCCTCCTTCCGCG
>DHWI01000158.1:28378-30556 GCA_002413095.1 Thermoleophilia bacterium UBA5186
TTCGGCCCGCTGGCCGATCTCCTAGGCTCGATCGGACCCGCGGGAAGCGCTGAGCTTCGGGCGCGCGTGATCGAGCTGTTGCGGCGCTACGTCACGGCCGAAGGCGTAGTTGCGCCGCGACCGTTGCTCCTCGTCGTCGGGCGGCGGCGAGCGTAGTTCAGCAGGGACCAGCGGCAGGAGCGCCGCCCGGTCCAGTCTCGTGCTGAACGCCGGTGCCAACGCCGGTCTGGATGCAGTACGAAACCGTGTCCGCCCGCACGAGCGTGACGCCGAAGCCGGCGAGGTTCGTCTCGGCGTACGTCCCGCTCACCGCGTGGGTCTGCTCGAGCGCGGCGGCCGCCTGCTGGAAGTTCACGGTCGCAGCCGCGGCGATTCCTTTGCTCTCCGCGGACTTCGCCGCCTGGCTCGTCGGGCCCGCGGCACGCGAGCCTGCCCCGAACAGGTAGACGCCTACGACGAGCGCGCTCAGCAGCGAGATCAAAGTGACCGCCCGAACCATGTCGACAACATCGGCAGGGCCGCCCCGATCCTTGACGCGTATTAGTTGTGGCTAATCGCACGAATTAGTCAAACGTGGTAGTATCGCGGGTCGTGGCGGAGCTTCCGCATTTTGACGTGCTCGTGATCGGCAGCGGGGCCTCGGGTCTCGCGGCCGCGGTGGCCGCCGAACGCGCGGGGGCGAGCGTGGCCGTAGCCACGAAGGGTGCTCTTCAGTCGTGCAACTCCGCCAAGGCACAGGGCGGGATCCAGGCCGCGTTCGGCGAGGACGACTCGCCCGAGCTCCACACCGAGGACGTGATGCGCAGCTCGCACGAGACCGCCGACCCGGAGCTGGTCCAGATCCTGACCTCCTCGGCGCCGGACGCGATCCACTGGCTCGAGGAGCTCGGCGTCGAGTTCACGCGCCAGAACGGCGGCTACAGGCTCGCGCGCTGCGGGGGCGCCTCACGCCACCGGCTGCTGCAAGTCGGCGACCGCACGGGGCACGCGATCACGAAGATGCTCCGCAAGGCGTTCGACGCATCGCCGGGCGTCGCGTTCCCGAATCATCCGCTCACGTCGCTCGAGTCCACGCCCACCGGCTGGAAGGCCGTGTGCGGCGACGAGACGATCGACGCAGACACCGTCGTCCTCGCAGCCGGCGGCCGCTGCTTCAAGGAGGCCGAAGAGCGTGGCGAGCTCTCGACGAACCATCCCGGCGCCACCGGCGAGGTGACCCGCATGGCGCTCGATCTCGGCGCCGAGGCGCGTGACCTCGACGCGCTCCAGTACCACCCGAACGGCGGCGCTTGGCCGACCAACATGCTGGGCTACTCGATCCCCGAGACCACCCGTGCGTACGGCGCCACGCTCCTGAACGCCGAGGGCGAGGAGTTCACCGACCCGCTCGGTCCGCGCGACGAGGTCTCGGCCGCGATCTTCAAGGAGGTCGAGGAGGGCCGCGGCGTCGAGACCGAGGAAGGCCGCCCGGCGGTCTGGCTCGACACCACGCGGATCCCACAGGCCGACGCCGAGGTTTCGCTGCCGTACATGCTGCGCCGCTACCGCGCCGGGGGCATCGACCCGCTGCGCGAGAAGATCCTCACCTACCCTGTCCTCCACTACCAGAACGGCGGCCTCGTGATCGACGCCGACGCGCAAACGACTGTCGAAGGGCTCTACGCCTGCGGCGAGATCGCAGGCGGCACGCACGGACGCAACCGGATGATGGGAAATTCGCTGCTCGAGTGCGTCGTTTTCGGACGGCGGGCCGGAAAAGCCGCAGCAGAGAAAGCGAGGACATGAGGCCTACGGCCTTTAGGCACGCGAACCGGGCCAGACGAAGAAGGAGCAAATGAGCACCGGACTGACCACCACAGATCTCGCCTTCGCCGTCGAGGACGCTGCGGCGTACCTCTACGTCTGGGCCCTGAAGGACATCCCGCAGGACCTCCGCGACGCGCTCGACGCGGCGCGCAAGCGCGAGACGTCCGTGACGGGCAAACGAGTCCTCGAGACCATCCACCGCAACGTCAACATCGCCGACAGCGAAAAGAACCTCGTCTGCCAGGACACCGGGATCGCGGTCTACACGTGCCGCGTGGGCGAGCACTTCCCGCTTCACCCGACGCGGATCTACGAATCGCTGAAGGCCGGTACAGGTCGCGCGACCGTCGAGCATCCGCTGCGCTCGAACGC
>DHWI01000158.1:30652-31079 GCA_002413095.1 Thermoleophilia bacterium UBA5186
CTCGACGTCAAGTGCGTCCCGAAGGGCTCGGGCTCCGAGAACATGAGCTTCCTCAAGATGTGCATCCCCGCCGACGGCGTGAAGGGGATCAAGGAGTTCGTGCTGGAGTCGATCGTGGGCGCAGGCGGCAAGCCGTGCCCGCCCGGAATCGTCGGCGTCGGCATCGGCGGCACGGCCGACTACGCCATGTACCTCGCGAAGGAGGCGATCACGCGGCCCGTCGGGACGCGCAATTCCGATCCGCTCGTCGCGGAGCTCGAGGACGAGCTCTACGGCCTCCTCAACGAGACCGGAATCGGCCCGATGGGGCTCGGCGGCGACGTGACCGTCCTGCAGTGCCACATCGAGCACGCGGACACGCACATGACCCTGAATCCGGTCGCGGTCAACTACCAGTGCTGGGCGGCGCGCCGCGCGAGCGCGCACA
>DHWI01000229.1:0-17417 GCA_002413095.1 Thermoleophilia bacterium UBA5186
CGGACGTGCTCGACGTCCCGACCATCGTCGTCGCCCGCACCGACGCGCTCTCCGCAACGTTGCTCACGAGCGACGTGGACGAGGTCGACCGCGAGTTCCTCACCGGCGACCGCACGCCCGAGGGCTTCTTCCGGGTTCGCGACGGGATCGCCGCGGCGATCGCACGCGGGCTCGCGTACGCCCCGTACGCGGACGTGCTCTGGTTCGAGACGTCCACGCCGGACATGGGCGAAGCGCGTGAGTTCGCAGCGGCGATCCACGAGCGCTTCCCGGGCAAGCCGATGGCCTACAACTGCTCGCCGTCCTTCAACTGGAAGAAGTCGCTCGACGACGAACAGATCGCCGCCTTCCAGGACGACCTCGGCGAGCTCGGCTACCGCTTCCAGTTCATCACGCTCGCCGGCTTCCACTCGTTGAACGCGGGGATGTTCGAGCTGGCTAAGGGCTACGGCGCCGAGGCGATGACCGCGTACGTCCGGTTGCAGGAGCGCGAGTTCGAGCTCGAGGCCGACGGCTACACGGCCACCCGGCACCAGGCCGAGGTGGGCGCGGGCTACTTCGACAAGGTGATGCAGGCCGTGACCGGCGGGGACAGCTCGACGCTGGCTCTGACCGGCTCGACCGAAGAAGCCCAGTTCACGGCGTGAGCGTCGCCGCCAGCGAAACCGAGATCCTGTCGCGGGAGGCGCTCGCGTTCGTCGAGCGCCTCCACCGCGAGCTGAATCCCGAGCGCGAACGCCTCCTCGCGGCCCGAAGAGCCCAAGTAACAGACTGTCACTTTGTCGGTGCGCCCGAGGACTTCCGCGTAGCGCCTCCGCCGCCGGATCTCGTTGACCGCCGCGTCGAGATCACNNGGCCCCGTCGACCGCAAGATGATGATCAACGCGCTGAACTCCGGCGCGCAGGTCTTCATGGCCGACTTCGAGGACGCGTGCTCGCCGACGTGGGAGAACGTCGTGGCCGGCCAGCGCAACGTCCGCGACGCGGTTCGGCGCGAGCTGAGCCTCGACACAGCCGAGAAGAGCTACCGGCTGAACGACGAGATCGCGACGCTCCTCATCCGCCCGCGCGGCTGGCACCTCGTCGAGCGCCATGTTGACGTCGACGGCGAGCCGGTCAGCGCGTCGCTCTTCGACTTCGGCCTGATGGTCTTCCACAACGCGCGCGAGCAGCTCGAGCGCGGGACGGGGCCGTACTTCTACCTTCCGAAGCTCGAGTCACACCTCGAGGCGCGATTGTGGAACCGGGCGTTCGAGCTCGCGGAGGACGAGCTCGGCCTCCCCCACGCGTCGATCCGCGCGACCGTGCTGATCGAGACGATCCTCGCCGCGTTCGAGATGGACGCGATCCTGTACGAGCTGCGCGAGCGCTCGACCGGCCTGAACGCGGGGCGCTGGGACTACATCTTCAGCTGCATCAAGAAGCTCGGCGCGGAGCTCCCGGACCGCGCGCAGGTGACGATGAGCGTCCCGTTCATGCGCGCCTACACGCAGCTGCTCGTCCAGACCTGCCACCGGCGCGGCGCCCACGCGATCGGCGGGATGGCGGCATTCATCCCGTCGCGGCGCGATCCCGACGTGAACCGCGTCGCGCTCGAGAAGGTGCGCGAGGACAAGCAGCGCGAGTCGGGCGACGGCTTCGACGGCACGTGGGTCGCACATCCCGATCTCGTCCCGGTCGCGGCGGCCGAGTTCGACCGGACGAACCAGCTCGACGTGCTGCGCGAGGACCTGTCGGTGACCGAGAGCCAGCTGGTCGACTTCACCGTCCCGGGCGGCAAGATCACCGACGAAGGGCTGCGCACGAACGTCTCGGTCGGTGTCCGCTATCTCGACGCCTGGCTGCGCGGCGTGGGCGCGGCCGCGATCGACAACCTCATGGAGGACGCGGCCACCGCGGAGATCTCCCGCGCACAGGTGTGGTCGTGGGTTCGATCGGGCCGGTTCGACGAGGGGCGTGTTCGCAAGGAGATCGAGTTGGTCGACGCGGCTGCGGACGCGAAGGAGCTGTTCGCGCAGGTCGCGCTCGCACCGGATTTGGCCGAGTTCCTGACCGTCCCTGCGTACGATCTTCTGCCGTGACCACAGACTCGACGAAGGCCGACGACATCGCGCTCGTGATCGAGGAGGCGATCGTCTCCGGCGAGCTCGCGCCCGGAACCGTCCTGCGCCAGGAACAGCTCTCCGAGCGCTTCGGGGTCTCGCGCACGCCGATCCGGGAGGCGCTGCGTCGACTCGCGGCACTCGGCCTCGTCTCGTTCGTCCCGAACCGCGGCGTGCGGGTGCGGACCGTCTCGCGCGAGGAGCTCCACGAGGCATTCCTCGTGCGGGCTGAGCTCGAGTCGCTCGCAACCGAGATCGCGGCGGCGAAGATGACCGAGGAGTCGCTGCACGAGCTCGATGCAGCGGCGAAGCGCTTCTCGCGTCTGACGCAGGAGCTTCGCTCGCGAGAGCCCGGCGAGGAGCGGCGCACGGTGATGGGCGACTGGGTGCGCGCGAACCACGCTTTCCACGACGTGATCTACCGCGTTGCCGAGTCGCCGCTCGTTGAGCAGCTCGCGAAGAGCGCTCGGCGAACGTTCAGCGGCCCGGCCGTGTGGGCGCCCGGCGACCGCTCGATCGACGGCCTCTACTTGCGTAACGACGAGCAGCACAAGGCGATCCGCGGGGCCCTGGCGGCAGGCTCGCCCGCGGGCGCCAGGCAGCTCGCGCGCGAGCACGTCCTCTCCTCGTTCGAGATGCTGGAGACGATCCTGGAGCAGGTCGGGGCGCAGCCGCGAGACTGGAAGAAAGCGCGGGCGAAGCCCCGCCGCTAATGGTAGGAGGACTTGGCGAAACGCGCGCTAAGCCGTCGAGCGACGTTCCACCAAACCCTCCTAGTGCTTCAACGCCGACAAGAACGAGTTCAGCTTCGTCAGGTCGAACCCGTGGAGACCCTTGCCGTCGCTCCGTAGCTCTTCCGGCGTGATGTAGACCCACGCCTCGTCGTTGTACTGCTCGTAGAAGTCCTTCGTGAAGACCTGGCGCCTCGCCCACGAGATCGCCGTCGCCTGGTCCGGCGCGTGCACGGACCCGACCACGGGGACGTAGTGCCCGCCTTCGATCTTCGAACCTGCCACGGGATGCCACGGTTCGTTCGCGTTGAACTGGTCCATGGCCGAGGCCGGGAACTCGAAGCCGATCCCGACGGCGCCGAAGATGTACGCGGCCTGCTCGAGGTGCTGCCAGTCCTTGGGGTCGAGCGCGACGTAGGCACCGATCTTGTGCCGAGTGCCCGCAGCGTCCGCGATGCCCGTCTTCCGGCGGTAAGACAACGCCTCGTGGACGTCCGTGCCGTTGTCGGTCGAGGGATCGCTGGCATCGAACCCGGTGGCGGCGGTGTAGTCGCCGAGCACAGCGGTGTCGTCGAACGCCACGTCCTGATGCTGAACGACCTTGTTGAGCAGCATGTGCTCGTGCGCCGCTCCGGCCCAGACGCAGTCGCCGTATTGGTCGTTGCCGAGCATCTTCCAGTCGGGAAACGCGGTCCCGTGCCCGAACCGAGATGGGACGGACGGAAGCTTGATGTCCGGCGCGAGCTCCGAGAACTTGAAGTCCTTTGAGGTGGGCGCCGCCGGCTTCTTGCCTAGCTTCAACTCTGGCATCGGTCTCCCTTTCGACCCCGGGAATTGCCCTGCTCTTTTGACAGCGTGCGGTACGAGCAAAGTACAACGTTTCCCGCGGCGGCTCAAGGCAAGCAACAGACTGGTCCTGACTGGAGTTCTTTCAAACCCCGAGTTCGGACTCTTCCTCCAGTCGCCGCAAGTTCGGCGCGTCAGTCTTGGAGTCGGGCCGTTTCACTGGCAATCGCACGGTTCGGCCGTCTTGACTCCCTGCGTTCGAGGAGCGTAGCGTCGGGCCGGTGCGAAATCGTCTTCTGACGGTGGTGCTCGGCGTCAGCGCGGTTGCCGCCGCGGCGGGCCTGGCCGGGTGCGGCGGCTCGTCGCCCAAAGGCGACGTGAACACGGCGTTCAACAAGATGCTGAAGGCGACGATCCTCGTCGACAGTCGCGGACGGACCCTCTACCTCTTCGATGCGGACCAGAACAACACGCCAACCTGCTACGACGACGCGACGTATCACTGCTCGAAGGCCTGGCCCCCGCTCCTGGTGCACGGCGCCGTCAGGGCGGGAAAGGGCGTCAACACGTCGCTGCTCAAGACCGTGAAGCGGACAGGCGGAACGGTGCAGGTGACGTACAACCGGCACCCGCTCTACACATTCAACGGCTACCAGCGCGGCAATGCTCCCGATGCTCCCGCGGACACGAAGCCCGGAGACGTCCACGGCCAGAACTACATCGGGTATTGGTGGGTGCTGTCACCGGCCGGGAAGCCGATCAAGACGACGCCCTCCGGGTCGGGTTACTAGCGAATCGCCGTCAGGGATCCCGCGGAATGTCACTCATGGGCGCACCTGGGATCGAACCAGGGACCTCTCGCGTGTGAAGCGAGCGCTCTCCCGCTGAGCTATGCGCCCAAACTTAGACCGCGGCACCTGAGAGGAATGCTTAGCGCTGCTACCTCCCGGTCCTGACGCGGTTCACACACTCTCAGTGCCGCGGCCCGCGAATCGTAGCGGCTGCAGGCTGGAAATCGGCGCCGATGCTGGCTCTGCCAGCGTCGGCTCATATCCGCGCGGCGCCGAGAATCCCGAGGAAGTTAAGCGCGAAGCGCGACTTCCTCGGGTTATGACGCGGTTCACACACGCTCAGTGCCGCGGCTTGCGAATCGTAGCTAGGTCGGAAGGAGCGGGACGACTTCGTCGGCGAAGCGGCGGATGCGCTCCTCGAGGTCGGGACTCTCGTAGTCGAGGTTCAGAACGAACCCGTCGCAGCCCGCCTCGACGTACTCCGACAGGCGCTCGGCGATCCACTCGGGCGGCCCGGCGATCGCGTGTCGTCCGCGCTCGTCCTCGCCGGTTTCCGGCTCGTCCACCTGGAAGACGTTGATGCGCAGGATCACGCGGCTGTCGGCGCGGCGCTCCCGCAAATCGGCGGCCATCGTCCGCAGCTCGTCCACCGGCAGCGCGACCGGGTGCCAGACACCGGTCATGGCCGCGCGGCGCAGGGTCGCGCGGGACACTCCCGCCACCCAGAGCTCGGGCCCGCCGGGACGCACCAGCGCAGGCGCCAGCCAGCCGTCGACGGAGAGCACTGGCCCCTCGTAGTGGACATGTCCGGGCATCTGCTCGAAGACCGAAGCGGCGAGCCACAGCCAGTCGTCGAGCAACTTCCCGCGCTGCTCGAAGGAAGCGCCGAGCGTCTCGAACTCGCCCTCCATCCAGCCGGCTGCGACCGCGGTGACGATCCGCCCTCCCGAGAGCAGGTCGAGGCTCGTGAGCTGCTTCAGCACGACGAGCGGATTGCGTTGCGGCACGATCAGCGCCGAGACGCCGAGCTCGAGGCGACGCGTTCTCGCCGCGAGGAATGCCAGCGAGACGAGCGGCTCGGCGATGGAGCCGTAGATAGGCGCATGCTCGTCCGGCACGATCAGATGGTCGGTTACGAAGGCGGAGTCGAAGCCGGACTCTTCGGCGGCGACGGCCACTCGGGCAAGCCCCTCCGCAGAAAGCTGGGCGCCGTAGTTCGGGAGAATCAGCCCCAGGTGCACGGCCGCGACGCTAGCGCACGAGCGCCTCGATCGCGTCGACCGCCGCCTCGACCGGAAGCAACGCGGACCAGGCCGCGCGCTGCCGGGCAGCGGCCTCAGCGTGAGCACCATTGAGAAGCTCGGACAGAGCTGCGGTGACCCGGGTCGCCAACCCGCGCGTCCGTCGGTGACCGAGCGTGACCAGCCCGTCATGGATCCGCAGCATCTCGAACGGGCGGTCGTTCACCGGGACGAGGATTCCCGCCCCGGTCTCGGCGAGACGCCTCGAGTTGAACTCCTGCTCGGTGTGGTTCGGAATCGCGAGCGAAGGCGTCCCGGCCGCAAGCGACTCGAGTGCCGATCCCGCTCCCCCATGGTGGACGACGGCGTCGACGGATTCCAGCAGCTCCTTGATGTCGACTCGGCCGAGGATCGTGACGCCCGGTCCGCTCTCCGCGTTCGCCGCCCCTCCTTCCACCACGAGCGCTTCAGCCCCGGCGGCCACGATCCCGCGCACTGCTTCCGCGACCTGCGTTTGCGCCGTGGCGAGCAGCACGGCTACGCGCGGACTTGACCCGGCGGGCAGCTTCGGATGCTCCAGCTCGTCGGGCGGAAGCAGCGCGGGTAGGTCGACGTGCAAGGCCGCTTCCGCCGTGCCCAGGACATCCGAGCCCGGGATGAGCAGCAGGTCGCCCTCGAGGAGCGCATTCATCTGCTCGATCGGCGCGACGTGCGCAGTCGCGAGGGCATCGTTTACGGCGGGCAGGACCGGCGGCACCTGCAACTCCTCGGGTCGCGCGTCGAGCCAGAACGCCCACGGGTCGCACCCGGGGACGAGCGGCCCGTGGGTCACCTGGACGATGGGCACGCCCCGGTCGCGCGCGACCGCGCCCGCGGGCGGAATCTGATCGACGAGCACCAGGTCCGGGCGCACGGCGTCGAGCGCGGATGCCACGAACGCGACCACCGCGGTCGTCGACGCTCGGACGTCTCGCTGGTAGTGGGCGAACGCCATCTCGAAGTCGTAGACGAGCGCGTACGCCACGGCCTCGCGCACCGGCGGCGCAACGGCCGCGCGGAACTCGGGCGGGGGTATCAGCACGGAACACACGCCTTCGAGCAAAGCCGCCGCGCGCCGTCCGGGAACCGCGGCGACGCAGTCGTGCCCGCGGGCGACGAGCTCCGCGAGCAGCGGTCGGCATCGGGCGGCGTGCCCGCGACCAATGCCGGAGACGCACGCGAGCACCTTCACGAGGCAACGAGCTCCTCGACGAGGTCGGCCGACGCGCGCGCTCCGTCCCATTCCCGCAAATGGGCGCCAACGCGCTCGGCGGCCTGCCGGTAGCCCTCGCGCCGAAGGATTCGCCGGACGGCCCGCCGGAGCGCCCCAGGAGCCACCGGCCGGCGGAGCGCAATGCCGCTCCCGAGCCGCTCGACCTTGTCGGCCCACGTCCACTGGTCGGACCTGCGCGGAACGACGACGAGCGGAGTCCCGGCTCGTTGAGCCATGCATGCCGTCTGGTGACCGCCCTCGAGGATCGCGACGTCGGCGGCCTCGAGCCACGCGTCCGTCGGGAGCAGGCGCTCGATGCGCGCCCGCGCCGCGAGGCGGCTGAGGTCGTCCACGTTCGTCCGCCCGGCCGCTGCGACCACGAGGTCGATCGGCTCGTCGCCGAGCTCGCCGAGGACCCGCTCGAGGAGCGGGCTCGCCTCCGTCGTGCTCTCGACGGCGAAGACGAGCGGGCGAGACCCTCGCTCGGGCGCGGGCAACGGCCCGACGCCGCCCGCCGACCAGGAGATCGGGCCGACGTAGTGCCAGGTCGGCGGCAGCTCCGCCGGGTCGAGCAGCGGCGTCGTCGTGCATGCGACGAGCCGGCCCGGCCACAGGGAGCCGTTCGGAGTCAGCCCGAGCGATTCTCGCGCCGACTCGAGCGCGGCACGAAGCCCTTGGCTGCCGCCCGGATCAGGGTCGAGCCACCGGCGCACCGCGTGCGGGAGACGCTGCGGCCGGCGGAGCTCCCGCGCTCGCAGTCGCCAGGGATCGGGCTCCCGGTACCACGACGTCAGGCGGAGGTAGTGCATCAGGGTGAGGTCCGGAACCCCCGTCAGCTCGCAGGCCATCGAAGCGCTGGGGCGAAGGTCGACGACCACGACGTCAGGCCGAACGCGCTGGATCAGCTCGACGTCGCCGCGTGTGAACCGCTCAAGATCGCCCGGCGCGAACCATCCTGCGGCGCTGTCCCCGAGCGTCCGCTCGTACGGGATCTCCTCGACGGGCTCGAGCTGCCGGGTCCACCCCGCCACCAGCTCCGGCCTGCTCCCGCCATAGGCGAGCACCGTCTCGTGCCCGCGCCGCTCGAGCTCGTCCGCGACGGCGACGCACGCACCGACGTGTCCGAGACCCGGGCCAGGCGCGAGCGGAAAGAGGAGCACCCTGGCCACCGGCGGATCATGATGGAGCGAGTGGAGCTCGCGGTCGAGCAACGGGGATCCGGGCCGCGGAGGTTGCTGCTCCTCCACGGCCTCGGCGCGAGCCGTGACCATCTGTACGAGGTGGCGGACGCACTCGACGGCCGGTTCGGATCGATCCTTCCGGACCTCCGCGGGCACGGCGAGTCACCCGCTGGGCCGGTGGAATCGATTGCCGATTATGTGGAAGACCTCCGCCCGCTTGTGTGTGCCGCCGCCCCGGTCGCGATCTGCGGGCTTTCCTTCGGAGGCGACCTCGCGAGGCTCCTTTGGAACGCGGAGCCGGCTGTGGTCGCCGGCGTCGGGATCGTCGACCCGATGCTGGACGTGGATGCGCTCTGGCGCTGGGGTTGGCAGAGCGCCACGACGAGGCGCGAGGCGTACCGCCGCATCATCGGGCCGTACCTAGAGCACGACTTCGACCGGCTCGTCGACCTGATGGCCGACTACCCCTTGACGGCCGACCTCGACCAGGCAGCGCGCGGCCGAAACGCGCGCTCGCACCTGCGTGCCGATTCGGAGACGATTCACGCCACGCTGCGTCTCTTCGCGCAGCCGGCGCCGCTCCCCAGCCGGCCGAACGGGAGTGCGGCGCGCGTCACCGTCTTCCGGGCCGCCCGAAGCCCGGCCTGTCCGGAGCGCCAAGGTGCGCTGTTGGCCGCCGAGCTCGGCGCGAGCCTCGTCACGCTCGACTGCGGGCACTGCGCCTCGCTCTCTGCGCCCGAGCTCCTGGCCGAAGCAATCCAAGACGCGTTCGCGACAGGCACGTGATGGGTGAGCTCGCCGCTCGCGTCGCCGCGGTCGAGCAGCCGCAGGCGAACCTGCTGCAGGCGACAGGACAGAGCCTCTGGGTGCGCGTCTACGGCACGCCCGGCGTCCACCGACTGCTGCCGACCCCGGTAGCGCTCCGGGTCGCCGCGCTCCGGGGCCTTGCGGAGTGGCACCTCCTCCGGCGCAGGCGCGAGCAGGCGCTGAGCCGGGTGGCGGCGCTGCTGCGCGCCCCGAGGGAGTCACCCCGGACTCGGCAGATCTCGCGCGCACACGTCGTCGACGAGGCGGTGCGAGCAGAGCTCCAGTGGCGACCGTGGCTCTCCCGGACGATCGAGGTCGAAGGCCTGGAGCACCTGGAGCGGGCCCGCGCCGCTGGCCGGGGCGTCATCCTCGCGACGGCTCATATCGGCCCCTTCCTCGCGCTCGTCCATGCCCTGGCTGCACGTGGCGTCAAGCTGTACCTCTCCGGCGGACACAACGTCGGAGAGCCGGGGCTCGACGGGCGGCTCGGCCGCTGGGTCGTAGCGCAGAACCGCTGGGTCGAGGACGCCGGTTGCCGCTGGGTACGCCAGCCGGGCTCGTACCCGGTGCTCCGCGAGCTCCTTCGGCGCGGGGAGGCCGTCTGGATGGGCGCCGATGCGGGGGGCAACGCCGCAACGCGCCTCGCGGGCCATGCGGTGTCGCTGGCGAGCGGCGTCACGCGGCTCGCGGTCGAAACGGGCGCGCCGGTCGTGCCTGCGTTTACCCTGCGACGCGGCTATCGCCAGGTCGGCATCCTGCACCGGGCGCTCGAGCCGTCTACCGACCCCCAAATCTTGCTGGACCGGCTCGCGGACGTGCTTGGGACGGTCGTGCTCGCCCACCCCGAGCAGGCTCATGACAACCTCTTCCGGCGGATAGGCGCGCCTTAGAACCTCTAACGCGATGAAGCGCTGTGCCGCCGAGCCGTCATTCCGTTAGAGGTTCTTAGAGGTGGAGCGGCACGCTCTGCGCGAAGCGGAAGACGTCGCCAGGGTCGTAGCGCCGCTTCACGCGCGCGAGCCGCGGCAGGTTGGCGCCGTAGTACGCGTGCGCCCAACCCGCAAGCTCCGGATCGATGTAGTTCTGGTACGACGCGCCCGAGACGAACGGCCGGAGGCGATCCGCGAGCGCCCGCTGCGCCGTGAGGTTCGCGTCGGCGACGCGCTGCGGATCCGTGGCTTCCCACGCCGCGACAGCCTGAATCGACACGAGCTCGTCGCGGTGGACGAACGCCGACGCCGCCTTCGGGACGCGATTGATCGCGCCTCCCATAGGGTCGAGGTAGATCGCGCCCCGGTTGAGATCCGGGTTCGCCGCGCGCAGCTCGAGCGACTGGACGAGCACGTCGATCGCCGGCCCGGGCAGCTTCTTCCGCACGTACCACGACTTCGCCTTGAACGTCGCCCGCTCCGGAGCCGAGCAGGTTGCTGCGTCGCGGCAGCCAGCCCATTCCTGCGCGGCGCCGAGGAGCGTCTTCGCCTGCACCGTCAACTGAGTCGGCTTGCCGGCGACGGCGAACAGCTGTTGGAGCAGCGCCTGCAGACGCTCCGGCGTCCCGAAGAACTGGCCGCCCGACGTGACGTGCAGTCGCGGCCCCGGCGCTGCTGCCCTCCGGTCGGTCGCGATCAAGTCGCAGACGGCGAACAGCTCGTCGGGCGCGTGCGGCGCCCACCCCGCCCAGGCCGCCACGACTTTTCGCGCCTGGTCCCAAGGCCACTGCGCGCGATAGATCGCAATCGGCCCCACCGAGTGGGTTCTGAACCGAAACGACGTGACAATCCCGAAGTTGCCCCCTCCGCCACCGCGACAGGCCCAGAGCAGATCGGGATTGACCTTCGCGTTCGCGATCCGAAGCTTCCCGTCCGCGGTCACGATCCGGACCTCCTGCAGCGAGTCGCAGGTCAGCCCGAGCTTGCGCGACGCGTAGCCGACCCCGCCGCCGAGGGTGAGCCCGGCGATGCCCACGGTCGGACACGACCCTGCAGGAATCGTCACGCCGTGCTGCGCCAGCGCCGCGACGACGTCATAGAGCTTCGCCCCGGCGCCGATCGTCGCGTTCCCCTGGCCGACGGCGATCCCATGGAGCCGCGAGACGTCCACGACGACCCCAGTCGAGAGCGAGTAGCCGCCGTAGCTGTGACCGCCGGAGCGTGGCGCGATCCGCAGCTTGTGGCGGCGCGCCCAGAGAAGGGTGCGCTGCACGTCGCGGACACTCTCGGCGTAGACGATCGCGAAGGGCTGGGTCGTCGCGCGTGTCGAGTAGACCGTTCGAGCCGCCGCGTAGCCGCTGTCGTCGAGGCCGAGCACGTCGCCCTGGACGAGCTTGTCGAGCTCGCGCAGGCGCGGGTCGCGCAGCTTCTCGGCCAGCCGAAACGGACCGGAGAAGCCGGCGACCGCGACGAATCCCCCTGCACGTTCGAGGAATTCTCGACGGTCCATTCGGCCCATCGTAGAGACGCTGTGTGAGGGCTCGGTAAGCACCTAGAATCGGATCGTGGCCGCGCTCTACCGGAAGTACCGCCCNNGACTTCGACCAGGTCGTGGGCCAGGAGCCGGTCGTCCGCACGCTCCAAAACGCGATCACCGGGGGCCAGGTGCGCCAGGCCTATCTCTTCGCGGGCCCGCGCGGCACCGGCAAGACCTCGCTCGCGCGCATCCTCGCCAAAGCGCTCAACTGCGAGCAGGGGCCCACGGCGACTCCCTGCAAGGTCTGCCACGCCTGCCAGACGATCGCCGCCGGCACGTCGCTCGACGTGGTCGAGATGGACGCGGCCTCGCAGCGCGGCATCGACGACATCCGCGAGATCCGCGAGCGCGTCGTCCTCCAACCGGCCGAGGGCCGCTACAAGGTCTACATCCTCGACGAGGCGCACCAGCTCACCGACGCCGCGTGGAACGCGCTCCTGAAGCTGATCGAGGAGCCGCCGCCGCACCTCGTGTTCGTCTTCTGCACCACTGATCTCGGCAAGGTCCTGCCGACCGTGCGATCGCGGTGCCAGACGTTCGTCTTCTCGCGACCGCGCCTGCCGGAGCTCGTGCGCGTGCTGCGCTGGGTGGCTGACGGCGAGGAGATCGACGTGCCGGACCAGGCGCTGGCGCTCGTCGCGCGGGCGGCCCGCGGCGCGTACCGCGACGCCGTGTCGACGCTCGACCAGCTGACCGCGGCAACGGGCGGGGCTGTGACCGTGCAGTCCGTCCTGCAGCTGCTCGGGGCGGTCGAGGAGGAGGCGCTCTTCCGCATCTGCGACCTCGTAGTCGACCAGGACACGGCGGGCGCGCTCACGTTCGTGGAGGATTTGGCCGAGCAGGGCCAGGATCTGGGGCGCCTCGTCACGGATCTGCTGGAGCACCTGCGGCACCTGATGCTCGTCCAGCACATGGGCGAAGTGCCTGAGACGCTGCCGGTCACGGAGGAGACGCGCGAGAAGCTGCGCGAGCAAGCGAACCAGCTCGGCGAGGCGACCGTGCTGCGGCTCTGCGACCTGCTGGCTGTGGCCGTCGAGGACATGCGCCAGGGCGGCGACCCGCGCCTGCCGCTCGAGCTCGCGCTCGTGAAGGTGACGCGGCCCGCCGCGGATCTCTCGCGCGAGTCGATGGCGTTCCGGCTCGAGCAGCTCGAGACGCGCGGCCCCGCTCACGTGAGCGCAGTCGCAGTCGATCGCACCGTCGCCGTGCCCGAGCCGCCCACGAACGAGCCGCCGCCGCTGAAGCCCTCGCTCGAGCTCGAGCAGCTGCAGGAGGCTTGGCAGCGCACCGTCCTTCCGGTCGTCGAGGAGAAGTCGGTCCCGACCGCCGCCGTGCTGCGCAGCGCCCGGCCCGCCAGACTCGCGGAGGACACGCTCACGCTCGAGTTCCCGGCCGCGGCGTCCTTCCACCGCAACCTCGCGGAGGAGCCGAAGAACGCGACCCTCCTCCAGGATGCGCTCTACGAGGTGACAGGCCGGCGGCTCGGACTCGCGTTCGCGACCGGCGAGGACGACGAGGAGCGACCGGCCGCCGACGAGGCGCCGCTCGACGAGGAGGGCGTCCTCGAGCTCATGAAAGACACCTTCGACGCGAAAGAAGTGGAGGAGTAGCCGCCGTCATGGACATGAACAAGCTGATGCAGCAGGCCCAGGAGATGCAGGAGCAGCTCGCCAAGGTGCAGGAGGAGGCCGCGAACGAGACCGTCGAAGCGACCGCGGGCGGCGGGATGGTGACCGTGACCGCGAACGGCGCAGGCGAGATCACGGAGATCAAGATCGCGAAGGAGGCGATCGACCCGGACGACCCGGAGATGCTCGCCGACCTCGTGCTCGCGGCGGTGAACGAGGCGCTCCGCTCGGCGCAACGGCTCGTCGAGTCGAAGGTCGGCCCGCTGATGGGCGGCCTCGGCGGGCTCGGGCTGCCGGGCATGTAAGTCCGATCGGCCTAGGCACAATGGGCCGGTGTTCGGTCCCACCGTCGACAACCTCGTCGCGCAACTGACGCGGCTTCCCGGGATCGGGACGCGCACGGCTCAGCGGCTCGCGTTCCACTTGCTCAGCGTCTCAAAGGAGGAGGCCGCGGCCCTCGCGACCGCGATCGTCGATGCGAAGGAGCGCGTCCGCTTCTGCCGCGAGTGCGGGAACCTGACAGAGGAGGAGGTCTGCGGAATCTGTCGCGACGCGCGGCGCGATCAGCACGTCATCTGCGTCGTCGAGCAGCCGGTCGACGTGGTCTCGCTCGAGCGGACGGCTGAGTACCGCGGGCTCTACCACGTCCTCGGCGGCTCGCTGTCGCCGCTCGACGGCGTCGAGCCCGAGCATCTGCGCATCGACGAGCTCTTTCGGCGCGTGGAGCGAAACGGCATCTCCGAGGTCGTCCTGGCGATGAACCCGAACATGACCGGTGAGGCCACGGCCGCCTATCTGGCCGACCGCCTGAGGAATCGCGTACGGGTGACACGCCTCGCGAGCGGGCTCCCGGTCGGCGGCGACCTCGAGTACGCCGACGAGATCACGCTCGGCCGCGCCTTGTCGGGCCGCCGCGAGATGTAGCAACGCGCCGGCGTCCGGGGTCTGACCCTGGGACCTGGCTCGCGGGGAGGTTACGAACGTCGCGAGTGTGTGACGATCCGTCCACAGACCCGTCCGGCGGCGACGCGCTGGGCATGATGACGAGCAACGAAAGGCGCGAAACGGCGCGAATGCGCCCCGAATCGCGTTCGGTGGCCCCTGGCCGGAAATCGATGCGACCGCGCGGCCGCCGCCTACAATCGACACGTGACGACGACGGACTACGAGGCCAGCGCGCGCGAAACGGCAGAGCCCGAGCCCGGCCGGGCGAGCCTTGTCGTGATGAAGTTCGGCGGGACGTCCGTCTCCGATCCCGAGCGGCTGAAGGCCGTGGCGCGGCGTCTCGTGACGGCGAGACAGGCCGGAAACCGTGTCGTCGCAGTCCTCTCGGCGATGGGCGACACGACCGACGAGCTGATCGAGCTCGCGCGCCGCGTGTCCCCGCACCCGAAGCCGCGCGCGATGGACATGCTCATCTCGGTCGGCGAGCGCATCTCCGGCGCGCTCGCCGAGATGGCGCTGCACGACCTCGGCCACGAGGCCGTGTCGCTCACGGGGTCGCAGGCCGGAATCGTCACCGACACCGTCCACGGGAAGGCCAAGATCGTCGACATCCGCCCCAAGCGGATCCACGAGGCGCTCGACGAGGGGAAGATCGTCCTCGTCGCCGGCTTCCAGGGCGTGTCCACGAGCTTCGACATCACCACGCTCGGGCGCGGTGGCTCCGACACGACCGCCGTCGCGCTGGCGGCAGCGCTGGGAGCGGACGTCTGCGAGATCTACACGGACGTCGAGGGCGTCTTCACCGCTGACCCGCGGATCGTCCCGGAGGCCCGCAAGCTCGACCTGCTGTCCTTCGATGAGATGCTCGAGATGGCCTCGTCCGGGGCGCGTGTGATTGCGACGCGGGCCGTCGAGGTCGCACGAATCCACAACGTCACGCTCCAGGTACGGTCCACCTTCAGCGACCGCGAGGGAACCTGGATCCGGGAGGAGGACGAGTCCATGGTCGAAAGGGCGCTCATCTCCGGCGTCGTCCACCAGCGCGAGGAAACCGTCTACCGCGTCTCGGGCACGACGCCCGCCCGGCTGTTCGGCGCGCTCGCCGACGCCAGCGTAAACGTCGACACGATCGTCCAGACCGGAGACGAGATCGTGTTCTCGGCGCCGGTCGAGGACCGCGACGACGCGGAGGCGACCCTGGCGGCACTCGGCGTCGAGTACACCTCGCGCGACGACCTGGGGAAGGTCAGCCTGGTCGGGGCCGGAATGAAGAGCCATCCAGGCGTCGCGGCGAAGACTTTCGCGACGCTCGACTCCGCCGGAATTGCCACGCCGCTCGTGACCACGTCCCCGATCAAGATCGCCTGCCACGTCGCCAGCACCGACGTCGATCGCGCCGTGCAAGCCCTGCACAAGGCGTTCGATCTTGCCTGAGCCTCGCATCGGCGTCGTCGGCGCGACCGGAGCGGTCGGCACGGTCACGCTCGAGTGCCTGCGCGAACGCGGATACACGGACGTCCGCGCCTTCGCCTCCGCGCGCTCGGCAGGAACAAGGCTCGGCGACCTGACCGTCGAGGAGGCGACGCCGGAAGCCCTCTCCGCCGGAGACCTCGATCTGTGCCTCTTCTCGGTCGGTACCGCGACGAGCCGGCAGCTCGTCCCCCACGCCGTCCGCGGCGGCGCCATTTGCGTCGACAAGTCGTCCGCATACCGCCTGGAGCCGGGAATCCCGCTCGTCGTGCCCGAGGTGAACGGCGAGCGTGCGCGCGAGCATGACGGAATCCTGGCCAACCCGAACTGCTGCACGATCCCGCTGACGAGCGCCCTCAAGCCGCTGCACGACGCGGCCGGAATCGCGCGCGTCCGCGTTGCGACCTACCAGGCGGCCTCCGGCGCCGGCGCCCGCGCGATGGAGCGCCTCCGCGCGACCGAGCCGGGCGACGCAGACCTGGCCATGGACTGGGACTACGACGGCGAAGAGTTCGACGAGGAGGCGAAGCTGCGCGCCGAGACGCAGAAGATCCTCGAGTTGCCGGCGCTGCCGATCAGCGTCAGCTGCATGCGGGTGCCGGTGATGATCGGGCACGCCGAGTCGGTCTGGGTCGAGACCGGGGAGCCGCTCGCGCCGGACCGCGCCCGCGAGCTGCTCGGCGCGGCGCTCACGCTCGACGACTTCCCGACCCCGGGCCGTGCTGCCGGCCGAGACGACATCCTGGTCGGCCGGATCCGCCGCGACCCGACCGTCCAGAACGGCCTCGCGTTTCTCGTGGTCTGCGACAACCTGCGCAAGGGGGCGGCGCTGAACGCGATCCAGATTGCGGAGCTGCTGCTGCGCGCACGCGTCACCGCATAGCCGCAGCTATCGTGACGCGATCTTCGGCTCGATCGTCACCCTCCTCGCTGCGCTCGTCGCGGGAACCGCCGCTCCGCAGCCGGCTCAGACGCTCATCGCGGTAGGGGACATCGCCTCGTGCAAATCCACCGCGGACGAGGCGACGGGGCAGCTCGTCGCCAAGCTTCCGGGCGTGGTCGCGACCCTCGGCGACATCGCGTACGAGCGGGGCACGGTGAACGAGTTCGCCCAGTGCTACGACCCTGTGTGGGGCACGTTCAAGGGCAGGACGCGCCCCGCGCCGGGCAACCACGAGTATGGATCGCGCGGCGCAGCGCCGTACTTCGCCTATTTCGGCGCACGCGCCGGCCCGAGTGGCACCGGCTACTACAGCTACGACCTCGGCGCCTGGCACATCGTGGCCCTGAACAGCAACTGCGACCTCGTCGGCGGATGCGGGGCCGGCTCCCCGCAGGACACGTGGCTCCGCGACGACCTCCGCAGGAGCCGGGCCAAGTGCACGCTCGCGTACTGGCACCATCCGCGCTTCAGCTCGGGCCCGCACGGCAACGACCCGAACCTGATCACGCTCTGGCAGGCCCTGTACGTCGCGGGCGCCGAGATCGTCCTCTCGGGGCATGACCATGACTACGAGCGGTTCAGGCCGCAGACCCCGGACGGCGTCCTCGATCGCGCCCGCGGGATCCAAGAGTTCGTCGTCGGTACGGGAGGCAGGTCGCTCTTCCCGTTCACCGTGCTGGCGGCGAACAGCGCGGTCCGCGACGACAACACCTACGGCGTCCTCCGCCTGAAGCTCGCCCCGGGGCGGTACAGCTTCCGCTTCCTGCCCGTACTCGGGACGTTCACGGACTCAGGTAGCGGCGTCTGCCACTAGGGGCGGCGCGGCGCAGGCACAGGCTCCGGGAAGAACGCCTCCTTCACGACCTGCAGGACCTTCGAGCGTGTGCCCTCCACCACGGGCTGCAGCCCGCCGAGCTCGAGGCGCACGAGCTCGACGCGTCCGAGCGTGCGAACAGTGCTGAACCCGAAGTCCGACAGGAAGTCTCGCGGGAAGATCGTCTTGTGTACGCGGAAGCGCTCGTAGTTCGACTCGCCCTCCGGATAGCGATAGGCGAACGTCTCGAGCGCGCCGGC
>DHWI01000229.1:17445-19553 GCA_002413095.1 Thermoleophilia bacterium UBA5186
GGGCTCGACTCCGCGACGAGATAGGCGCACGTGACGAGCACCGCGTCGGCCGACGGCGGCCCGGCGGGCAGCTCGGCGGCCCGCGGGAACAGCTCGGACGGGCCGTACTGCATCGAGCCGAGCACCCGACCGTCGTCGTCGTAGTAGACCGTCCCCCACGCGCCCCAGTCGTCCTCCGTCTTCGCGATCCAGCGGTCCTTGTCGATCGTCCGGCCTGAGCGCGACTGCCACCAGATGCAGCGGTGACAGACGGTGGGCGCAGTCTGGAGGGTCGCGCCGGTGAGGCCCGCCAGCCGCGACGTCATCGCGCGATCTCTTCGATGGTCACGTCCACGGAGGCGAGATCGACGTCGGTCATCCGCGCGAGATACTCGCGCACCCGCCGCTGGACGCCGCGCCCGAGCTCCGGGATCGACGCGCCCCAGTCGACCTCGAGGTGCAGCTCGATGCTCACCCGGCCGTCCTCGCTCGTGACGCGCACGCCGCGGTGACGGTGCAACGTGCTCTCGACGAGGCCGCGCACCCCCGGAACCTCGCGCGCCGCGTCGCCCGCGTAGCTCGCGAGGATCTCGCTCGAGATGACAGCGTGCCCCTCCACCTACTCGCAGTGTAAGACCAGTTCCGTCGCCTCCGGCCGCGCGAAGAAGCGGAACGGAACGAAGGTGGTCCCGAGCCCGGGCGAAATGTGCAGCGTCGCCGCCGGCCGCTGGTAGAGCCCTTCCACGTAGGTCCAGCTCACCTGCGAGAGCCGCAGCTTCCCGGACCCGAACGGCAGTGCGATCTGACCCGAGTGGAGATGGCCCGCAAGGACCAGGTGGAACGCGCCGGGAGTCAGCTTGTCGATGATGTACGGGTAGTGGCAGAGCAGGATCCGGAAGTCGGTGTCGCGGTCGACGAGCCGCTCCGGGAGCGTCTGGCCCCGGCGGTAGGTCAACGGGTCGACGCCGGCGATCTGGACGCGCAGGCCGCGCACCTCGACGATCCGCGAGTCGTCGCGCAGGAGCGTCGCCGGCTCGAGCTCCGTCAGCGCTGCGGGCTTCGAGAACGGGTCGCGGCTGTCGGCGTAGTCATGGTTGCCGAGCACGGCGTAGCAGCGCGGGAGCTCTGCGACGAGCGAGCGCAGCCGGGCCTCGCCGCTCGGCCGCGAGAGCAGGTCGCCGGTGATCGCCACCAGGTCGGGGTCCCGTTCGCGGGCCCACTCGACACCGCGCTCGATCGCCCGCAGAGAGCGCGAAGGAACGCCGAGATGGAAGTCCGAGAGGTGCACGATCCGCAGGTCTTCGAGTTCCGCCGGCAACCCACGTACCGGCGCGTCGAGCGTCCGCAAGCGCACCCAGCCTGCCTCGAACCAGCCCCAGCCCGCAGCTGCGGCCGCGGCGGCTGCGCCCAGACCTGTCAGCGCGCCGCGAGCCCTCACGCCCGAGGTCCCTGCCGGCTCAGACTTCGAGCTTCTCGAGCACCGGGTCGACCGACACCACGTGCCGCTTGAACATCAGCTCCGACGCTTCGAGCCCGGCCGCGACACCGACGAGCTGCGAGAGATGCAGGATCGGCATCTGGAAGTCTTTCCCGGTCGCCTTCTTCAGCTTCGACTGCCACGCGTCGAGCGAAAGATGGCAGAGCGGGCACGGCGTCACCATCGCGTCGGCGCCGGCTTCGACTGCCTGCTCGATCGGCTGGATCAGCTCGCCGAGCGCGGTCTCCTCGCGGGCCTGGATGATCGGGAACCCACAGCACTTGATCTTCGCCGGGTAGTCCACCGGCTCGCCGCCGCAGGCCTCGATTATGCGCTCGAGCGACCACGGACGGTCCGGATCCTCGTGGCCGAGCAGCTTCGACGGCCTGAGGATCTGGCAGCCGTAGAACGGCGCGACCCGCAGGCCCTTCAGCCCCTTGTGCGCAGCCTGCTTCAGCAGCTCGTAGCCGGGCCCGTCGGAGATCTCCCAGAGCAGGTGGCGCACCTCGATGCTGCCGGTGTAGGCCGGGATGCCGACGCGCTGAAGGTTCTCGTTCACGCGGCCGAGCAGCTCGGGGTCGCCCTTCAGCATGAAGTCGGCCTGGCGGAGGTTGAGCGTGCAGACGTTGCAGATCGTGAGCAGCGTGTCGAC
>DHWI01000229.1:19592-22649 GCA_002413095.1 Thermoleophilia bacterium UBA5186
GCTCGGCCTCGTGGATGTCGCCGGCGCCGCAGCAGGTCACCGACTCGAGCTCCTCCAGCTCGAGCCCGACGAGCGGCGCAAGCGCGCGGGTCGACGTGTCGAGCTCCTTCGCCGAGAGCGAGGCGAGACAGCCCTTGTAGTACGCGACCTTGCGCGGTTGCTCAACCGTCTGCATCGGGCGGCTCCTCTCCGGACGTCTCGTGGAGGTACTCCATGCGGGCGATCCCGCGCTCGCCCTGGACGATGCCCGCGGCGCCGTCGCGGCCCTGCTCGTGGACGAGGTCGTAGAGCTTGCGCGACTCTTCCACGTCCTGCGCCACGTGGGGCGGGACCGGAGGCGGCACCTTGCCCTTGAGCGCGAGCGTCATCGCGAAGCGCGTCTCCTTGATCGCCGACACGATGCCTTGCGTCTTCGGGACGAGCTCGGTCTCGCGAAGCCAGCCGGTCGTCTTCGCCGACGTGACGAACCACTTCGCGTGCTTCGCGCCCAGGTCGCGATCGATCCCTTCCTTGACCGACTCGGCGCCGAGCTTCGCGATCGAATCGCGCGGGTCGACGCCCTTCGGGCACCGCTCCGTGCAGAAGTAGCAGCGCGTGCACTCCCAGATCCCGTGCTCGCTGTTCAGATCCTCGAGGCGGTCGACGTCGGACTGGTCCCGCGGGTCGCCCACGAACCGGAACGCCTTCGCGAGCGCCTGCGGCCCGAGGAACTCGGGATCGGACTCCATCGCGTTGCACTCCGAGACGCAGCAGCCGCAGTTGATGCAGAGCGACTCCTTGTGGATCGGGTTCATCCGCTCCTGGGAGACGATGTACTCCTTGCCGTCAGGCGGCTCCTCGTAGCCGGGCTGGAGCCACGGCTTGACGGCGTGGAACTTGTCCCAGAAAGGCTGCATGTCGACGACGAGGTCCTTGACGATGGGGAGGTTGCCCATCGCCGAGATCACCGGGACGTGGCCTGACTGGACGATGTCGTACATCCGCGTCTTGCACGCGAGCACCGCCGCGCCGTCCATCCGCATGCCGCAGGAGCCGCAGATCATCATCCGGCAGCTCTTCCGGTACGACAGGCTCCCGTCCTGCTGGTCCTTGATGATGTCGAGGACGTCGAGAAGCGTCACCCACTCGGGCGCGTCGACCACGTACTCCTTGAGCGCGCGCTCGCCCGTCGCCGAGTCGTAGCGCCAGATCTTGATCGGGACTCGCATCGTGCGCGCCTCGACGTTGAGCGCGGCTTCGGTCATTTCCCGCCTTCCGTTGAGCTCCTCAAACAGATCGTCACCGAACCGCCATCCCCTTGGTCAGTCGTCGTCTCCGTCACCGTCGGCGTACCGTCGCTGTTGCAGCCCTGGCTTGGATGCGCATCTGTGTACGCCATCATCTGTTGCATGAACTCCTCCGGGCTCATCACGTCCGCCGCCGGTGGGAGGTCGAGCACGATCGGAAGGCCGAATTCGGAGAACTCAACGGTCACGGCCATGCCGAACGGCATGGGTCCTTCGACGAACCGCAGTCGGTGGGTGAGGCCTCGAGCGTCGACCCAGACGGTGTACGGAACCGTCGCAGGCGTGCCTTCTTCCTTCCGCATCGTGTCGAGCACCCAGCGCAGCTCTTCCCGATCTGCGGCCGGCGCACTCTCGACGACTTTCTCGAGGTCCAGCGTCCCCTCGTAGCGAGTCGTACTCGTCCCGGACACGATCTCGCTCCCGGCCTCGTGCAGCTCGGTGCTGCCGCCGCGCAGCCAGGGAAGCAGTTGCGCGGGGCCAAGGCCGAGGGCCTGCGCCTGGATGTCGAATGGATCGGCACCGTCGGAAGCGCCGTCGAAGCGGACCCACGGCTTCGCATCGGGAATCAGTCGCTCCAGTCCCATCTTCGAATACGTGGTGTTGCCGTCGTAGATCGTGTCCCAGCGGCCGCTGCCGAACGAGAGCTGCCCGCGGTGGGCCGCGAAATCCATCTCGCCGTGGAACTTGAACGCGTCGAGCATCGCCGGGGTGAAGCCTTCGGGGAGCCCCGCTGTCGGGGCGAACGAGATCTCGATCCGTGCGCTGGCACCCGCAGCAAGGGGCCCTGGTCCGCTCGCGGCGGCGCCCTCAGCGAGGATCGCCCCGACGATGGGCACGAGCAACAGGAGCAGGCGTCGCGTCAATACGTCCTCTCCTGGGGCTGCCACTTCGTCACCGTGACCGGCTTCCAGTCGAGGCGCGGCTCGCCGTTCTCCCACGAGACCATCGTGTGCTTCATGTAGTTCGCGTCGTCGCGATCCGGGTAGTCCTGCGGGCGCGCGTGAGCGCCGCGGCTCTCCTTGCGCGCGATCCCGCAGACGACCATGCACTCGGCGAGCTCCAGGAGGAACTCGAGCTCGAGCGCCTGCGTGAGGTCGCTGTTGAAGAGCTGGCCCTTGTCCTCGACGACGATCTGCTGGTAGCGCTCGCGCAGGCCGGCGACGATCTCGCCCTGGCGCTCCATCTGGTCCTCGCGGCGGAAGACGCCGAAGTTCTCGTGCATCGTCCGCGCGAGCTCGTCGCGGATGCGCCACGGGCGCTCGCCGTCGCTGCGGTCGAGGAGCGCCTTCAGGTCGCGCTCTGCGTCTTGCTCGGTCGACTCCGGGATCTCGATCGTCGTGTTCGCGAGCGCCCACTCGGCCGCGTGCCTGCCCGCGCGCTTGCCGTACGTGATCGTCTCCATCAGCGCGTTGCCGCCGAGCCGGTTCGCGCCGTGGACGGAGACGCACGCGCACTCGCCCGCCGCGTAGAGACCCTCGACGTTCGTCTTGCCCCAGACGTCCGTGTCGACGCCGCCCATGTGGTAGTGCGCGCCGGGCCGGACGGGGATCGGCTCGCGGATCGGGTCGACGCCGGCGAAGACCATCGACAGCTCGCGCGTGCCGTGCAGCCGGTCGAGGATCTTCTCCGCGCCGAGATGGCGCAGGTCGAGGAGCACGTTTCCGTCGACGCCCCGGCCCTCGTCGATCTCCGTCTGCTCGGCGCGTGAGATCACGTCGCGCGACGCGAGCTCCATCGCGTTCGGCGCGTAGCGCTCGAGGAAGCGGTCGCC
>DHWI01000229.1:22711-23097 GCA_002413095.1 Thermoleophilia bacterium UBA5186
ACGCGCATCGCCATCGACATGCCGTCGCCGGTGCAGGCGTACGCGTTCGTGGTCCCCACGTACAGCCGGCCCGCTCCGCCGGTGGCGAGGATGATCGTCTTCGCGCCGATCGTCTTCAGGCCGCCGTTCAGCAGATCCCAGCAAATGACGCCCTGGCAGCGGTCGTCGTTTATCACGAGCCGCCACGCGAAGTACTCCTCGTAGACCAGCAGGTCGCGCCTGACCACCTGCTCGTAGAGCACCTGAACGAGCACGTGGCCCGTGATGTCGGCGGCGTACGCCGTGCGCGGGGCCCCGGCGGCGCCGAAGGGGCGCTGCGCGATGCGACCGTCCTCGGTGCGTGAGAAGACCGCGCCCCAGTTCTCGAGCTGGTACACGTCGTCCGG
>DHWI01000229.1:23263-23458 GCA_002413095.1 Thermoleophilia bacterium UBA5186
ACGTCGTGCTTTGCCTCCACTGCTGAGGAAGCTATCGGAACAAGCGGATTCTCTGCGTCAGACGCGCGGGCCGACCGCGGCGATGTTGCTCGCATCGGCGGAGAAGCGCTGCTCGAAGTTGTCGCGGAACATCCGCGCCAGCTCGCGGGCCTTGCGGTCGTACGCGTTCGGATCGCGCCACGTGGAGCGCGGGTC
>DHWI01000009.1:0-3042 GCA_002413095.1 Thermoleophilia bacterium UBA5186
GCACGCGAACGACGACGTCAACATGGGCCCGTCGTCGAACGACGTCTTCCCGTCCGCGGTGCACCTCGCCGCGCTGGACGAGATCGTGCACGAGCTGCTCCCGGCTCTGGACGGGCTCGCGGGCGCGCTCGAGGCGAAGGCAGCGGAGTTCGACGACGTCGTCAAGGCGGGCCGGACGCACTTGATGGACGCGGTTCCGGTGACGCTGGGGCAGGAATTCGGCGGCTACGCGGCGCAGGTCCGCCAGGGCGTCGAGCGCATCCAGGCGGCGCTGCCACGTCTCGGCCGGATCCCGCTCGGCGGCACGGCCGTCGGCACCGGCTTGAACACGCATCCGGAGTTTGCGGAGCGCGTGCGTGCGCGCCTGGCCGAGGTGACCGGGCTCGAGATCCTCCCGCCGGCGGATCCGTTCGAGTCGCAGGCGGCTCGCGACGGGCTCGTCGAGGCGTCAGGCGCGCTCAAGACGCTCGCGGTCTCGTTGACGAAGATCGCGAACGACCTGCGTCTGATGGGCTCAGGGCCGCGGGCGGGGCTGGCGGAGATCAGGCTTCCGGAGCTCCAGAAGGGCAGCTCGATCATGCCCGGCAAGGTCAACCCGATCATCCCCGAGGTGGTCACGCAGGTCGCGGCGCAAGTGATCGGGAACGACGCGGCGATCACAGTGGGTGGGATGCAGGGCCACTTCGAGCTGAACGTCTTCGTGCCGATGATGGCGCGCAACCTGATCCAGTCGATCCGGCTGCTCGCCGGCGCGGCGCGGGCGCTCGACGAGAAGTGCGTCGTCGGGATCGAGGCGAATCGCGAGACCTGCAAGCGCTACGCCGAGCTGACGCTGTCGGCTGCGGCGGCGCTCAACCCGCACATCGGCTACGACAAGGTAGGCGAGATCGTCAAGACCGCCGCAGCGACCGGCCGATCGCTACGGGACGTCGCTCGTGAAGCCGGCGTCGACGAGAAGGTTCTCGACGAGGCGCTCGACTACCGCGCCATGGCGAAGCCGCACGGCTCCTAGCCCCTAGGGCTGGCGCAGCGCAGGCGGGCAGGCCATCGGCATGACCTTCACCGACGCCATGTCGCCGGTCGCTCCGCGTGCGATGGCGACGACCCCCATGCAGCGGTCCACAGCGACGTCTGCAAACGCGGTCGAGAACCCGCCGGTGGAGCTCGCCCGAATCGTCTTCCGCCAGGTCGCGCCGGCCGACACGGTCAACCGTATGCGCTCCTGCTTCCTGAAGCCGGTGCCGGCCAGCCGGAGCGGCGCACGGTCGAGCACGCGTAGCTTGGGCGGCTTGGACGCACTCCCCAGAGCGGAGCCAATCGCGGCGGCGGCTACGACGAGCGCAAGGAGAACGGTGACGAGGCTCCTTCGCATACCCATAGGATGCCACGTCCCGGCCTGACTTGCGGGGTGCTACCTGAGATGAAGAGATCGCTATTTCTCCTTGTATTCGCGTTCGCACTGGCGCTGAGCGCCTGTGGAACCGGCAGCGAGTCGAAGATCTCAACCAGCGGCCTAAAGGGGCTCGTGTTGCGCCAATCGGATCTGAAAGGCCCGTTCTCGGCGGTCGTCGACGGTCCGACCGCGCGGCTCGACGTCCAAGGCACGACGAGGAGCGATCTCCACCGCTTTGACCGCCGGGGGGGCTGGGTGGTTCGCCTTCATCGGCCGGGCACGAAGTCCACGCTCGGCGCCCTGGTCGTCGCTTCGACCGTCGACGTGTTCGGCGGGTCCGGCGGAGCGAGGAAGGACATCGATCTGTTCCGGGCCGAGCTCAGCCGCATCCCCGGCGGCCAACCCGTCTCACTCCCGAAGCTCGGTGACGAGGCGGCCGGGGTGACCTCAATCCAGCCTGGAGGAGTTCCGGTCCGGTCCTTCACGATCGCCTGGCGCGAGCGGAACGCGGTCGCGTCGGTGACCGCCAACGGCTTCGAAGGCAAGCTCTCTCTTGGCGATGTCCTGCGGTTGGCACAGCGGCAGGAACGGAAGCTGGCCCACGCCTGAGGCGCAGATGGCCGATTGCTATTCGCCCCGCGGTTTCCTATAGTCGCCGCTCTACCGGGCGGCTGGAGGGGCTGGCCGTCGGAGAATCGAAAGGGGAGAGAATTGAAACGATTTGCAGGCCTTGCGGTCGCTCTCACAGCGATCGCAGCCTTCCTCGTGCTCTGGGCGGGATCCGCATCCGCCATCGTCGATCCGCCGTTCGCAGGCGATGAGGACACGACGCCGGTATCCGGGGCTTACGACATGAAGGACCAGTCCGGGACGACGAACGTGACCGAGTGTCCTCAGGCGGGTCTCCGCGGATCAAGCTCGAACCCGCTCGACAAGCGCTCGAAGGACGATACTGAGAAGAAGAGCGAGGGCGGCAGCAACATCCGCGTGAACCAGGACTACTCCTGCTTCCCGCAGGACGAGACGTCTCTCGACCGGAACCCGACCGCCAGCAAGAACATCGTGGGCGGCGCAAACGACTACCGGATGGGCTGGGGAACCTCCGGCTTCTACGCGTCCACCGACAACGGCAACCACTGGTACGACGGCATCACGCCGTTCCCGTCGCTTCCGAGCGGCGACAACCTGGACGGCGGAGGCGATCCCGCGGTCGTGTTCGACCGCGACGGCGTCGTCTACTACGCCCAGATCAACTTCAACCGCACCGACGGAACGAGCGGTGTCTGGGTGAACCGCTCCACGAACGGTGGCTACACTTGGACGCGGCCGTGCGTCGCGATCCGGCTGGCTGCACCTCCGAGTGAGGCGGCTGCCTGCGGTGGGGCCGGCGACGTTCGCCAGCCCGGCGACGGCACTGTCGCTGTATGCACTCTGGGCAACGCCTGCCCGGTCGCATACGACAAGGAGTGGATCACAGCCGGTCCGCGGATCAACGCGACGACCGGAGACCCGATCCCGCCGGTCTGCTTCACGCCGCTGTCACACAACGCGACGACCTGCGATCCGGCCGTCGTAGGCTCAGATCGTCTGTACGTCACGTACTCGTCCTTCACGGCGAGCACGTCCGCGCAGATCCTCGAGCACTACTC
>DHWI01000009.1:3222-3558 GCA_002413095.1 Thermoleophilia bacterium UBA5186
GACAACCGCAACGGCACGATCCGCGACTCCAACAACGACGTCTTCTTCTTCAAGTCGACGGACGGTGGAGCGACGTGGATCGGTCCGACGCGGGTGAACAACGATCGCTCGGAGACTCCGACGAACCGCGACTGCGGTCGCAACACGAACAGCATCGTCGGAAATCCGGCTGGCTGCGCCGAGCACAACTGGGGCGCGGACCAGTTCTTCCCATGGATCACGATCGATCCAAAGGGCAACCTGAACGTCACGTTCCACGACCGGCGGCTCGACTCCGACTCGCCGATCGGTTCGGGTGCGTGGCCGACCTCGAAGACCGAGGTCGGGAACTACCTC
>DHWI01000009.1:3642-4791 GCA_002413095.1 Thermoleophilia bacterium UBA5186
ACGGGTCCGGTTCCGAACGGCGCCAAGCAGTGCGTGGCGCCTGAAGCGGTCGTCAACCCGACGGTCGTTACCGGGTTCAATCCCGGTGCGGGTCCGATCCCGGGCAACGGGCAGGACTCGAGCACGCTGCCGTTCCGCAACTTCCAGATCTCGGACGTGGGTTCGAACTGGGACTACTCGTTCCGGGCTGGGATCTTCGCGGGCGACTACAGCGGCAACTCGAGCGGCCCGATCGTCGGTGGTGGCTCGAAGGGTGACGAGGGAGACAACGGCGGCCAGGCCGCCGCGTTCTGGACCGACGCCCGCAACGGGCGCGGCTCCGGTGCTCCGACCTCTCTGCAGCCGGGTCGCAACCCGATCTGCGAGCAGTCGGACGTCTTCTTCGATCGCTATGCACTTCCCGGCGAAGGCAACGGCAATGGCGGCGGCAATGGTCATGCCGACCCGTCGTTCCTCGTGGCTCCCTGCCCGACCGGGATCCAGGACCACGGGAATCACGGCGACTAGCCGCTAGCGGCAGTTCGCACCGAGAGAGGGCCGCCTTCGGGCGGCCCTCTCTGGTTGTCACGTGCTCCCAGGCCTCAACGGCGCTGAGGTTCAGATGTGCGAGGGACCCGCCGAGTGGCGGTTCTGAACCTGGCCAAAAGTCCGGCTAGTATCCGCCACTCTACGAAGGGGTCGCGGCGCATCGAGCGCCGCAAAAACGAGAAAGGGAGAGAAATACATGACGTATCGCAAACTAGGCTTGCTCCTGAGCGTCCTCGCCGTGGTCGCCGCCGTGCTCACCACGGCAGCGTCCGCGGGTAGGACGGCGACGGTCGAGCCGCAGCTGATCGGAGACGCTCAGCTGAAGGCCCTGACGACGACGATGGGCGGAGCAAGCGTGCTCCCCACCACGCGGACGATCCCGCACTGGTGGGGCTCGACGCTCGACCCGAACAACGGAGTCACGTACGGCTACAACATGGTCGGAGCGAACCCGAACACCTGCTCCGGCTCCGCATGCTCGTCGACGGTCGAGACGGACATCACGCCGCTCATCGTCAACGTCGGCGGCCTCACGTTCAGCGGTAACAACGTCCTCGCCGCGACGCTCGCGTCGCCGCAGTTCGCGCTGAACGACTACGGCTCGACGCCGTTCGCGACGGC
>DHWI01000009.1:4919-5120 GCA_002413095.1 Thermoleophilia bacterium UBA5186
CCTGCACCCGAACGTGCTGCAGGCCGTCACGATCAACGTGCCGTCGAACCAGGGCACGCTGCTGCAGACCGCCCGCGGTGTGGTCTTCGCGGACATCAACATCAGCTGGTGGGCCGCGCAGATCCAGAACCTCGAGACGAAGGCCGACCCGACGCATCTGCCGCTCTACCTGACGGATAACGTCCTGCTGCACATCGGCCC
>DHWI01000009.1:5232-5762 GCA_002413095.1 Thermoleophilia bacterium UBA5186
CAACTCGAACGGCAACGCGAAGGTGCAGACCTTCGCGTGGGCTTCGTGGGTCCAGCCGGGCCTCTATGCACGGCCGAACGGCGGCACCGACTGGGCGCTCCAGGACATCCACGCGGTCAGCCACGAGATCGCCGAATGGGGCGACGACCCGTTCGTGAACAACACCGTGGAGCCGTGGCTGACGCCGACGGCGCCGCAGTACGGGTGCACCAATGTCCTCGAGACCGGCGACCCGGTGGTCGCGATCGGCTTCGCGATGGGCACGAACACCTTCGAGCAGGGCCCGAACCCGAACGGCACGCAGAGCGCCGACGGGTACTACCACCCGGAGGACGAGGCGTTGCTCCCGTGGTTCATGCGGGTCGCGCCGAACAACATCTCGGAGCCGACGCAGAGTCCTTCGACGAACGTCGGTCGTTACACGTTCATGGGTGACCTCAACCCATTCCCGGGCTTCCGCCAGCCGGCTACGGGCTGCTAGGCAGTACCTGAACTACGTCTCAACGAGGGGCCCGGGCGACCGGGCCCCT
>DHWI01000011.1:0-1296 GCA_002413095.1 Thermoleophilia bacterium UBA5186
GAGTTCGACCTGGACCTGCTCGTCACGGCGCCGACAGTCGCCTACCGCGTCAAGCGCCCGAACGGCGACTGGGTCGAGGTGCACAACCCGTCCGAGATGCCCGACGAGTTCGAGGAGGTCGAGGAGCCCTACATCAAGGCTTCGATCATCGTCCCGAAGGAGTACGTCGGCTCGGTGATGGAGCTGAACAACGAGCGTCGCGGCGGCTTCGACCACATGGAGTACCTCTCCGAGGAGCGCGTCCTACTCGTCTACGAGCTGCCGCTCGCCGAGATCGTGCTCGACTACTACGACCAGCTGAAGTCGCGCACACGCGGGTACGCGAGCTTCGACTACGACTTGTCGGGCTTCCGGCCCGGGAAGCTCGTGCGCGTCGACGTGCTCGTCGCCGGCGAGTCGGTCGACGCGCTGTCACTGATCCTCCATCGCGATGCTGCCTATGACCGTGGCCGCATGCTCGTCGAGCGCCTGCGGGAGGAGATCCCGCGCCAGTTCTTCGACGTCGCGATCCAGGCCGCGATCGGCTCGCGTGTGATTGCGCGCGAGACCGTGAAGGCCCGCCGCAAGGACGTGCTCGCGAAGTGCTACGGCGGCGACGTCTCGCGGAAGCGCAAGCTGCTCGAGAAGCAGAAGGCCGGCAAGAAGCGGATGAAGCGGGTCGGCGCCGTCGAGGTACCGCAAGAGGCGTTCCTCGCGGTGCTGAACCTGAACGGGGAGCGGAGTGAGCGCTAGCGCCGTTCGCCATCTGTACGTGCACCTGCCGTTCTGCGCCTCTCGGTGCGGCTACTGCGATTTCGTCACGCTCGTCGGCCGGCGCGAGGGACACCGTGGCTACGTCGAGGCGCTGCTCCGCGAGCTCGAGCTGGAGCGCAAGCTGCTCGCTCCCGAGCTCGACACGGTGTTCCTCGGCGGGGGCACCCCGACGTTCACCGAGCCGGAGTCTCTCGAGCGCCTGCTCGCTGCGCTGCCTTCCGCGGCGGAGGTGACGGTCGAGGCGAACCCCGAGACGGTGACGCCCGAGCTTGCGCAGCTCCTGCGGCGCAGTGGGGTGACGCGCGTGTCGCTCGGCGCGCAGTCGTTCCAGCCGGAGCTGCTCGCGGTGCTCGACCGGCGCTGTGGCCCGGACGACGTCCGACGCGCATTCCATACTTTGCGCGATGCCCAATTTGACAACGTATCTTTGGATCTCATCTACGGAATCCCGGGCCAGAGCGCCTCCGATCTCGAGCGTGATCTCGACGAGGCGCTCGAGCTCGGGCCGGAGCACGTGTCGTGCTACGAGCTCGAGGCGAAGCC
>DHWI01000011.1:1355-8441 GCA_002413095.1 Thermoleophilia bacterium UBA5186
TTCGAGCGCGTCGTCGAGCGACTGACAACCTATGGCTACCGCTGGTACGAGACGGCGAACTTCTGCCTCGGCTCGGACCGATCCGGCGCCCGCGACCTGCGCTCTCGCCACAACTTGGCCTACTGGCATGCACGCGACTACGTCGGGCTCGGGATCGGCGCCGTCTCGACGGTGGGCGACCGCCGCTGGCGGAACGCGCCGAGCCTGGCGCGGTACGCCGACGCGCTCGAACGGGGCGAACGGCCGCCGCGCGAGCACGAGCCGCTCGACCGCGGCGTGCGGCAGCGCGAGCGCGTGATGCTCGGCCTGCGCCTGGACGAGCCACTCGCCGTCGCCGGCCTCGACCAGGCGATCGACGGCGGGGCTCTCGAGCGGCTCGAGCGGCTCGGACTCGCGCGCACGGGCGAGGCTGCCGGAGGGCGCACGATCGCGCTGACGCGTCGCGGGCGCTTCCTGGGCGGGGGCGTCACCGCGGAGCTGCTTGCCTGAGCGTCCCGTCGAGCGGCTAAAATGCCCGCAAATGGCGGACTCAGCGATTCGCGTCGATCTCACCCAGCGCCAGCGCGACATCCTGCGGCGCGTCGTCGAGGAGTACGTCAAGACCGGCCAGCCCGTGGGCTCGAAAGGGCTCGTCGAGCGCTCAGGCCTGAGCGTCTCGCCGTCGACCGTCCGGGCCGAGCTTGGTGAGCTCGAGTCGCTCGGCCTCCTCACGCACCCCCACACGTCAGCCGGGAGAGTCCCGACGGAGCAGGGCTACCGGTTCTACGTCGACACGCTGCTTCAGGCGAGCGACGCGCGGCCGTCGCCGCTGACGCTCGACCTCACCACGGTGCGCAGCGAGGTCGACTCCGCGCTCCAGGCGACGACCGAGATGCTCTCGCAGGTCACTCGCCTGCTCGCGCTCGTATCCGCTCCGCCGCTCGAGACGACGACGATCCGGCACGTCGAGGTGCTACCGCTTCAGCCGCACGTCGTGATGGTCGTCGTAATCACGTCGACCGGCGGCGTGACGAAGCGGACGATCAGCTTCGAGGAGCCCGTCGACGTCGGCCTTGCTTCCTGGGCCGCGGAGTACCTCAACGAGCGCGTCGCGGGACACCGCCTCGGCGCGACCGTCGTCCGCCAGCGGCTCGACGATCCCGCGCTCTCGCTGTCCGAGCGGACGTTCCTCGCCGCGTTGCGTCCCGTCTTCACCGACGCGGTCGCTTCAGAGCAGCAGCAGCTCTTCGTCGGCGGCGCCGCGGGCTTGCTGGCGGACTTTCCCGCCGACGAGCTCGAGGCACGGCACAGCCTGCTGGAGGCGCTCGAGAAACGTGCTGCGCTGCTGCAGATCCTGCGCGCCGCGCTCGATCCCCGCCGACCGTTCGTGCGGGTCGGCGGCGAGCTCGAGAACCCTGACCTGCGCGACGTGGCGCTCGTCGGCGCTTCGTACGGGCTTGCAACTCGCAGCCTTGGAACCGTGAGCCTGCTCGGGCCGGTGCGGATGGACTACGACATGGCGATCCGCTCCGTTCGGGCGGCCGCCCTCGAGCTCTCCCGCTTCGTCGAAGACGTCTACGCCGAGAACTAAGAGCCGAGCCGTGGTCCGCCCGCCACCGCGTCGCGGCAACGCAGACAGTCCGCGTCGCCGCAGTGCGTGATGCCCGGGTTCTCGCGGATCGCCTCGGCAGCGAGCGCAAGCGTCTCACGGGCCGGGTAGGCGATCCACCGGCTTTCCCCGACGAGCGTCTCGCGTGCGAGCGGCGCCAAGATGGGCTCGAAGTTGAGGAAGGCCTGCGAGCAACTCCCGCCTCGACCTCCATCGGTTTCCCGTCCGGCCCGTTCGCCCAGCGCCGGAAGAGCCTTCGCCCGGCTTTCTCCTCGGCGAGGTGCAGCAGCGTCAACGAGCGGAGGTCGACGCCGATCAGGAGCGCCCAGCCATCCTTGGCCGCGAGGATCCGGAGCGGAGCGTAGACGTCGAGCGGGCGCTGTTCCCGCACTCGATCGGCGAGCGGGCCCAGCGCCGCGAACGAGCCGAGCTGGTTGGAGCCGCGGACGCGCTCCGCCCGCGCCAGCACCTCGGCGGGAATCGCTCCCATGGTCGAGTTGACGTCGTTGGTCTCGGGCGTGAAGACGCGATTCGCTCCGCCGGCGCGCGCGTCGAGGGCTTCGTAGTCGACGCCGTTTCGGTCCGGCCTCATCGCCTCGGGCGGCTCGACGAGGTACAGCGGCGCGGTGAACGTCGGCACCACCACGGTGCACCCCTCGGCGAGCAGTGCGTCCACGACGGTCGCCGCCCCTCCCTCGACGCGGCCGAACGAGCTGAGCGACGAATGAACCTCGAGCGGCAGGCCCGCGAGCCCCAGCTCACCCGCCGCGGCGCGGATCGCCTCGCTCGTCACCGCCCCGCCCATCGAGCCTGAATCGTACGCCGAGGCCGCTACATTGGGACGGATGTCCACGACCCAGCGTGACTACTACGAGATCCTCGGCGTCGAGCGCGTGGCGAGCGACGGCGAGATCAAGACAGCGTTCCGCAAGCTTGCGCGCGAGGTGCATCCGGACGTGTCCGACGCTCCGGATGCCGAGACGCGCTTCCGCGAGGCCGCCGAGGCCTACGAGGTGCTCTCCAACACCGAGACGCGCGAGCTGTACGACCGGTACGGGCACGCCGGTCTGCGCCGCGGAGGCTTCCAGCCCGGCCATTTCGACTTCGGCACGCTCTCGGATCTCTTCTCCGCGTTTTTCGGCGACGACCTGTTCGGCGCCGGCGGTCGCGGACGCGGCTCGGACGTGATCGCGAGCGTCGAGGTCGAGCTTGCCGAGGCGGCGACCGGCGTCAGCAGGGGGATGGCGTTCGAGATCGCCGTCCCGTGCGCGCACTGCTCGGGCAACGGCGCGGAGCCCGGCAGCGCGGTGACGACCTGCCCGACGTGCGGAGGAGCGGGACGCGTGCAGCAGGTCTCCCGGAGCGTCTTCGGCGAGTTCGTGCGTGCCCAAGGGTGTCCGACGTGTCGCGGCAGCGGCCGGATCGTCGAGGAGCCTTGTCGGGAGTGCGGCGGGTCCGGCCGGGTCGTCGAGGAACGGACGCTCGAGGTCGCCATTCCAGCGGGGATCCACGACGGTCAGCGGATCCGGCTCACGGGCGAGGGTCACGCGGGCGCACTCGGCGGGCGCAGCGGCGACGCCTATGTCCAGGTGCACGTGCGCCCCGATCCTCGTTTCGTGCGCGAGGGCAACGACATCTTTTCGACCGTCGATCTGACGATCACGCAGGCCGCGCTCGGCGCGCGCGTCCGGATCCCCACGCTCGACGGAGAGACCGAGCTGGAGTTCCAGCCGGGCACGCAACCGGGCGAGCTCCGCGTCCTCGGCGGGCGCGGGATGCCGGTCCTGCAGGGCTTCGGAAGGGGGGATCAGCGCGTGCTCGTGAACGTGACGGTGCCGCGCCAGCTCGACGAGGAGCAGCGGCGCCTTCTGGAGGACTTCGAGCGCCGCGCGACGGACGCGACGTACCGCGCCGACGAAGGCTTCTTCGACAAGCTGAAGAGCGCGTTCCGCTGACCGGGCTTCGCCGCGTCTCGGTGACGGTGCCGCTCGCGCGCGCCGAGCAGGCGCGGGCGACGATGATCGAGCTGTTCCCGCACGGCTTCGAGGAGCACGACGACGCGCACGGCGTCGAGCTCGCTGCGTACACCGACTCCGCAGGCGAGGAGCGGCTCTGGCACGCGTTCGGGGCCGTCCAGGCGCAGGACGTCGAGGACGGTTGGGAGGATCGCTGGCGACGCTTCCACCGGCCGGCGCGGATCGGGCGGTTGTGGGTCGGCCCGCCGTGGGAGGAGCCCGACGCCGACGCGATCGCCGTCGTGATCGATCCAGGCCGCGCGTTCGGTACCGGGACGCACCCGACGACGCGCCTCTGCCTGGAGTTGCTCGGCGAGCTCGAGCCGACGAGCCTCCTCGACGTGGGCTGCGGCTCAGGCGTCCTTTCGATCGCCGCCGCGAAGCTCGGGTTCGCGCCCGTGACCGCCATGGACGTCGAGCCGCAGGCGATCGAGGCGACCGAGCGGAATGCGGCAGCCAACGACGTCGAGATCGGGGCGGTCCTCGGCGACGCGCTCGACGGCGAGCTGCCCTCCTCCGAAACGACGATCGCGAACATCACGCTCGAGGCGGTCGAGACGCTGGGTCCGAGCCTGCGCTCGGCCTGCGCGGTCACCTCCGGCTACCTCGCCTCGGACGCGCCGACGCTCGCCGGCTACCGAACCGAGGCCCGGCGCGAACGCGACGGGTGGGCAGCCGATCTGCACATCCGCAGCGATTCGCCTCGCGTCTAGCCCCCTCGCCTCGCCGCCCAACACCCGGATCCGCACCGGGCTCGCGAGGCGCTTCGTCGTGTCACGCTTTTGCGACGGTTTCGGCACAGACACGCCGCAATTTCTCCGCTAGCGTGAAATCAGGGGTCGCGGGGGACCCCTTGGGGGCACGTGTGGGCGCGCCGGCCGCCGAGTAGAGTCAGCGCCGATGGCGAGCTTCTCGACCCGATTCCTCGGCTGCAAGGTCTCTCACAGCGACCTGCAGGAGCTCCGCGAGCGGCTGCTCGCCGAGGGCCACGACGAGCGCGCCCAGGGAGCGGACGTCGCCGTGATCAACACCTGTTGCGTGACCAACGAAGCGGTCCGCAAGTCGCGCCAGGCCACCCACCGCGCCGCGCGGACGCACGCGCGCGTCTACGTCACCGGTTGTGCGGCCAACCTCGCCGCCGACGCCTTCTCCGGGGTCCCCGACAACGTGGTCGTGGTCCCGAAGCGGATCGACGAGGCGGTCGAGTTCGTCGCCGGGAACGTCGGTGCGATCGGCTGCGTCCAGGCCGACGCGCGCCTCGACCGGGTCCGCGCCTTCGTCAAAGTGCAGGACGGCTGCTCGTTCTCGTGCAACTTCTGCGTGATCCCGCTCGTTCGCGGCGCGTCGCGGAGCCGACCGGCCGAGCGTGTGCTCGCCGAGGTCCGGCGGCGTGTCGACCAAGGCCACCGCGAGGTCGTGCTGACCGGAATCAACCTCGGGTGCTACCGCGACCGTGCGGCCGGGTACCGCCTGGCGCGGCTCGTGCGCGAGGCGGGCGCGACGCCCGGCCTACTCCGGCTGCGTCTTTCCTCGATCGAGGTCAACCACGTCGACGACGAGCTCGTCGCGGCGCTCCGGGAGACGCCGACCGTCGGCCGGCATCTGCACGTCCCACTGCAATCCGGGGACGACGGCGTCCTTCGCGCGATGGGACGGCGCTACACGGCCGCGACGTTCTTGCGCAGGCTCGCGCCGCTCGAGGAGTTCAACCTCACGAGCGACGTCATCGTGGGCTTCCCGACGGAGGACGACCGCGCCTTCGAACGGACGGTCGAGGTCGTCGCGGAGGCGCGGCTCACCAAGGTGCACGTCTTCCCGTACTCGCCCCGCCCCGGAACAGTGACGTCCGACGAAGACCCGGTGCCACCCGCAACGAAGAAGGACCGGAGCGCCAGGTTGCGAGCCGCGTCGGATGCCTCCTGCCAAGCGCGCTGGCGGTCGAAGCTCGGCCGCGAAGACGACGTCCTCGTCGATCGGCCGGGGCGCGGTTACGGCGACGACTATTCGCCGTGGCTGGTCGACGCCCGCGTCGGCGAGCTCGTGCGGACTCGCGCAGTCGCCGTGTCGAAGGAGGGGATCCTCGCTGCCTGAGGACTGCATCTTCTGTCGAATCGTCGCCGGCGAGGTGCCCGCGGACGAGGTCGCGCGCACGGACGGCTTCCTCGCCTTCCGCGACCTCAACCCTCGCGCGGACGTCCATGTGCTGGTGATTCCCGAGCGACACCTCGAGACTTTCCGCGACGTCGGCGAGCTCTCGGCGGAGGAGTCGAAGCGGATGCTGGAGTTCCTGGCCGAGACGGCCCGCGGGGCGGGGCTGCACGATTACCGGGTGCAGCTCGCGGTCGGCGCGGGCGGAGGCCAAGAGGTCTTCCATCTGCATTGGCACATCCTGGGGAGCGCGCCGTGAGCCTGATCGCACGCATGGAAGAGGAGGTCAAGCAGGCCATGCTCGCGAGGGACACCGAGCGTCGCGACACGCTGCGCCTCATCCTGTCGAGTCTGAAATCCGCCGAGAAGGAGCTGCAGCGGCCGCTTTCGGACGACGAGGAGCTGCAGGTGCTGCAGCGCGAGCGGAAGCGGCGGATCGAGGCCGAGGAGGCGTTCCGTTCCGGCGGCCGTCCCGAGCAGGCGGAAGGGGAGCAACGCGAGCTGAAGGTGCTCAGCGAGTTCATGCCGGAGCCGCTCGGCGAGGACGAGCTCGAGGAGATCGTCGACGACGCGATCGCGGAGAACGGGGCGACGAGCATGCGCGACTTCGGGCGCGTCATGGCGGACGTGATGCCGCAGATCTCGGGACGTGCGGACGGCTCAGCGGTCAGCCAGATCGTTCGCGAGAAGCTCGCCTAGCGAGCCTCTTTCGGCGCACTCTCGGCACAGACACGTGCGCCGATCCTGGCTAGCGTGATCGCAGGGGCATCGGGGATGCCCTTGGGGGTGGTTGGTGGCGAGGCGGCGGGCCCGACCCCAGATCGACCCGTGCCCAGTCAACACACTCTCGGCGCGTACGTGGCGCAGACAGGTCACGTCTTCCTCGCTAGCGTGTTCGTAGGGGCACCGGGTGTGCCCTTGGGGGAGGTTGGGGCCGGCCCGGGCAACGCTGGGTGCAGGGTCCCTAGACTGACCGCGATGCAGGAAGTCCTGGACATCTCGAACGACGTCGCGGCCGAGCTGGCTGGAGTCGGCGACGGCGTGCTCGACGCGCTGCGGGACCGCCTGGAGTGCACGATCCTCCTGCGCGGGAACCGCCTCACGATCGAGGGCGAGGACGGCCATGTCGTCGAGGCGCGCGCTGTCGTCGACGAGCTGGTCGAGCTCGTCCAAGGCGGTCACGAGATCGGCCCCGGGACCGTGGACGCCGTGCTCGGCGCGCTCGACGAGGCTGCCGACATCCGCGATGTCTTCGAGGACGTCGTCTGGCGCCACCGCGGCAAGAAGATCGCGCCCAAGACCGTCAACCAGAAGCGCTACGTCGACGCGATCCGC
>DHWI01000127.1:0-7945 GCA_002413095.1 Thermoleophilia bacterium UBA5186
GCTCGTCGAGGCCGCGCTCGGCGCCGAGTATGAGTTCATCGGCGCGCTGGCAGCGAACTCCGCGACCGAGCACATCCTCGGCCGCTACGGCTTCGCGACGCGAGGGATTCACCGCTGGGTGCGGGTGTTCGACATGGACGCCCTGCGCGAGCTTCTGGCAGGCCGAACCGTCCCCGACGCAGCGTGGGCCGCCTGGGGACAAACACAGCGCTTGTCCACAGAAAGTGGCTCAGAGCCACAAACTTCGACAATGTCCGGCCCGGGCGTGGCTGCCTGTCGCGACGCGGCGTTCCTCCAATGGCGGTACGCGGAGCACCCGGCGTTTTCCTACGAGCTCCTTCGGGACGCGTCGGGCTTTGCTGCCTACCGGGTCGAGCAGGTGCGTGACTCCCCGGCGAAGGTGATGCGAGTCGTCGACTTCCTGGGCGGGCCCACCCTGGCGCATGGGCTGGCCGAAGCCGCCGAAGCGGCGGGCGTCGTCTTCGCCGACTTCGCCTGCACCTCCACGCGGTTCGGTGCGCCGCTCGAAGCCGCGGGCTTCCAGCGGGAGGATCGCCTCCCGGCCCAGCTTCCGGGCCGCTTCCAGCCGCTCGACTTCTCCGATCGGCCGATCGTCTCGTGCTTCTGGGCGGCGCCGCGGCTCGGGGTCGACTTCTCGTCCGACGACCTCTACGTGACTCGCGCCGACAGCGACCTCGACCGACCGAGCTAGGCACGATTCGCGCGATGGCGCTGCTCGCAGTCGGCTACCACTACATCGCAGAGAAGGCCCCCACCGAGCCGCGTGCGATTTTCCCGGCGACGACGGACGGCTTGCGCGAGCAGCTCGAGCTGCTCGCCCGGACCTATGAATTCGTGTCGCGCGATCGGCTCCTGGCCGCGGTGCGCGGTGAGGGCACGTTGCCCGATCGCGCCTGCGTCGTGACGTTCGACGACGGCCTCCGCTGCCAGTTCGAGCTTGCCGTCCCGGTGCTCGAGCAGCTCGGCGTCCCGGCGATCTTCTTCGTCTCCGGCAAGCCACTCGCGGAAGGCGCTGCGCTGAGCGTCCACAAGATCCACGCGTTGCGGGAAAGGCTCGACGACGCCGAGCTGCTCGACCGCCTCCAGGTCTCTGCGGATGCGATCCAGCCCGACGTGGCCGAGGCGCACTACCGCTACGACACGCCCGAGGCCGCACGCGTGAAGTACCTCCTCAACATGGCGCTGCCTCCTGCCGAGCGCGATCGCGCCGTGGCCGGGGTCTTCGCCGAGGTGTTCCCGGACGAGTCGGGGTTCTGCAGCGAGCTGTACATGAGCCACGACCAGGTGGCCGCCCTGCGCGGGTCCGTCGGCGCGCACTCGTACGGCCACGAGCCGCTGACGCTCCTGTCGGCCGAAGAGCTCGACCGCGACCTCGACAGGCTCACTCGACTCCTCGAGGAGACCGCCGGCGAAGCGATTCTCACGTTCAGCTATCCGCACGGCACACCCGGCACCGTCGACACCCGCGTCGCGCGCACCCTCGCCGCTCACGGCTACGTCGCGGCGTTCACGATGGAGCGCGCGCTCAACGCCACGCTCGCGGAGCCGCTGCTGCTCGGCCGGCTCGACGCGAACGACGCTCCCGGGGGCAAGCGCCCGCTCGTAGACGTGCCCGCGGCGCGCACCCGCTACTTCCAGGAGGCGGCATGACCGCGCTCTCCAGCCTCCCGGAGCGCGTCCGCCGCAAGGCGGTCCTCGAGCGGGACCTCGCCCGCCTGCGCCGCGAGAGCGGAGACGCCCTCCGTTCGGTCCGCGACGGCGACGGCCCGACTGCGCTCTTCGTGAGCCTGACCGAGTTCGTCTACCAGCTGAAGCTCGAGGGCATGCTCGGGAAGGCGCTGCAGCTCGCGGGCTGGAAGCCGATCGTCCTGGTCCAGGACGACTCCTGGGTGCCGCGGAAGTATCTCGCCGCCTTCGGGATCGAGAGCTTCGCCACGCTCGCTCCCTACCTGGACGACGCCGCGCGCGCCGAGGCGGCTGCCGCAGCCCGGGAGATCATCGGCGCAAAGCCGGCGCTCGCCGACGTCCGCGACCTCACCTTCCACGGCGCGCGAATCGGCCGCAACATCCTCGCGACCGTCTCGCGCGCCCTTCACGAGGGAGCGGTCGACCTGGACGACCCCCGCGCGCGAGCCGAGCTCGAGCGCCTGCTCCCGCGCACGCTGGAGGCCACGATCGCGGCTGAGCGGCTGCTGGCAGACCTCGAACCGACCCTCATGCTGTTCCTCGAGCGGAACTACGCCGCCGAAGCGCCGATCTCGGACGTCGCGCTCGTCCAGGGCCTCGACGTCGTCCAGTACGTCTCGGGCCCGCAGGACGACACGCTGATCTTCAAGCGCTTCACGCGGGAGACGCGGCGCGAGCATCCACGTTCGCTCTCGGAGGAGTCGTGGCTGCGGGTGCGCGAGCTTCCCTGGACGCCCGAGCGCGACGCCGAGCTCGACGACGAGTTCGCGAAACGGTACGGCAACGCCTGGGCGCTCTCACGTCGCATCCAGTCCTGGACGGAGGATCGGCCGCGCGGCGAGGTCATCGCGGAGCTCGGCCTCGACCCGGCCAAGAAGACCGCAGTGCTGTACTCGCACATCCTCTGGGACGCGAACATGTTCTACGGGGAGGATCTGTTCGCCGACCAGGAGGAGTGGTTCCTCGAGACTGTGCGCGCGGCGGTGGCGAACCCGAGCGTGAACTGGATCGTCAAGCTCCACCCGGCCAACGTGTGGAAGCTGAAGCGCGAAAGGATCGAGGGCGCGCGCGACGAGGAAACGGCCATCCGCGAGGCGGTCGGCGAGCTGCCGGCGCACGTCGCGATCGTCCGCGCCGAGAGCGAGATCTCGACTCGGTCGATCTTCGGGCTCACCGACTACGGGATCACGATCCGCGGATCGGTCGGCTTCGAGCTGCCGTGCTTCGGCGTTCCCGTGCTGACCGCCGGGACGGGGTTCTACTCCGGGCGCGGCTTCACGATCGACTCGGCGACGCCCGAGGAGTACCTCGAGCGGCTGCACTCGATCCAGACTATTCCGCCTCTCGGAGCCGATCAGATCGAGCTCGCGCGACGGCACGCGTGGGCGCTCTTCCGCCTTCGGCCGACCCCGTTCACGAGCTTCCTCGCGACGATCCGGCCGCTGGAGGAGATGGGGCATCCGCTCGACCACGACGTCGAGATCCGCGTGCGGACGCCCGACGAGCTGCGCGGGGCGGCCGATCTGAGGCGGATCGGCCGCTGGCTCACACAGTCCCGCGACCTCGACTATCTCGAGCCGTCCACCGGCTGACGAGGCTCCGGAGCCGTCGCCTCACGCCCGCGTACGCGCGCGCGGGAAGCGGCTGCCGGGCGCCCGCGAGCGGGCGCAGCGCGTCGGCGAGCGCGATGGCCGTCTCGCCGAGTATCCGGACCGGATCGATGCGGTCGACCGGGTGCCGCAGCTCGAACGGGGCGTCGACGGGGTCGTCGACCAGCTCGTCCGTACGAGCGAAGCCGTAGCCGAGCGCCAGCTTCACGAGCCGCTCGTCCGAGAAGCCCGCGGGATCGAGCGCCTGCGCGAAGTTGTCGCGCCAGTGGCCGCCCAGCGAGTCCCACCGCTCCGGATTCGCGAGATGGAGGGGCCAGCCGCCGAGGATCTTCGCCCTGACCTGTGCGTTGGAGCGGAACGGATAGTGCGCGAGGGCGAGTCCGTCGGCCGGCGTCGTGGGCAGCCTCTCGCGCCGGGCGCGATCGACGAGCTCGTGGTTTCCGATCGTGAACTCGACCTCGGGCCGGATGAGCACGGCCGGAATGAGGACCTTGCCGAGGGGGTGTCCCTCGTCGCGGGGCCGGCGCCGCATGCGGCGCAGCACGTTGGGCTCGTCCTGCGGGTCGTCCGGCAGAGCCACGTACGTGCGCCAGCGGACGAGGCTGACCCGGTCGGACGGAAGCGCTTCGAGTGCCGCCCGCGGATCCCCTCCGTCGGCGGCGACCAAGAACTCGTCCGCGTCGAGCGGCACAACGAGGTCCGCGCCCTCCGCGACCGCGCGCCGTGCTTCTCGGGCTATAAAGCCCGGCTGGTCGTAGATCGGCTGCGGCTCCCCGACGACCTCGAGTGGAAGCCCTTCCTCGACGAGCGCCTGCAGGATCGACGCGGTCGCGTCCTGCGAGAAGTGGCACACGACGACGAGCCGGTCGAGGAAAGAAACGTGATGGCGGACGAAAGCCTCGATGACGTCTGCCTCGTTCCTGACCGAGCTGACGCCGACGACTCGCACGGGGGCGATGCTATTCCGCGCCGAGCAGTCCTTACAGGTGACTAACCGCACGCGGTTACCATCGCCCGCGTAATGAGCGACGTCTTCGTCATCGCCGAAGCAGGCATGAATCACGACGGCAGCCTCGGCAACGCGATCCGGCTCGCCGAGGTGGCAGCCGAGTGCGACGCCGACGCGGTGAAGTTCCAGCTCCATGACGCAGAGGCGGAGACCACGCGCGACGCGCCGTCCCCTCCGTACTTCCAGCACGAATCGCGCTGGGAGTACTTCCAGAGGACCGCCTTCACGGACGAGGAATGGCGAACCCTCAAGGAGGCCTGCGACGCGGCCGGGATCGAGTTCCTATGCGCGCCCTTCTCGCTGCAGGCGCTCGAGCGACTCGAGAGTCTCGGCGCGCGGCGATACAAGATCGGCTCGGGCGAGGTGACCAACCTCGACTTGATCCGCGCCGCCGCCGACACGGGGAAGCCGGTGCTGCTCTCCTCGGGGATGAGCACGTGGGACGAGCTCGACGCGGCTGTCGAGGCGGCCGGCGAGCACGTCACGGTCCTTCAGTGCACGTCCGAGTACCCCACGCCGCCCGAGCGCGTCGGTCTGAACCTGCTCGCCGACCTGCGCGAGCGCTACGGGAAGCCGGTCGGGCTCTCCGACCACTCCGCCGGGTCGTATGCCTGCTTCGCCGCCGTCGCCCTCGGTGCGAGCGTCGTTGAGAAGCACTTCACGCTGTCGAAGGACATGTACGGGCCTGACGCGGCGCTGGGGCTCGAGCCGTACGAGCTGGAGGAGCTCGTCGACGGCGTGCGGGAGATCTCCACGATGCTGGCCGCAGCCGTGGACAAGGACGCGGCGGCGGGCGCGCTGGGCGAGATGAAGCGGATCTTCGAGAAGAGCGTCGTGGCGGTCACCGACATTCCCGCCGGGGCCACCCTCGAGCGCGACATGCTCGCGGCGAAGAAACCGGGGACGGGGATCCCGGCGCGGCGCCTGCCCGAGCTCGTCGGCAGGAAGGCCGCCGCCGACATCGCTGCCGACACCGTGCTGACGGAGGCCCATGTCGAGTAACAGCCAGCGCAAGGTTTGCGTCGTCGTCGGCTCGCGGGCGAACTACTCGTCGATCAAGTCTGCGATGCGGGCGATCCGCGACCACCCCGAGACCGAGCTCCAGCTCGTCGTCGGCGCGTCTGCTCTCCTCGACCGCTACGGCACGGCGATCGACGTGATCGAGCGCGACGGCTTCGAGCCGGACGAGCGCGTCTTCATGCTGATCGAGGGCGAGACGCCGGGGACGATGGCGAAGTCGACGGGGCTCGGCCTGCTCGAGCTGCCCACCGCGTTCGAGCGGCTCCAGCCCGACGTCGTGATCACTGTCGGCGACCGCTTCGAGACGATGGCGACGGCGCTTGCCGCCACCTATATGAACCTGCCGCTCGCGCACACGATGGGCGGCGAAGTCTCCGGGAACATCGACGAGTCGATCCGTCACGCGGTGACGAAGTTCGCGCACATCCACTTCCCCGCGTCGAAGGAGGCGGCGGAGCGGATCGTGCGGATGGGCGAGAACCCCGCGAGCGTGCACACCGTCGGCTGCCCGCGGATGGACCTCGTCGCGGAGACGCTCGCGCAGGACGGCCACGAGCTCAGCGAGGTCTTCCAGTTCGGAGTCGGCGGCAGCTTCGATCTCGACCGGCCGTTCCTCCTCGTCTCCCAGCATCCCGTCACGACCGAGTACGGCGACGGCGAGGAGCAGATCGCCGAGACGCTGCAGGCCGTGAAGGAGGTCGAGCTCCCCGCGATCGTCCTCTGGCCGAACGCCGACGCCGGCTCGGAGGACGTCGCCCGCGGAATCCGGAAGTTCCGCGAGTTCGAGGACGACTCGAAGCTGCACTTCTTCAAGAACCTGCCGACCGACGACTACATCCGGCTCATGGCCAAGACGGCGTGCCTCGTAGGCAACTCGAGCTCGGCGATCCGCGAGGGCTCGTTCATCGGCACGCCGGCGGTGAACATCGGCACGCGTCAGGAAGGTCGCGAGCGGGGCTCCAACATCATCGACGTCGAGCACGACGGCCGAGGGATCGTCGAGGCGATTCGTGCGCAGCTCGAGCACGGACCGTACGAGCCCGAGCCGATCTACGGCGACGGCCACGCCGGCGAACGGATCGCGGACATCCTCTCGCGCGCGGAGATCAACATCCACAAGCGCATCACTTACTAGGTGTCCGTCGTCGGGCTGATTCCGGCTCGCGGAGCCTCGAAGGGGATTCCCCGCAAGAACCTGGCGCCGCTCGGTGGGAAGCCGCTGATCGCCTGGACGATCGAGGCCGGCCTCGGCAGCGAGCAGCTCGCTCGCGCGGTGGTGTCGACGGACGATCCGGAGGTCGCGGACGCCGCACGCGCACACGGTGCGGAGGTCCTCGACCGGCCTGCGGAGCTCGCCGCCGACGAGACTCCGATGCGCGACGTCGTCGCTCACGCTCTGAGCGAGCTGGTGCCGGAAACCGCACTCGTCCTGCTGCAGCCGACCTCGCCGCTCCGCACCTCCCGCCACGTCGATGAGGCGGTCGAGCGCCTGTTCACTAGTGGCGCCGACGGAGTCGTCAGCGTCGTCGAGGTTCCCCACCATTACGGCACTGCCTCCCTGATGCGGCTCGATGGCGAGCGCCTCGTTCGCCTCGACGAGACGCCGTATGCGGGCCGCGCGGACAAGCCTGTGCTCTACGCCCGCAACGGGCCGGCGATTCTCGCGCTGCGCGCAGACCGCATCGGCGACGATCTCTACGCGGGCGACCTACGGCCTTACGTGATGGATGCGGCGGACTCGGTCGACGTCGACGAGCCGTTCGACCTCGAGCTGGCAGAGTTCCTGCTCTCCCGCAGATGACGCTCGCCGCGATCCTCCAGAAGGCTGCCCGCTTGCCCACCGTCGCGCGCGACGGCTGGCGGTACCCGGTGCTGCGGATCCAGGCCCGGCGCGAGCAGACCGCCGTCGAGGCGCTGGCCGCGCTCGGCTTCGACCTGGAGGAGCTGCGCGGCTACGAGCGCGATTTCGACGAGCTTGCGCCCGGCCTCTACGCGCAGCTCGCCGAGCGTGCCCGCGCGGGCGGCGACGAGCTGGCGGCTGCGCGCGCGGCGGGTCGCTCCGAGTCGAGCGAGGAAGGAAAGAAGCTGCTCTACGTCGGCACGCGGGCGACACGGCCTCGCACCGTCGTCGAGACCGGGCCGTTCAACGGCGCGAGCTCCGCATTCCTGTTGCGCGCGCTCGAGGACAACGGCGACGGGCGGCTGCACTCGTTCGACCTTTCCGAGGCGCGGGACGCCCTCGGCCACCCCGCCGGACGAGAACCCGGCTGGCTCGTGCCGGATGAGCTGCGCCACCGCTTCAACGTGACGCTCGGCGACACGCGCGAGACGCTGAGGCCGGCCCTGCGCCGCCTCGGCGAGATCGACCTCTTCTTCCACGACTCGCTGCACACGGCCCGTCACATGCTGTTCGAGTTCCGCGCGGCCTGGCCGCACCTCCGCGCGGGCGGCGTGCTCGTGAGCGACGACGTCTTCTGGAACCCCGCGTTCCTCCTCTTCACCCGCCTGCACCGGGTGCCGTTCCGGCACATTGGCACCATGGGCGTGACGAGGAAGCGATGAGCCTGAACCAGGAAACGGGCCGCGACCGCTACTTCGA
>DHWI01000127.1:8133-8453 GCA_002413095.1 Thermoleophilia bacterium UBA5186
GAGCGGCAGCTGGCGATGGACCGGGCGAAGTTCGCGGAGTTCCTCGACGAGCTCGAGCCGGCGCGCGGGACCGGCGGGCGCCTCCTCGACGTGGGCTGCTCGATCGGCCTCTTCCTCGACCTCGCGCGTGACCGCGGCTGGGACGGGCTCGGGCTCGAGCTCGCGCCGCGTGCGCTCGCCTACGCGCGCGAGACGTACGGGCTCGAGGTGCTCGACATCCTGCTCGAGGACGCCGGCTTCGAGCCGGAGAGCTTCGACGCGGTCGGGCTGCTCTCGGTCCTCGAGCATGCGAACGAGCCGCGCCGGATGCTCGCCGACTG
>DHWI01000107.1:0-419 GCA_002413095.1 Thermoleophilia bacterium UBA5186
GCGCAACGTGTCTGCCGGCACCGCGGTCATGACGTCGGCGCGCGCCTCGATGGGGATCGATCCGTCGGTGCCCTGCCCCCCGCTCTCGAGCTGCTCGAACAGCGCCTTCAGCCGCTCGTGCGCCTCGCGCATGCTCTGCTCCGCCTGCTTCGCCAGCCCGTCGGCCTCCTCCTGGGCGACGACGCCTTCCTCCACGAGCCGCCCGGCGAACTGCTCGCGCACGGTCGAGTGCTCGGCGATCTCCGCGGCCATCAGCGGTTGTGTGTATGCCGCCTCGTCCTGCTCGTTGTGGCCGTGTCGCCGGTAGCCGACGAGGTCGATCACGACGTCGCTCTCGAAGCGCTTGCGGAACGCGAGCGCGAGCCGAACCGCCGCGATCGCGGCCTCGGCATCGTCGGCGTTCACGTGGATGATCGGGA
>DHWI01000107.1:456-5220 GCA_002413095.1 Thermoleophilia bacterium UBA5186
ACGTCGAAGCCCTTGGCGAGGTCGCTGGAGTAGCGGGTGGAGCGCCCCTCGGCCGGGTCGGTGGTGAACCCGACCTGGTTGTTCGCGATCAGGTGGAGCGTGCCGCCCGTGGTGTAGCCGCCGAGACGGGCGAGGTTCAGCGTCTCGGCGACGATGCCCTGACCGGGAAAGGACGCGTCTCCGTGGATCAGGATCGCCAGCGCGGCGGTCGGGTCGTGGATCCCCTCGCGCGTCCCGCGGTCGGTCTGCTCGGCGCGAGCCTGGCCCTCGACGACCGGATCGACCGCCTCGAGGTGGCTCGGGTTCGCCGCGAGCGTCACCGTGATCTGGCCGGTGGAGGTCGTGCGGCTCCCCTCCGCCCCGAGGTGGTACTTCACGTCGCCGCTGCCTCCTTCGGGATCGGCGCGAACCGCCTCGAGCGTCTTCTCGCCCTCGAACTCGCGCAGGATCGTCTCGTAGGGCCGGCCGACGATGTGCGCGAGGACGTTGAGCCGGCCGCGGTGCGCCATGCCCATCACGACTTCCTTGGCACCCGCGCGTGCACCGAGCTCGATCGCCTCGTCGAGCATCGGCACCATCACGTCGAGCCCTTCGATCGAGAACTGCTTCTGCCCGAGGAAGGCCCGGCGAAGGTAGCGCTCCATCCCCTCGACCTCGGACAGGCGTGTCAGCAGCCTGCGCTTCTCGTCCTCCGAGAGCGGCGTGCGGTAGCGGCCCGACTCGATCGCCTGGCGCAGCCACACGCGCTCCTCGTGGTCGGAGATGTGCTCGATCTCGTACGCGCTCGTGCCGCAGTAGGTCTCGCGGAGGAGCGGAAGCGCGTCGGCCAACGTCTCGCCGGGGACGTAGAGCCGCAGCAACGAGGCGGGGATTCGCGCCTGGAGCTCGGGCGTGAGGGGCGGGATGAGCCGCTCGGCCTCGAGCGCAGGGTCGCCGGGCGGCTCCGATCCGAGCGGATCGAGGTGCGCGGCGAGGTGGCCGTGCATCCGGTGTGCCTTGACGAGCGCCATCGCTGCGGCGACGCCGCCGAGGAGGAGGTTGTCCGGCGCCGCGGACTCGGCCGACGCTTCCGGCGTGGCCGCTGCGACCGGCGAGCCACTTCCGTTTCCGCCGAGGCGCTCGAGGAGCCGCGCGAGCCCCGGCAGGGAAGCGACGAGCGGACTGTCCCCGCTCTCGAAGAGCTCACGCCATTCGGCGGGTACCGCCTCGGGATTCTCGAGGTACTCCTCGAGCAGCGCGCTCGCGTAGCCTGCGTTCAGCGCATCGACGTCGTGTTCAGTCACACACTCTTTGTAGCAGGGTGGCTACCAGAGGGGCCGACTGCCCACGACCGCGATCGTCATGCCGATCACGAAAGCGGCCGCGCCGACACCGACTGCGATCGCCGGCAGACGCGTGTGCCGCCCGGCCATCGCGGACGAGACCAACGCGAGGAGGATCGACAGGAGCACGAGTCGCAGCGGGTGGAAGACGACCGACGCGATGCTCACGAAGATGGACACCGCGGCGAGAAGGCCTCCGATGACCTCAGCCGGAGTCTGGCGGTCGTCAGGCACCGCGCTCACAACGCTTCGCGCCTCGCCATCGCAACGCGAGTCGGGCGCCCAGCCCCACGCCGAGGTCCGCGCTGCGGACCGCCACGGAAAGGCTGCGGACGCTGGGAGCGTCGCCACGATGGGTGGAGAATCGGATCAGGCGAAGGGGCGAGCCGCGCCACTCCCTCGGGGGGCCTCGGCTCGGCCTTGATCGCGTACCAGACCACCACGCAGAGATACACGATCGGGATCTTCATGATCAGCATGAGGAAGATCAGCTCCCACATGGGCGGCAGTTTAGCCGGACGCGAACGTTACGTCCTGGCGCCGGGCGGGGATACCGTTGCTATGACGGAGGAACGGCTCACGGCGCTGCTCGCACGCGGCGAGGAAGAGGGGTGCATCAACCTCTCGGTCTTCAGCGACCTCGCGCAGGAGCTCGACGACGACCAGGTCGACACGCTGCTGCACGAGATCGAGGAGCGCGGCATCGAGCTCACAGACGACTGCGGACGCGCCGCGGCCGAGACGCCCGGCTACGTCAACAGCGAGGTCGCGAGCGCCACGACCGACGCGCTCCAGCTGTTCCTCAACGAGGCGGCGCGCTATGAGCTCCTGACGGCGGCCGAGGAGGTCGAGCTCGCGAAGGGCGTCGAGCGCGGCGACAAGGAGGCGAAGGACCGGATGATCAACTCGAACCTCCGGCTGGTCGTCTCGATCGCCAAGAAGTACCAGGGCCACGGCCTGTCGCTGCTCGACCTGATCCAGGAAGGGATCATTGGCCTGATTCGCGCGGTGGAGAAGTTCGACTNNTGGTGGATCCGCCAGGCGGTGCAGCGCGGCGTCGCGAACAAGGCGCGAACGATCCGGATTCCCGTCCACATCGTCGAGCGCCAGCAGAAGATCTCGCGCGCGGAGCGCGAGCTGACCGCAAAGCTCGAACGGGCGCCGAGCGACGAGGAGGTCGCCAAGTCCGCGAAGCTCCCGTTGAAGCAGGTGCGCGAGGTGCGGAACGCTGCACGAGCCGTCGCGAGCCTCGACCGCCCAATCGGCTCAGAGAACGACACGGCGATGGGCGACCTGATCGCAAGCGAGTCCGATGTCGCCAAGGAGGTCGAGGTCAGCCTGCAAGAGACGGCTCTCCACCAGGCGCTCGCAGACCTGCCCGAGCGCGAGCAGGAGATCGTGAGGCTTCGCTACGGCCTGAACGGCGACTCCGATCCGAAGTCGCTCGAGGAGATCGGGCGCCGGCTCGGGCTCACGCGCGAGCGAGTGCGTCAGATCGAGGCGCGGGCGCTCCAGCGGCTCGCCGAGCGCCGCGAGCTGGCCTCCGCGCGCGCCGCCTAGCCAATCCACTTAGGCTTCTGACACCTTGCGGCTACTCTCCGCCGCTGTGCTGAGGGTGAACCGGATCCTCCTCCTGGGCGCAACGGCGCTTGCGCTTCTCGGTGTCTGCGCCGGCTTCACCGTCGCGGCGGGGTCGGGGGACCCGAAGCGCGACGCGCTTCGCAGGCAGTCCGCCGCGGTCCTGCGGCTCGCGAAGCTCGGGCTGCCGATCTACTGCGGCGGCGGGAAAGGAAACTACGTCGCGTTCACCTTCGACGACGGACCCGGCCCGTACACCCAGCAGCTCCTCCAGGTCCTTGCGCGCCACCGAGCGCGCGCGACGTTCTTCCTGATCGGACAGAACGTCATCAAGCGCCCGCAGCTGGCGAAGCTCGAGCTTCGCTACGGCGCCGTCGGCCAGCACAGCTGGAGCCACCCGGTGCTGAAGGGACTGCCTCCCGAGCTCCTCGACTACCAGTTGCGAAAGCCCCAGGACACCATGCGCCGCGTCCTCGGCCGACGCGTGCGCCTGTTCCGGCCGCCGTTCGGCGCCCGCGATGCCGCGGTGGACGCAAAGGCGAAGGAGCTCGGGCTGCTGCAAGTGCTGTCGAGCGTGGACAGCGGCGACGCGTCGGAGCCCTCGACACCGAGCGCCGAGAAGATCGCCCAGAACCTGTCCGACCGCGTCAAGCCCGGAGCGATCGTCCTCCTGCACGAGAACATCACCGGCACCCCCTCGATCCGAGGGCTCGACATGTTCCTGCCGATGCTGAAGAGCCGCGGCCTTGTCGCCGCCAGCGTGCCGGAGCTGCTCGCGCTCGATCCTCCGACCGTGAGCGACGTGCGCAAGGGCCCGGCAAACTGCTGACCCAGCGCCCGTAGCGAGTATCCTCGGCCCGATGCTCCGGCGGCTCGTCGTCGCGATCGGCCTTGCTCTCGCGCTCGCTCCCGCGGCGTCGGCGGCCGACTCGCTCGGGCTCGCCGAGATCCGCCAGGCAGACGGCACGCTCGTGCGGCGGGCCGGAACCGGCGCGTTCGCCTACCCGGCGGACGGCTCCGTGCTCTCGGTCGTCTCGTCGAAGGCGACCGCGACCGGCGTCACGCTCGAGCACGTCTCCATCCTCGGAGGGCGGATCCAGATCGACCGGCTCGTCGTCCCGGCCAAAGGGACTGCAGGCGCTCGGGTGGAGAACCTCGTGGTGGACGGACTGCTCCGCGACGCCTCGCCGAACGCCGTCTTCTCGCTGGACGGGACCGACTACGCGGTGGTGCTCCAGCAGGCGACGATCCCCGGTGCCGACAAGCGCACGAGCGGAATCGTCGGGTTGCGCGTGTTCCTCGGCGCCCAATACGGCGCGCTTCCGGCGGGCACGCAGATCCTCGTCGGCCTCGCGCGCGCGGCGCAGGAGCGGACGCAGACGGCCACGAGCGCGCAGGCGGCGCTGCCGTGGGCCGTGCTCGGCCTGAGCGGAACGCGGGTGCCCGGCCTCTCGTCCACCCCGGAGCCCTTCGCCGGATCCGGCGTCGCGCTTTCGTCGGGTGGCCCGGCTGGCGTCCATGCGGTGGCCCTCGCCGAGCGGTTCCTCGGCACGCCGTACGTGTGGGGCGGCGCCGCTCCGGGCGGTTTCGACTGCTCTGGGCTGGTCATGTACGTCTACGCACAGCTCGGGCTCTCGCTCCCGCACTTCACCGGCTACCAGTGGAACGACGGCCGCAGACTCGGGCCGAACGACCCGCTGCAGCCAGGCGACATCGTCTTCTTCCACATGCACTCGTACGGCCCCGGCCACGAGGGGATGTACATCGGAAACGGGGAGTTCATCCACGCGCCCCACACCGGCGACGTCGTGAAGATCTCGTCGCTGTCCGATCCCGCGTACGCGCTCGGCTACGTCGGCGCCGT
>DHWI01000071.1:0-3335 GCA_002413095.1 Thermoleophilia bacterium UBA5186
CGAACGTCTCCGACGCGATCGTCTGGGCTGCCGGGTCGCTCTCGCCGAACGAGCTGCGCGCCGAGAGGCCCGACGATGTCCTGTTCGCGGGAGGCGGCGATCGCAAAGCGGGCGAGGCCTGCGAGGTCGAGCTCGTCTTCGACAACGCCGCGGGCGACGGGCCGCTGGACTACTCGGAGCTCTCGATCTCGCGGCGCCTGCATCGCGGCGGCGAGGGGCAGTACCTCGTCAACCGCGCAACCGTGCGCCGGATCGACCTCGTGGAGCTGCTCGCCGACCTGGGTCTCGGCGGCTCGATGCACTCCATCATCGGACAGGGCCGCGTCGAGGAGATCCTCGCATCGAAGCCCGAGGAACGGCGCGCGTTCATCGAGGAGGCAGCAGGGCTCGGCCGGTTCAAGCGCCGCCGCCACCGCGCCGAGCTGAAACTCGCGCGGGTCGCCGTCCAGGTCGAGCGCGCGCGGGATCTCGAGGCCGAGGTGAAGAAGCGGCTCCGTCCGCTCGCGCTGCAGGCGACCGCCGCCGAGCGGGCCGAGAAGCTCCGCGCCGAGATCGCCGGTCTCGAGGCGCGTGTGGCCCAGCTCGATCTCGCCACGGTCGAGAGTCGTCTGGCGGAGGGCGAGGAGCGCCGGACCGCCGCGAAGCTTGGGCGGCGGCGCGCGGACGAGCAGCTCGAAGCGCTCCTCGCCGAGCGCGGCCGCGTGGAGGAGGAGCTCGCCGACGCGGCGGGCAAGCGCGAGTCGGCCACCGCAGCGCTGTATCGGCTCCGTAGCGCCGCCGAACGGCTCGAGCTTCGCCGCGAGAGCGCCGAAGGCACGCTCGCTCAGCTACGGGCCGAGGCCGACCGTCCCCGGCGCGTCCTCCAGGAGCGCTTTCGCGCCGAGCGAGCCGCGCTCGAGGAGCGGGCGCGTCTTGCCCGCGAGCGGCTGCAGGCGCTCGAACGCTCGCTGGCCGAGCGCGAAGGACTTCCACCCGCTGCCCGTGCGCTCGCCGAGGGCGGCGCGAAGCTCGCGCTGTCGCTGCTCGATCCCGATCCGGGCACCGAGCGCGCGGTCGCCGCGGCGCTCAGGGACCGGGCGTCGGCGCTCGTCGCTCCCGACGCGGCGGCGGCGCTCGTGCTCGCAAAGCGGGCACAGGAGGCGGGCCTCGGCAACCTCGTCGTCGTGGTGGGAGCGCCGCCGACNNCTGAGCGGGGCGAGGTCTGGTTCGCCGGCGAGACCGCCGAGGCGGTGTGGCTCGAGCTGGAGGCGCGTCGGCGCGCTCTTGATTCGGAAGTTATGGAGCTCGAGGAGCGCGCGAGCGCACCGATCCCGGCCGAGGCGTACTCCGCCGATCCCAATCCGACTCTCGTCCGGCTCGCGGCGATCTGCGAGGGCGTCGTCGAGACGCTGTCCGGAGCGGTCGCCCTGGCGAGCCGCTTCGAGGCTCCGCTCCGTGCGCGGGTGGACGCAGGCGGCTCCCGCACCGGTGAACTCGCGGACGAGCTCCGCCGCCTGGGCGGGTCGGAGGTCGATCTGCGCCGCGCAGCCGCCGAGGCTGCCGAGCGGCTCTCCACAATCGATGTGGAGCGCGCGCGGATCGAAGCCGAGGCGGACGAGGCACGACGCCGCCTCGAGCAAGCGGCGGCGGATCCCGCCGAGGGCGACGATCGCGACGAGCTCGCCGAGCGGATCGAGCGCCTGGAGCGCCGCCGCGAGAACCTCGGTCAGGTCAATCCGCTCGCGAAGGAGGAGTACGACCGCGAGAAGGAGCGGCTGGAGGAGCTCGTCGTCCAGCGCGAGGACCTCGAGCGCAGCCTCGAAGAGCTCGAGACCTTGCGTGACGAGCTCGCGGACACCGTCGAGCGGCGCTTCGAGGAGACGCTCGAAGCCGTCCAGCGGAACTTCGAGGAAGTCGCCGCGACGCTCTTCCCGGGCGGTTCGGGGCGCCTCGTCGCGACCGAGCCGGAGGACGAGGAAGGTCTCGCGGGGATCGAGGTCGAGCTGCGGCCGGCTGGGAAGCGGGTCACGCGGCTGTCGTTGCTCTCGGGCGGCGAGAAGGCGCTCGGGGCGATTGCGTTCCTGTTCTCGCTCTTCCTCGCGCGGCCGTGTCCGTTCTACCTCCTCGACGAGGTCGAGGCGGCGCTCGACGACACGAACATCGGGCGCTTTGTCGAGCTATTGCGCCGTTACGCCGACCGCGCGCAGTTCATCGTGATCACGCACCAGAAGCGGACGATGGAGGCGGCGGACGTCCTCTACGGCGTCACGATGGGCGACGACGGCGTCTCGCAGATCGTGAGTCGAAGGCTCCCGCGCGAGGAGACCCTCGCCGCCACCGCGTAGCTAACGTTCGCCGCCGCATGGCGCGATCGTGGTCAGAGTTGCTGGGCGAGGAAAACGCCCAACCCGAGCCGGAGGACGAGCGCTCCGGCAGGTTCGCGCGGCTGCGGGACTCCCTCGGCAAGTCCCGCCGCGCGCTGACGCAGGAGCTCGCGAGTGCCGCCTTCGACCCGGGGAACGAGGAGGACTGGGAGCGGCTCGAGGAGGCGCTCATCGGCGGTGACGTGGGCGTGCGCGCGACCGCGGAGCTGATCCGGCGCCTCGAAGCGCGGCCCGAGCTGCCGGACCTGACCGAGGCGCTCGCGGAGGAGATCGCCGAGATGTTCGGAGAGCCGCCAACGCTCGACGTCTCGGCGCGGCCGGCGCTGATCCTCGTCGTCGGCGTCAACGGGACCGGCAAGACCACGACGATCGGAAAGCTCGCCGAGCGGCTCCGCCGGCACGGGCACACGGTCGTCCTCGGCGCGGCCGATACGTTCCGCGCCGCGGCCGAGGAGCAACTCGAGATCTGGGCGGAGCGCGCGGGAGCGCACTTCGTCGGCGCCGAGCGGGGCTCCGATCCGGCCTCCGTCGCCTACGACGCCATCGCAGCCGCGGAGCGTGAAGGCGCGGACGTCGTCGTCGTGGACACGGCCGGTCGCCTGCACACGCAGGCGAACCTGATGGAGGAGCTGGCGAAGGTGCGCCGCGTGATCGCGGGCCGCCTGGAGGGCGCGCCGCACGAGACGCTGCTCGTGGTCGACGCGACAACGGGCCAGAACGGCCTGCAGCAGGCGAGACTCTTCGGCGAAGCCGTCGGCGTTACGGGAGTCGCGCTGACGAAGCTGGACGGCTCCGCGAAGGGCGGAATCGCAGTCGCAATCGCGTACGAGCTCGGCCTCCCCGTCAAGCTGATCGGCGTCGGGGAGACCCTGGACGACCTGCGCCCGTTCGACCCCCAGGACTTCGCCCGCGCCCTCGTCGCGGGCTAGTAGGAGAGCTTGGCGAAACGTAGCTGTGCCGTCGGGCCGCGCT
>DHWI01000071.1:3373-14452 GCA_002413095.1 Thermoleophilia bacterium UBA5186
CGCCCGTACCCAAAGGGTACGAGCACTCTGGCGAGCGAAGCTCGTCCCATTGCCTCGGAACGACCAACGCACCCCGACGACGAGCGACGTTCCACCAAACCCTCCTAGCCGCTCGGGCGCTCGAGCGCGAACGCGATGTTCACGGTCGTTCGGTACTCGCTGATGCTGTCGCCTTCGACCACAGCGCTCATCGAGAGGACGTCGGCGCCGGTGATGCCGCGCAGTGTCTTCGACGCCTCCTTCACTGCCGCGTCGGCCGCCTTCGCGAAGCTCTCGGGTGACGAGCCGATGATCGTCACGACCTTTGCTACCTGGGCCATCTGAAGCTCCTTTCGCTCGGAGGGTTCACTCCGGTCGCCTGAGCGTCCCTGCCACCAAACCAGGCGCAACGCGGCTTGCCAGGTACGCTTCCCGACCGGTGTTCGACACCCTTTCAGACAGGCTGCAGTCCGCGCTCGGCGACCTCCGCGGCCGCGGAAAGCTCGACGAGGAGCAGATCTCCCGCGCGATGCGCGAGATTCGCCTTGCGCTGCTCGAAGCGGACGTCAACCTCGCGGTGGTCAAGCAGTTCGTCGCGCAGGTGCGCGAGCGCGCGCTCGGCCAGGAGGTGCTGAAGAGCCTCACTCCCGGCCAGCAGCTCGTCAAGATCGTCAACGAGGAGCTGACCGCCCTCATGGGCGCCGGCGCGTCAGGTCTCGCGTTCGGCCGCCCGCCGACGGTGATCCTGCTCGCCGGCCTCCAGGGCTCGGGCAAGACGACCGCAGCCGCGAAGCTCGCGCTGCTTCTGCGCAAGGAGGGCAAGAAGCCGTCCGTGATCGCCGCCGACCTCCAGCGCCCGGCCGCGATCGACCAGCTCGAGCAGCTCGGCAAGCAGATCCAGATCCCCGTCTACAGCGAGCACGACACCAAGGATCCGGTCGCCGTCGTCGAGCGCGGTCTCGACCGGGCGCGGCTCGACGGCCAGGACGTCGTGATCGTCGACACAGCCGGTCGGCTCCACGTCGACGAGGAGCTGATGGACGAGCTCGTCCGGGTCCGAAACGCGGCGAAGCCGATGAACGTGCTGCTCGTCCTCGACGCGATGACCGGCCAGGAGGCCGTGAACGTCGCGCTGGCCTTCCAGGAGCGGATCGCGTTCGACGGCGTTCTGATGACGAAGCTCGACGGCGACGCGCGCGGCGGCGCGGCGCTCTCGGTCAAGCACGTCACCGGCCGCCCGATCAAGTTCATCTCAGTCGGCGAGAAGGTCGACCAGCTCGAAGTCTTCCACCCCGACCGCATGGCCTCGCGGATCCTCGGGATGGGCGACGTCCTCTCGCTGATCGAGCGCGCCGAGGCGGCGGTCGAGGACGACGAGAAGGAAGAGATGGAGCGCCGCATGATGAAGGGCGAGTTCACCTTCGACGACTTCCTGAAGAGCTACAAGATGCTCCGCCGCATGGGCCCCGTGCAGGGAATCCTGAAGATGATCCCGGGGCTCGGGAAGCAGCTCGAAGGGCTCGACCAGGTCGACGAGAAGCAGATGTCGCGGGTCGAGGCGATCATCCTGTCGATGACGCCGCAGGAACGCGCGGTCCCGCACGTGATCGACGGACGGCGCCGGATGCGGATCGCGAACGGCTCGGGCACCTCGGTGCAGCAGGTCAACCAGCTGCTCGAGGCGCGCAAGCAGATGGCGAAGATGATGAAGGGGATGGGGAAGGGCAAGATGCCCGACCTCGGCCAGATGATGGCGGACGGCGGCGCCGCGGCGCCGCAATCGGCAATGTCCACGCGGCCCGGAAGCGCGGGCCGCAAGAAGAAGAAGCGATCGAAGGCAAGGAGGTAGCTTGGCTGTACGGATGCGATTGACCCGCGTCGGGTCGAAGAAGAACCCGATCTACAGGGTCGTGGTGGCCGACTCGCGCTCGCCGCGCGACGGCAAGTTCATCGAGATCGTGGGGCGCTACAACCCGCAGCACGATCCGTCCCTGATCGAGTTCGACGAGGACCGTGTGCGCGAATGGCTAGGCAAGGGCGCCCAGCCCTCCCACGCGGTCTCACGGCTGCTGAAGGCGAAGGACCTGCCTCGGACGGCCAAAGAAGTCCTGTAGGCGTGGTCGAGCTCCTCGAATACCTGGCCCGGCAGCTCGTGGACGAGCCCGACGCCGTGCGGGTCGAGGAGATCGACGACGGCGAGGACCTCGTCCTGCGGCTGCACGTGGCCGAGGGCGACGTCGGCAAGGTGATCGGCCGGCAGGGCCGCATCGCGCGCGCCCTGCGCACGGTCGTGCGCGCGGCCGCGGTGCGCGAGCAGCGCCGGGTGCTCGTCGAGATCGCGGACTAGCCCCCGGTGCGGGTCGCGGCGCTGTACGACGTGCACGGGAACCTGCCGGCCCTCGAAGCCGTCCTCGAAGAGGTCGAGCGGGAGGGCGTCGACGCCGTCGTCGTGGGCGGAGACGTTGCCGCGGGTTACTTCCCGGCGCAGTCGCTCGAGGCGCTGCAGGCACTCGGCGAGAGTGCGATCTGGGTGCGCGGGAACTGCGAGGACGAGTTGGTCACGGGAACCGACGGGCCACTCACCGGGTGGCCGTCCCGCCAGTTGGACGCCGACCAGCTCTCCTTTCTCGGCTCGCTGCCTCTGACCGCGTCCCTGGAGGTAGACGGCCTCGGTTCTGTCCTCTTCTGCCACACCACACCTGCGAGCAACGAGCCCATCCTCACGAGCGCGACGCCCGAGGCCGCGTTCCGCAGTCACCTCGCCGGAGTCAGGGAGAACGTCGTCGTAGCGGGGCATACGCATTCGCAGTTCGTACGTCAGGTGGAGGGGATCCGCTATGTGAACGCGGGCAGCGTCGGCATGCCGTACGAGGCGCAGCCTGGCGCCTACTGGGCGCTGCTCGGCCCGGACGTCGAGCACCGTCGCACGGCTTATGACCTCGACGACGCCGCGCGCAGAATCCGCGCGAGCGGGTTTCCCGACGCCGAGCAGTTCGTCCGCGAAAACGTTCTCGACGTGCCAACCGCCGATTCGGCGACGGAGCTCTTCGAGAACATGGCTCGCGAACGCGGCGAACGGTGAAGGATACGGTCGTCGTGGGCCGGGTCGGGCGGCCGCACGGCCTCGACGGCTCGTTCGTGGTCGAGGACGCCAGCGAGGCGCCTGAGCGGTTCGCGGCGGGCGCCGAGTTGCTCGCGGCCGGCGAGCCCGCCAAGGTCGTCGCGTCGAAGCGCGCCGGCCAGGGTCGGCTCGTGGTGAAGCTCGACCGGCGCGTCGAGCGCGGAGCGGCGCTCGAAGTCCCGCGTGACGCTCTCCCGGAGCCGGCGGCCGGTGAGTGGTACGTGTTCCAGCTCGTCGGACTCTCGGTCGAGGAAGACGGGGGCCGGGTCCTCGGGAAGGTCGCGGACGTCGAGCCGTGGCCTGCGAACGACGTCCTCGTCCTCGACGGCGGCGCGATGCTGCCGCTCGTCGACGCGTGCGTGCTGCAGGTTGACCTCGATGCGGGGCGAATCGTTGTGGCACAGGGCTTCGCCGGCCCCGGGTAACCTCCCACGACTTTTGATGAGCTTGCAACTGGACGTCTTCACTCTGGTTCCGCACGCCTTCGGGTGGCTTACCGAACGGCGGCCGCTCGCTGCGGTGCTCGGCACCGAGCTCGATCTCCGGCTCTTCAGCTACCGGGACACGACTCCGCTGCGGGCCGGCCAGGTCGACGACGAGCCCTACGGCGGCGGCGCGGGGATGGTGCTTCGCGTCGACGTCGTCGCGGCCGCGCTCGAGAGCGTCTACGGCGGCCGCCCGACGCACCGCGTGGTCGCGTTGACGCCGCAGGGCCGTCAGCTCGACCAGCCGCTCGTGGAAGAGCTCGCGCGCGAGGAGCGGCTCACGCTGCTCTCGGCGCGCTTCGAAGGCTTCGACGAGCGAATCGTCTCGAATCTCGCCACCGACGCGGTCTCGATCGGCCCGTACGTCCTCTCGGGCGGCGAGCTGCCGGCGATGGTGCTGGTGGACGCGATCGCACGCCGTCTGCCGGGTGCGCTGTCGGCAGGCTCCGGCGAGCACGAGAGCTTCTCCGAGTCGCTGGAGGGCGGGCTCGAGTATCCGCACTACACGCGGCCGGCCGAGTTCTCCGGCTGGCAGGTTCCCGACGTGCTGCTCTCGGGCGACCATGGCCGCATCGAGCAGTGGCGGCGCGAGCAGAGTCGGCTGCGGAGCGTTCCGTGAGGAAGCCGCTCGAGCGCCTCGGGCTCTCGCACAACCAGCGTGTCACGATCGACTGGATCCTCACGATCGTTGGAGCCGTCGCGATCGTCCTGGCGATCAAGGCGTGGGTCGTCAATCCCTACCGAATCCCGTCGTCCTCGATGGAGCCGACGCTGCATTGCGCCAAGCCAGGCGCGTTCTGCGAGGCGCGGTGGTCTGACCGCGTGCTCGCCAATCGCTTCATCTACCGCTTCAGGGACCCGAGGCGCGGGGAGATCGTCGTCTTCAAGACGCCGCCCAAGGCGCGGTTGCGTTGCGGCGCCGGCGGGACGTTCGTCAAGCGCCTGATCGGCCTGCCGGGCGACACCGTTCGCGAGACCGATGGGCGCGTCTACATCAACGGCAAGCTCCTGTCGGAGCCGTACATCCGGCCCGAACGGCGAGACCGGAACCCCACGCAGGTCTTCCACGTGCCGAAGGGCGAGTACTTCATGATGGGCGACAACCGCCAGCAGTCGTGCGACTCGCGCTCGTGGGGGACCGTCCCGCGGAAGAACCTGATCGGGGAGGTCTTCGCCGTGTATTGGCCTCCGAGCCGCATCTCATTTCGCTGATGAGGCGCTTGCTGCTCTGGGGGGCAGGTTTGGCGGTCGGAGTGGTCGTCCTCGTCGTCTTGACGTCGCACACGTACCGGATCCCGTCGGCCGCGATGGAGCCGACGCTGCGGTGCGCGAAGCCGGGCCCAGGCTGCACTGGGTCGAGCGACGACCGGATCATCGTGCCACGGTTCCTGTTCAAGAGCGTGCGGCGTGGCGACCTGATCGCGTTCAAGACGCCGCCGCTCGCGCGCGTGCGCTGCGGTGTGGGAGGGATCTACGTGAAGCGCGTGGTCGGGCTGCCGGGTGACCGGATCGGCGAGCGGAGCGGTGCGATCGTGCTGAACGGACGGCGCCTGCGCGAGCCGTACGTCGCACGTGCGCGTCGCGACAACCAGACCTACGCGACGCACCGCGTGCCGGCTGAGGGCTACTTCGTGCTCGGCGACAATCGGGCGCAGTCGTGCGATTCGCGCATCTTCGGGCCGGTCCCGAAGAAGAACGTGATCGGCCGCGTGGTCGTCACGTATTGGCCGCCGAGCCGAATCGCCTTTCGCTAGCATGATGCGTCGGCCCGGCGGGCCCTCCTTCCCATGGGCAACATCATCGAGACACTCGAGCGGGCTCAGCTGCGCGACGACATTCCGCAGTTCAAGGCCGGCGACACCGTGCGTGTGCATTTCCAGGTCATCGAGGGCCAGCGCCGGCGGCTGCAGGTGTTCGAGGGAATCGTGATCAAGCGGCAAGGCGCCGGGGTGCGCGAGACGTTCACCGTCCGCAAGCAGTCGTTCGGGGTCGGCGTGGAGCGAACGTTCCCGTTGCATTCGCCGAAGATCGAGCGGATCGAGGTCGTGCAGATCGGCGACGTGAACCGCGCGAAGCTGTATTACCTCCGCGGCAAGGTGGGCAAGAAGGCCCGCGTCCGCGAGTTGCGCCAGTAACGACTCTGCCGCGGTAGACGAACGTCTCGGTCTGCGAGCCATGCCCGGGGTCAGACCCCGGACGTGTCCCGACCGAACGGCGGCCTGGCCCCGGGCCATGCCCGCCGCGGAGAGTTGCCGCGCGATTTCCAGTGCGCAGATCGCATGCGTTCGAACGCTCGTTGCAGGAGGTTCGGCCTCGCCAGGTCCCTTGCGGCCACGGCCGGGGGCCTGGCACCGGGGCCCGGCCCGTTGCGGCGTGTCCGCTCGCCGCGCAGGGTGTGACGAAAGCGCACCGGCTCGCGGCGCCGGCTGAGGCGCGCGCTATCCTCGCCTCGTGCCTCCCAAGCGCACCGGCCTGAAGCTCCTCCAGTTCGACCGGAAGCTGGGCGCGCGCTTCGTCGCCGGAGTCGACGAGGCCGGACGCGGGCCGCTCGCCGGGCCCCTCGTCGTGGCGGGCGTCCTCCTCGACTACGAGTGCCTGCACGATCACAAGGTCCGGCCACTGGCGTTTCTGAACGACTCGAAGCAGTGCACTCCCGCAAGGCGCGAGGAGCTCTTCCGCGCGGTCGTCTCGTGCGCCGAGCAGGTCGTCGTCCGCGTGATCCCGCCCGGCGACATCGACCGGAACGGGCTGCACAAGTCGAATCTCGCGGGGTTGCGGGCGATGCTGCACGCGCTCTCGCCCCCGGCCGAGGCCTGCCTCGTGGACGGCTTCCGGCTCGGCCCGACTGCGCCGGAGCACCGTGCAATCGTGGACGGAGACGAAAAGAGCGCGGCGATCGCGGCCGCGTCGATCGTCGCAAAGGTCGTGCGCGACCGCGCCATGCGGCGGATGGACGCCCTCTTCCCGCACTACGGCTTCAGCTCGCACGTCGGCTACATCACGCCCGGCCACTCGGCGGTCGTTCGGGAGCGCGGCCCGTCGCAGATCCACCGGCGCTCGTTCCAGGCGCTCTGTTATGCAGACGCCGAAGTCCGCGCGATCGCCTGACTCCACCCGGGCGCGGGGAGGTGCAGCCGAGCGCCGTGCCGCGTGGCATTACCGCGTCCGCGGCTACCGGATCCTCGCGACGAACGCCTGGGCGGGCGGCTATGAGCTGGACGTCGTCGCGCGGCGCGGGCGCCGGCTCGTGTTCTGCGAGGTCAAGCACAAGCTGGACGACCGCTTCGGAGATCCCTTCGAGATGATCGATGCCGAGAAGCAGCGCCGGATCAGACAGGCAGCCGAGACGTGGCTCGCCGCGCATCCGGAGCTCCACGGCCTGGAAGTGCGGTTCGACGCGGTCGCGGTCCGCGATCGCGGGCTCGAGCGGCTCGCGGACGCCTTTTAGGAGGATTTGACGAAACGGGCGCTGTGTCGTCGAACCGCGCTGCTCGCCCCGAGGCGGCGTCCTCAGTCGCGCCGATAGCGCTGCTATCGGCGCTCCCTGCGTCCTTGCCTCGGAACGAGCATCGCACCCCGACGACGAGCGACGTTCCGCCAAAGCCTCCTAGACTGCACCGCATGAGTCTGCGCAGTGCGTGGAACCGCGTTCGCAAAGCACTCGGCCTGGGAGGCAGCGGGCCCGAGCCTCCGCCTCAGCCGCCCGACGAGGAGCCGGCGCTCGTCGGTTCTGGGCCGCCGAAACGACCGCCCCCGTCCACCGCAGCAGCGCTCGACCTGCCGGAAGATCCCATCGACACCGACGCGCGGAGGCACGAGGCCTGAGACCGAGCGACCCCACAGCGATCCGCGCGTCGTCCGCCGTGCCTTCTGGATCGACGCCTCCTAGGACCTGACGGCGCCGCGTCGAATCGGGCGTGACCGTGGCGCCGACGCAGCAAGCCCTGTACGCGGACATCGACCTCGACCTGTCGTGGTCCGAGCGCGACCTGCCCGAGCGCGAGCGGACGAAGCACGTCCACCGGCTCCACCCGTACCTCGGCAAGTTCATCCCGCAGCTCGTCGAGGTCCTGCTCGGGCGGTACTTCGCGCCGCGGCAGCACGTCCTCGACCCGTTCGCGGGCTCGGGGACGACGCTCGTGCAGGCGCTGGAGAGCGGGCTCGATGCGACCGGCGCGGACATCGCCGCCTTCAACGTCCTGCTCATGCAGGTCAAGACCCGCCCGTACAACCTGTTCACGCTCGAGCACGAGCTGCGCGATGTCTGTGCTCGCATGGAGGCCTTCGGCGGGACAGCGCCGCGCTCGGCCTCACGGTACGTCCGCGACTGGTACGCGCCGGCTGCGGCGTCGGAGCTGCTCCATTTCCGATCGCTGATCCCCGACTACGAGCACGCCGATGTCCTTCGAATCGTCCTCGCGCGCGCCGCTCGCTCCGCGCGGCGGACGACGCACTTCGACCTCGACTTTCCTCGCGAGCCGCAGATCGCCCCCTACTGGTGCCACAAGCACAAGCGCGAGTGCCGCCCGGTGGAGCGCGCCGAGCACTTCCTGCGCCGCTACGCGCTCGACACGCTCGCGCGCGTGAAGGCGTTCGCCCAGGTCCGGGCGCGCGGGCGGGAGGCGAGGGTCCATCACGACGACGTCCGCGAGCTCGCGTGGGGAGGACCGTTCGACGGGATCATCACCTCGCCGCCCTATCCGGGCCTGATCGACTACCACGAGCAGCATCGCTACGCCTATGAGCTCCTCGGGCTCGACGACCGGCGGGGCGACGAGCTCGGGCGCGCCGAGCGTGGAACGAGCCGGGTAGCGATGGCGGAGTACGTCGATGGGATCGTGGCTGCGCTCGCGAACGCTCGCCCCTTCCTCCGCCGCAGCGCGCCGGTCGTGATCGTCGTGAACGACCGCCGCGACCTCTATCCGGAGATCCTCGAGCGGGTGGGCCTCAGGGTCGAAGACCGTTACCGGCGCCACGTGAACCGCCGGACAGGCCGTCGAGCCGGGGAGTTCTACGAGGACGTTTTGGTCGCTCGGAGCTAGGCCGCGAGGCCCGGAACGGCCGGCGCTTTCGCGAGCGGGAGCTCGATCCGGAACGTCGTCCCCTGGCCGGTCGCGCTGTCGACCCTGATCCCGCCGCCGTGAGCTTCGACGATCGTCTTGGTGATCCAGAGCCCGAGTCCTGTTCCGGGAGTCGCCTGCGTCGAGGACGATTCGGTGCGGTAGAAGCGCTCGAAGAGTCGCTCTTGCTCGGGCGCAGACATTCCCATGCCCGTGTCGGCCACTTCGATTACCGCCCGCTCGCCCACGCAGCACGACGCCGTTCCGGAACCCGGCGCCGGCGAAGGGCGAGCATCAGATCTGCTTCGGCGACGTGACTCACGGGAGCGCATCGACGAACTGCCGCACGATCGAGCGGCTCTTCCGCGATCGGCCATGGGAACTCAGCTGGGGGTTCAGCGGCGCCGGTCAGCAGATCTGGCTCGTCGAGGGTCTGGTGTCCGACGATGTCGCGCGCATCGAGGTCTTCCTGGGCAGCGGCACGCACTGGGCGGCTCCGCTCCGCGACAACGCGACGATATTCCGGATTCCAAGGGCGAAGTTCCCCGCTCGCGTCGTCGCGTACGACCGCGATGGACGCGTGATCGGCGTGCAGACGATTCGAGGCGGCTAGAGCAACGCGAGGTAATCGAGCGCGAGGTAGCCGGGCCCGACGTCCGTGAGCCGGCCGCTGCGCAGGTGCTTCCGGAACTCCCCGAGCGACACGAGCTCGAGCTCCGGCGACTCGCCCTCGTCCGGCGTCGGTTCCTGCAACTTCACACAGCCTCGTGCGACGAACGTGTGCCGGATCCGCGTCGAGTACGCGCAGTCGACCATCGCACCTGCGTACTCGAGCTCCCCGCCGTAGCCGGTTTCTTCGAGCAGCTCCCGCCGCGCGGCCTCGAACGGCTCCTCTCCCTCGTCGACGGCTCCGCCGGGGAGCTCGAGAAGCTCTTCCTCCACTCCGGGCCGGAACTCGCGGACGAGCAGCACGTCGTCCTCCGGCGTGAGCGCGAGCACGACCGCGGTCGGACCTTCCAGCTTGATCTCCAGCTCGCGCTCGCTGCCGTTCGGGAGGATGTACCGCCGGCCGAGGACGGACCGATAGCCGTCATAGAGCATTCGCTCGCCGAGTTTCTTCCAGGGCGCCACGACCGAGAAGTGTCACGGTTTCGGCACGGACTCGTCACGCCGTGCGCTCTAGCGTGGCTTGGATGCTCGCGAGGACGATCACGTACGCGCTCGTCGGTCTCGAGCCGCGCCGGGTCGAGGTCGAGGCGCACCTGCAGCTGGGCGTGCCGAGCCTCGCCATCGTCGGCCTCGCCGACCGAGCGTGCCAGGAGGCGAAGGAACGCGTGCGGAGCGGGATCCGGTCGGCCGAGCTCGAGTGGCCCAAATTCCGGATCACGGTCAATCTCGCGCCCGCCTCACTCCGCAAGGAGGGCTCGGGCTTCGACCTCCCAATCGCGCTCGCGATTCTCGCGGCCTCAGGCCAGCTGCCGCACGAGGAACTTGAGCAGCACGCGGCTCTCGGGGAGCTCGGACTCGACGGACGGATCCGCCCTGTCGGCGGCGCCCTCGCGGTGGCAGAGGGTGCTCGTCGGGCCGGGCTGAGTCGGATCCTCTGCGCCGCCGAGTCGACTCCCGAGGCCTCGCTTGCGGGCGTCGAGCCAATCCCGATTCGCCACCTCGCGGAGGCTGTCGCGTACCTGCGTGGGGAGCGCGACCCGCCGCCGTACGTCGCGGCCCCCAATGGGCGGGTATCACGCGCGGCGGTGCCCGATCTCGCCGACGTACGCGGTCAAGAGCGGGCCCGGCGCGCGCTTGAGCTGGCCGCGGCCGGGGCGCACAATCTCCTCCTCGCGGGCCCGCCCGGAACCGGCAAGACGATGCTCGGCCGGCGTCTGCCGGGGATCCTCCCGGAGCTGAGCGAGGAGGAGGCGCTCGAGGTGACGCGGATCCACTCGGTGGCCGGCCTGCTCGAGCCGGGGCGGCCGCTCGTGACCGATCCACCGTTCCGCGCGCCGCACCACAGCGCCTCGAGTGCGGCGATCGTGGGCGGAGGGCGAGGGCCGCGGCCGGGCGAGGCCAGCCTGGCGCACCGGGGCGTGCTGCTGCTCGACGAGCTCGCGGAGTTCTACCGTCCAGCGCTCGAGGCGCTGCGCCAGCCACTCGAGGACGGCGTGATCTCGATCGCCCGCGCGGAGGGGCAGGCGCTCTTCCCGGCGCGCTTCCAGCTCGTCGGGACGATGAATCTCTGTCCCTGCGGCGCGCGCGGCGACCGCGGGGCAGATTGCTCGTGCTCGCCCCAACGGCTCGCCTCTTTCCGGGACAAGCTGTCGCGGGCGCTTCTCGACCGCTTCGACCTCGTCGTGACCGTGCCGCGGCCGCGGGCCGCTGAGCTCGAGGCAGGGCCGTCCGAAGCGTCGGCTCCCGTACGCGAGCGGGTCGTCGC
>DHWI01000071.1:14463-17734 GCA_002413095.1 Thermoleophilia bacterium UBA5186
GGCCGAGCCGTCGAGCAGCTGCCGCTCTCCGGGCGCGGCCGCGCTCGGGTGGCGCGCGTAGCGCAGACGGTCGCGGCACTTGCGGGCGCCGACGAGGTCGCCCCCGCCCACGTGGCGGAGGCACTGGCGTATCGATCGCACCTGGACGCGGCGTGAACGAGCTGGTCGTGGCCGCGTTCGCAGCGGAGACAGGAACGCATGTCGTCGGCGAACCCAGGCAGGCGCGGTTCGCCGCATTCAGGCGCCGGTTCGACGGGCGTGCGTACGCCGCGTCGCTCGCTGCGAGCGGCCTGCGGTTCCTCGCCCGGTCGGATCCGGCGTTTCCGCCGCTCCTGCGCGCGATCCACGACCCGCCGGTCGGTCTCTTCCTCCGCGGGGAGGCGGGGCTGGAGCTCGTGTCTCGTCCCGCGGTCGCGATCGTCGGCGCGCGTGCGTGCTCGCCGTACGGCTCGCAGGTCGCGCGGATGCTCGGGCGCGAGCTGGCCGGTGCGGGCCTGGTCGTCGTGAGCGGGCTCGCACGCGGTGTCGACGGCGAAGCGCATCGCGGCGCGCTCGAGGCCGGCGGCGCAACCGTGGCCGTCCTCGGGTGCGGAATCGACCGGGACTACCCGGCAGCCCACCGCGAGCTGGCGCGGCAGATCGGCGAGAGCGGGCTTGTCGTCTCCGAGTACGCGCCCGGAGTCGAGCCGGCCCCGTGGCGGTTTCCCGCGCGCAACCGGATCATCGCGGGTCTGTGCGCCGCCACCGCCGTCATTGAGGCGCGCGAGGCGAGCGGAGCGCTGATCACCGCTGACCTCGCACTTGAGGAGGGCCGCGAGGTCCTCGCCTGTCCCGGCGAGATAACGAGCGCGCTGTCCGCTGGCTCGAACGCGCTCCTGCGCATCGGGGCGACGCCGCTTACGTGCGCGCGGGACGTGCTCGAGTCGTTCGGCATCGAGGTGACCGCAGCCCATCAGGTCGAGCTCGGCGGCTCGGCTCAGAACGTCCTGAACCGGCTGCGCGACGCCGCCGGGAGCGCGGACGAGCTTGCCCGCGTGACCGAGCTGGACGCAGCCGAGCTCGCGGTCGCACTGTCCGAGCTCGAGCTGGCGGGACTCGCGGTGCAGGCGGACGGCGTCTACCGGGCGGTGAAATAGCATCGCGCCGTGCCCGAATCCTGGTGGCTGGCCGAGGAGGCGCCGCCGCTCCGCTCGTCGCGCCTCGACGACCCAGTCGACGTCGCGATCGTCGGGGCGGGGGTCACCGGCTGCTCGTGCGCGCTCACGCTCGCCCGCGGCGGACTGCGCCTGCGCGTCTACGAGGCGCGGACGGTGGCCTCTGGCGCCAGCGGCCGGAACGGGGGGTTCGCGCTCCGCGGGGGCGCGCCGCTGTACGACAGAGCGCGCGCGCAGCTAGGGGTCGAGCGCGCGCGCCTCCTGTGGGCATTCACGGAGCGAGCGCTTGCGCAGATGGCGGAGCTCGCAGGAGATGCGTTCCGCCCCGAAGGGAGTCTGCGGCTGGCCGCAGACGCCGGTGAGCGGTCCGAGCTCGAAGCGGAGTTCGCCGCGCTGCGCGAGGACGGCTTCGCTGCGGAGTGGCTCGACGAGCTGCCCGAGCCGCTCGCAGGGCGGTTCTTCGGTGCGATCCGGCATCCCGGCGACGGCGCGCTACAGCCGGCTCGGTGGGTGCGCCGCCTCGCGGCTCACGCAGCTGAAGCGGGAGCGGAGATCCGCGAGCACAGTCGAGTCGAGGACGTTGAGGCGTTGCCGGCCGAGCGCGTCGTTGTCGCCACCGACGGCTACGGGGGTGACCTGGTTCCCGAGCTCGCGCGGGTCGTCGGCCCGGTTCGGGGACAGGTGATCGTGACCGAGCCCCTACCGGAGCGGCTCTTTCCGTGTCCCCACTACTCGCGCTATGGATACGACTACTGGCACCAGCCGCCCGATCGCCGGCTCGTCCTCGGAGGCCGTCGCGACACCACACTCGAGGCGGAGTTCACGGCCGAGGAGGCGACGAGCCCGCAGGTCCAGGCGGCGCTGGAGTCCTTCGCGCGCGAGCTCGTCGGCTTCACACCGGTGGTCGAGGCGCGCTGGGCCGGCATCTGGGGCCGGACGCCGGATGAGTATCCGCTCGTGGGCCCACTGCCCGGACAAGACCGCGTCTGGGTAGCGACCGGCTATTCGGGCCACGGGAATGTGCTCGGGTTCGCTTGCGGCGACCTCGTTGCGCGGGCGCTGCTCGGTGAGAGCTCGCCTGAGCTCGAGCTGTTCGACCCAGCGCGGCTCCTCTAAAGCGTGATCTCGGGCAGCTCGAGCTCGTCGACCCGCTCGAGCGCCGCGAGCGCGATCGCGAGGTCCTGGATCGCGAGGCCGGTGGAGTCGAACACCGTCGCCTCCGAGTCGTCGGCGCGGCCTGCCGCGTCGCCAGCGAGCACCGCGCCGAGCTCGGTCACGTCGTCGCGGCTGAGGGCGCCCGCCTCCACCGCATGGACGAGGTCGCCGTTGTGGCTCGCCTGCTCCCAGTCGTCGCAGAAGACGCGCACGCGGCGGAGCTCCTCCACAGCGATCTCGGCCTTCCCCGGGCCGTCGGCGCCCATCAGGCTCGCGTGCTGGCCCGGCTGCAAGGAGCCCGCGCCGAGCACGATCTCGCGGCCGGGCGTGACCGTCACGAGCAGATCGGCCGCCAGAGCTTCTTCTTCGCTCGCAGCGACGCGTGCACCAAGCTCTTCCGCGGCCTGTGCGGCGCGCTGCTCGTCGACGTCCCAGAGCATGACGTCCCGGCCGCGGGCGAGGAACGTCCGCGCCGCCGCCTGCCCGTTCACGCCGGCGCCGATGACGGCCGCGGTCGCTGCGTCCCGACGACCAAGGGTCTCGGCCGCGAGCACGGCGGCGGCGCCGGTTCGCAGGGCGGTGACGGCGCCAGCGTCGAGGACGGCGCGGAGAACGCCGTTCGAAGCGTCGGAGACGAGCACGACGCCCATGACGGTCGGGAGGCCGGCGGCTGGATTACCCGGGTACGAAGTCACCCACTTCAGCAGCGCGTGTCCTCCCCCGAGGGCCGGCATTGCGCGGAAGTCCCCCGCAGGGTAGGCGGGGACGTAGACCTTGGGCGGCATCGTCCACTCGCCCCGGGCGTAGGCGACGAACGCGTCACGAACCGCCTCGAGGGCGCGCTCCGGAGGGACCGCGGCGAGAACGTGCTCGGCGCTGAAGACCGGGATCATCGTCTAGAGAGCCTTGACGCTCGCGATCAGGTTCGCGACCGACTCCTTCGCGTCGCCGAAGAGCATCAC
>DHWI01000071.1:17799-19004 GCA_002413095.1 Thermoleophilia bacterium UBA5186
ATCGGCATGCCGTAGATCGGGCTCCCAGGCGATTTCCGCGCGGCGGGATTCGTGACGTCGTTCGCGCCGATCACCAGCGCGACGTCGGTGCGCGGGAACTCCGGGTTGACCTCGTCCATCTCCTTCAGCTGCGTATACGGGACGTTCGCCTCCGCGAGCAGGACGTTCATGTGGCCCGGCATTCGACCCGCGACGGGATGGATCGCGTAGCTGACCTCGACTCCCTTCGACTCGAGCATGTCGGCGAGCTGGCGAACGTCGTGCTGGGCCTGGGCGACCGCCATCCCGTAACCGGGGACGATCACCACCTTCTGGGCGTAGGCGAGCATGACGGCGACGTCCTCGGCGCTCGCGGAGCGCACCGCCCCGCCGTTCGATCCGGCCGCGGCTGCCGCCGGCGAGCCCGAAGCGACTTGGCCGAACGCGCCGAAGAGGACGTTCGCGATCGACCGGTTCATCGCGCGCCCCATCAGGATCGTCAGCAGGGTTCCGGAAGCGCCGACGAGCATGCCACTGACGATCAGCACGTTGTTCTCCAGCTCGAAGCCGGTTGCGGCGGCGGCAAGGCCCGTGAACGCGTTCAGTAGCGAGATCACCACCGGCATGTCCGCTCCGCCGATCGGGAGGACGAAGAGAACGCCGAAGACCAGCGAGCCGCCGATTAGCGCCGCGAGGAGCCACTGGTTCTCGACGCCGGCCGCGATCGCCACGCCGGCGGCGGCGATCGATGCGAACAGGAGCCCGTTCACGATCTGCTGCCCGGGATACACGATCGGGCGCCCCTTGATCAGCTCCTGGAGCTTCGCGAACGCGACCATGCTGCCGGCGAAGGAGACGCTCCCGATCAGCGCCGACAGGACGATCGTCGCGCTGATGTCGTACTGGAGGTGCCCGGGCAGAGGCGCGCGAAGGTGAAACTCCGCCAGGGACACGAGCGCCGCCGCCCCGCCGCCGACGCCGTTGAACAGCGCGACCATCTGGGGCACCGCGGTCATCTTCACGCGGCGTCCCGCTACCGCTCCGAAGACGCCTCCTACAAGCATCCCGACCGCGATCTCCCAGTAGCTGACGATCTCGCTCTGCGCGAACGTGACCGCGATCGCGATCAGCATCCCGACCGCGCCGATCCAGTTGCCGCGTCGCGCCGTCGCTGGGTTCGATAGGAACTTCAGCGCGAGGATGAAGGTCACGATCGTGACCAGGTA
>DHWI01000069.1:0-288 GCA_002413095.1 Thermoleophilia bacterium UBA5186
CCCTCGACCTCCTTGCGGCCGCGGCGGCGCTTGCCCGGGACGTGCGGCTGCTCGAGCGTGAGGAACTCGGCGATGTCGGAGATGCCCTTGACGATCGAGACCGGCGTGATCCCGTGCTCCTCGTTGTACGCGAGCTGCACGGCCCGGCGCCGCTCGGTCTCCTCGAGCGCGCCCTTGATCGCCTCGGTCATCTTGTCGGCGTACATCAGCACCTTGCCGTTCAGGTTGCGGGCCGCGCGCCCGATCGTCTGGATGAGCGCCGTCTTGCCGCGCAGGAAGCCCTCCTTG
>DHWI01000069.1:429-11310 GCA_002413095.1 Thermoleophilia bacterium UBA5186
AGTCGCAGCTCGCGGATGATCTGGATCCGCTCCAGCGTGTCGATCTCGGAGTGGAGGTAGCGCGCCTTGACGCCGCTCTCCAGCAGATAGTCCGTCAGGTCCTCGGACATCTTCTTCGTCAGGGTGGTGACGAGGACCCGCTCGCTGACCTCCTCGCGCCGCCGGATCTCGTTCAGCAGGTCGTCGATCTGGTTCTTGGTCGCGCGCAGCTCGACCTCGGGGTCGACGAGGTAGGTCGGCCGGATCAGCTGCTCGGCGACCTTCGTGGAATGCCGCAGCTCGAACGGCCCCGGGGTGGCCGAGACGAAGACCAGCTGCGGCACCTTCTCGAGGAACTCGTCGAAGCGGAGCGGGCGGTTGTCGAGCGCCGACGGGAGCCGGAAGCCGTAGTCGACGAGCGTCTGCTTGCGCGAGCGGTCGCCCTCGTGCATCCCGCCGATCTGCGGCACTGTCTGGTGAGACTCGTCGACGAAGATGACGAAGTCCTTCTCGAAGTAATCGAGCAGCGTGAACGGATGGGTGCCCGGCCCACGGCCCTCGAGGATGCGCGAGTAGTTCTCGATCCCGTTGCAGAAGCCGAGCTCCTGCATCATCTCGAGGTCGTATTCGGTGCGCTGCCGGATGCGATGCGCCTCGAGCATCCGTCCCTCAGCCTCGAAGTGCTTGACCTGCTGCTCGAGCTCGTGCCGGATCTCCTGGACCGCGCGCTCGATTGTCGGCTTGGACGTGACGTACTCCGTCGCGGGCCAGATCGCGAGGTTGTCGAGCCTCGAGAAGATCTCCCCCGAGATCGGGTCGAAGTGGGTGATCTGCTCCACCTCGTCGCCGAAGAAGGAGACCCTGTAGGCCGTCTCCTGGTTCGCGGGCTGCACCTCGACGACGTCGCCCTTGACGCGGAAGCGGCCACGCCCGAGCACCGCGTCGTTGCGCACGTACTGCGAGTCGATCAGCTTCCGCAGGACGAGGTCGCGGTCGTGCTCGGAGCCCACCTCGAGGTAGGTCATCCGGTCGCGCCACTCCTCCGGCGATCCCAGGCCGTAGATGCAGGACACCGACGCGACGACGATCACGTCGCGCCGGGTGAAGAGCGCAGAAGTCGCGGCGAGCCGGAGCCGCGCGATGTCGTCGTTCTGGGACGAGTCCTTCTCGATGTAGAGGTCGGCCTGCGGGACGTATGCCTCGGGCTGGTAGTAGTCGTAGTAGGAGACGAAGTACTCGACGGCGTTGTGTGGGAAGAACTCGCGGAACTCGTTGCAGAGCTGGGCGGCCAGCGTCTTGTTGTGCGCGATGATCAGCGCGGGCTTCTGAACCTCCTCGATGATCCAGGCCATCGTGGCCGTCTTGCCGGTGCCGGTCGCGCCGAGGAGCGTCTGGTAGCGCTCGCCCGCGAGGAGCCCTGCGGAGAGCTCCTCGATCGCACGCGGCTGGTCGCCGGTGGGCGCGTAGTCGGCTGATGTTTTGAGTGGCGGCACTTCAGGGACAGGGTAGCCGCCGTGCCCGAAGCCACAGGGCGTCCGCCCTACACCGCCTACGCACAGATCGCCGCGACCTTCGTGGGCGGTCTCGTGGCGGCGGGCGGGCTCGCGAAGGTCCTCGACCGCGACCCGCGCTGCGACACTGCGCTCGACCTCGTCGTACTCGCCGGGGCGACGTTCAAGGCCGCACGGACGATCGCGCGGGACGACGTGACGAGCTTCGTCCGGGCGCCGTTTGTCGAGGGGGAGGCGGGCAGGGGCGAGGAGGAGGAGCCGAAGCAGACCGGCGGTTTGGAGCAGGCGATTGGCGAGCTCGTCACGTGCACGCGCTGCGTCGGGATGTGGGCGGCCGCGGGCCTGACCGCGACGCAAATCATTGCCCCGAGGTTCGGGCGGCTGCTTACGTGGACGCTCGCGGCAGCGGCGGCGAACGACTTCCTGCAGGCCGGCTTCGCCGCGCTGGCCGACAGGTCGAACGCGCTCGAGGAGCGCGTGGGCTAGCCGCCCACGTAGCGGCCCCGCTCCGCCGGCGTCAGCGTTCGCCCGGTCAGCGCCAGCCGCTGGTCGGCAAGAGCGATGAGCCCGCGCAGGCTCGCGCAGGTCTCGCAGCGATAGGTCCGGATCGTCCCGTCGACGCCGCCCGTGATGATCCCTCGCGCTCCCGTGAACAGCGCGCTCGTCAGCCGGCCTTGGTGCCCGCGCAGGTAGAGCACCAGGCGGCCTGACGAGGCGTCCCAAAGCCCCGCGGTAGCGGGCCCGGCCGTGACGACCCACCGACCGTCGGGACTGAACGACGCGTCGCTGACGACGGCAAAGTGGCCGACGAGCACACGCAGCGGGTCACCCGACCGCACGTCCCAGGTGCGCGCGTCCTTGTCCCGGCTCGCCGTGACGAGGAAGCGATCGTCGCGGCTGAACGCCACCGAGGTCACGTCGTTCTCGTGCCCGCGGAGAACGTGTAGCAGTTTGCCGGTCCGTGCGTCCCAGATTCGCGCGGTCCGGTCGATCGACCCGGTCGCGATCCGCTGGTCGTCCGGGCTGAACGCGACGCTCGTGACGGCTCGCGTGTGGCCGCGGAGAACCCGTAGCAAGCGGCCGTCGCCCGACCAGAGCTGGACGTCACCGCGCGTGTCGGCGATCGCGACCTCGTCCCCCGCGCTCGAGAGATCGACGGCGGTGACGACGATCGGCGACGCGAACGTTCGCAGCGGGTCGCCCGTCGCCGAACGACGGAGGACGACGCGGTGCGGCGTCGCGACCGCAACAAGCCGGCCGTCGCCGCTGAACGCGACGTCCGTCGCATGCTCGCGCCCCCCAAGCCGCCGGACGATGCGTCCACTTGCCGTATCGACGAGGAACGCTCCGTTTGCGGCCGCAACGCCGAGAACGCGACCGCCGGCCGGTCGGTCCAGCGCATCGACGGCCCCGCCGAAACGTCGCAGCAGCCGAAGCTCCGGTTGCGTCTGGGGGTCCCACAGCCGTGCGGTTCCATCGTCGCTTGCGGTCAGCACCCGCCGCCCGTCAGACCGGAACGACGCCGTCGTGACCGCGCCCGTGTGGCCCGCAAGCACCGCGCGGACATTTCCGAGCCCGGGCTTCCACACGCGTGCCGTGCGGTCACGACTCGCCGTGACGACGGAGAATCCGTCCGGCGAGAAGGCCACATCGGTGACGTAGTTCGTGTGGCCGATGAGCGGCGTGACGAAGCGCGGCCGCGGCAGGTGCGTCGTCCACACGCGCGCATCGCCGTCCGTGCTCGCCGTCGCGAACAGCTTCCCGCGGGGCGCGATCGCCAAAGCGAGCACGGGCCCTTTGTGACCCTGCACCTCCGCGAGGAGACGTCCGCCCACAGGGTCCCAGACACGCGCGGTCCGGTTCAAGCCCGCGGTCACGATCAGACTTCCCGTGGGGCTGTAAGCAGCGCTCGTGACCCGGCCGCCCTGGAAAAGCGACGCGACTCTCGCTCCGCTCGCCGCGTCGAACACGCGGGCGTACGAATCCGTGCCGACCGTGAGGACGCGGGTGCCGTCAGGACTCCACGTGACCCTGCGGACGGCGGTTTCGTTCGCCAAGGTTGCGAGCAGCCGGCCGGAGCGGGCGTCCCAGACCCGGACCGTCCGGTCGGCCGAGCCCGTCGCGATCCTGCCGGAGTCGGGACTGAATGCGGCGGCGTTGACCGACCCGTCGTGGCGCAACTCGCGGAGCTGCTGTCCCGTCTCTGCGTTCCAGACGCGGGCGACTCCGTCCCGTCCGGTCGTGACGATCAGGCGGCCGTCCGGGCTGAAGCCCGCACCGGTCAAGCGTCCGACGGCGGCGAGCGTCTCGACGAGGTGCCCGCGCGCGTCGTAGACGCGCGCGCCCCCGCCGGCGCCCGCGACGACGATGCGTTTCCCGTCGGGACTGAACTCGGCGGTCGCGACCGGCCCCCGAGTGCGCATCACGCCGCGGACCCGCGAGGCGAGCAGCGCATCACGGAGAACGTCGGCAGCCTGCGCCGACGGAGCGAGGCGCGCGGCACGGTCGGCGAGCAAGAGACTGAGCTCGGGATCGATCGCGAGCTGCGAGACCGCGGTCGCCTCGAGCGCGCGGGCCCTCGCATGGCGCGCCTCTACGCGTGCGGCGGCACGCTCCTTTCGTGCTTCACCGCGCTGTGAGAGGGCAAAGATCGCGATGGCCGCCATGATGGCGAGGCCTGCGAGCGACACGGTCGAAAGGATGACGAGGCGGCGGTGGCGTCCCGCTGCCTCGGCGCGCGTCCGCGCGAGCTCGCGTTCGGCTTCGAAGCGGGTACGCCACGCGAGCACGGCATCGGCGAGGACGTCGTGGAAGATCTCGTACCGCGGGCCGCGACCATCTCCGTCCGCGAGGGGACGCACGATCCGCTCCGCTGCGAGCCGGTCGACGACCGCCCGAAGCCGCGGCTCGTCCGTATCGGCATAGCGCGCGAGATCGTCGAAAGCGTGAGCGATCTTCGTACCTGACGGTGTCACCAGGTAGTTGAAGAGGCTCGCGGCGGTCTCCTTCTCCTGCTCGTCGAGACCCGCAAGGGCACGCTCGAGATGCTCCTCGACGATGCGCCCGGCCCCGCCGAGCTCGCGAAGGGTCGCGAGCTGCAGCGTTGTCGAGCCGCGTTCGCGCTCGACCTGCCAGAGGCGTTCGAGCACGAGCTGGAGATACGCCGCTTCAACACGTGCTCGGTCGTCCTGGGCCTCGACGACGCCTCGGCCCGCGAGCCCGTAGTCGATCCGGCCGGCACTCACCTGGTCGAGCACCGTGTCGACGAGCTCGGGCTCGGCCGTCCACCGTTCGCCGCCGAGCCGATGGTACTGCTCGAGCGGCCCGACGATCGCAGAGCGCCCGGACTCGCGGTCGAGGTGGTCCAGGCGGAGGTAATTCGAAAAGAGTCGTGGAATCCGTGTCTTGAATGCGTCGAGCGTCGCCAGCGCGTCATCTCGGACGCCCAGCAGGACGTTGACGCGGAGCTCGGGACGGTTGACGACGTCGGCGAGTGCGTCGAGGAAGCCCTCGTCACCCTCACGCCCGTGGTAGAGGAAGTACTCCTCCGTCTGGTCGAGGATGAGGTAGAGCTCGCCTCCGAGCACCTCGGCCCACCGAGCGAGCGTCTCGGCAAGCGACCCGCCGCGCCGCGGAGGGTCAACGTCCCCGAGCAGCGCCCGCGCACAGGATTCCGTTGCCTCCTCGATCGCCGCGACCGGCTCCTCGCGCCACGAGCTGAAGACGACGACGCCGAACTCGGGGCTGCCGCCCACCGCCACGCTCGCGCGCGCCTGCTCGCGCAGGGTGTGCGCGACCCCGGCGCGGACCAGCGAGCTCTTGCCGACGCCGATGGGCCCGTAGAGCACGGTGAGCCGCGCGGCCATGAGATTGGCGGTCACGAGGCCGGTCTCGCGTTCCCGGCCGAAGAAGAAGAGAGCGTCGAGCTCCGAGTCCTCGAACGGGACGAGGCCCTTGTACGGGCTGGCCGGCAGGAAGACGGCCGCTCGGCTCACGCGGGCACCTCCGGTGCGAGCAGTTCCTCCGCCCGTCTCCTCAGCTCGCTCACGTACTCGTCGAGCGGGACGACGAAGACGTCGACCTCGCGCTCGCGCCAGAACTCACGCGCGAGCGCACTCGGCGTCGGCTCCACGGCCCACGAGCGGTACGCGACGCGGTCGCGTCCCCAGACGCGGCGCAGGAAGACCCGCAGGTTCCAGTCCTCGAGCCCGTAGCCGAGGAAGAGGAAGTGGCTCCGACGGAGCCGCGCGACGAGCGTCACCGGAATCACGCTCGCCACCTCCGCCTGAGTGAGGTAGTCGATGTAGTCGTCCTCGCTGACCACGAAGCTGTCCCAGACCCGGGCGGGGTCGCGGTCGGCCTGACCGTGGATCTTCAGCAGGACGGGGCGACGCTCGACGTCGAGGCTCGCGTACGCGTTCGGCTCGGCGATCACACGCGCGCCCCCCTCGGCGGGCACGTGCAGGAACTTGCCGCGGTCAGGTCCCTCCGCGATGTACGAAACGACGTCGAGTTCCTCCCCGGCCTCGTCGAACGCACGCTCCAGCGTGTGGTCGTAGCCGGTCCCGACGAGCAGTTGTTGCGGCAGCCCGCGCGCGCGCAGGAGTGGCGGCAACGAGGCGAGGAACCGGTGCACTGCGCCAGTTGCCTGGTCGCGCTCGAAGAGCGCATGGAGCTCGTCGTAGAGCGGCCCGATCCCCTGTGTGAGCAGGATGTGCTGCGAGATCTTCGTGAGCGCCGGCTCGTGGTCCAGCCCGAAGGAGCCGGCGAGATGGGCCGCGACCTCGCTCGGCAGGGGCAAGCTCGCGTCCGGCCCGAGCACCGTGACGAGACGTGCGGCGGCGAGAGCGCGCACGACTTCGTCGTAGTGGTCCTCGACCGCACGGGTAGGCGACCGCGGCTGGAGGCCTCCCTCTTGCCGGAGAATCGCCGCGTGGAGCTGCTGGAGGGGCGGGCTCGGCTCGATTCCGAGCTCTTCCACGAGGGCTCGACGCGCCGCCTGGTAGGCCTCGAGCGCCTCGGCCTGCCGGCCCGAACGGTAGAGCGCCAGCATCAGCTGTCCCCGCAGCCGCTCACGCAACGGGTGGCGGGACACAAGCAGCTCGAGCTCGCCGACGAGCTGGCTCTCGGCGCCGTTCTCAAGTGCGGCATCAACGCGATCCTCCGCCGCGATCAGCCGTAACTCCTCGAGCCGCCGCGCATCCGCCTGCGCGAACGAATCGGTTTCGAAGTCGGCGAGGGGCGGGCCACGCCAGAGGGCGAGCGCCTCGGACAGCGTGCGCAGCCGCTCGTCAGGCTCCTGCGGCCGAGCCTCTCGCAGCAGCCGCTCGAAGCGGTCCAGGTCGAGGTCCCCCGGCTCGACGCGCAAGACGTAGCCGGGAGACCGCGTGACGACGCGATCCGCTCCGAGCAGCTTGCGGAGCTGCGAGATCGAGTTCTGCAGCGACGCGGTCGCAGTGCGCGGGGCCTGCTCTCCCCAGAGCTCGTCCACCAGCCGGTCTGTCGAAACGACCTCATTCGCACGCAGAAGCAGGATCGCGAGCAAAGCCCGTTGCTTCTGACCGGCGACTTCGATTGCCTCGCCTGATTCGCCGACGACCTCGAGCGGGCCGAGGATCCGGAACTCCATGTCGCCCTTTGTAACAGCGTTGCGGCGCTGCCACCAGGGGGCGCCGCGGCGCCGTTAGCGATCCGTTAGGCGCCCGTTGAGAGGCGGTTGGGGCTCCCGCGGACGGTGGCCGCATGGCTACCACCGATCATCTCAACCGTCGCGAGGCGCTCAGCCGCTTCGCCGCCATCGCCGCGCTCGCCGCCGCGATCGCAACCGTCCCGACCTCCTCGACCTCCGGCCTGCCCCTCTCGCCGAAGCTCGACGCCGACGAGCTCCAGCTAATGGGCTACGCGGGCCATGTCCCAGACTCGAAGCGGCCGAAGCTGACCGCGATGTTCCCCCGCGAGAGCTACAGCCCGGGACGAAACGCCCAGCTTGTGATCACCGACCGGGCGCGCAACATCTCGCTGCAGTTCTTCCGTGCGGGAGGCGAGGCGAAGCCGACCGAGGCGAATGACGTCCTCCTCGGTGAGCCCGTGACCGAGCCGAAGCCGATCGGGAACGTCAACGGCCGCCGCGTCGTGTCCGTTGGGATCGGCCAGTGGCCGAGCGGCGTCTACTTCGCGCAGCTCACGTCAGGCGCAAGGATCGGGTACGCGCCGTTCGTGCTCCGTCCGCGCCGCCTCGGCGAGCATCCAGTCGCGATCGTGCTGCCGACGCAGACGTGGCAGGCGTACAACTTCCGCGATGACAACGGCGACGGGCGGCCGGACACGTGGTACGCAGGCGGAAGCACCGCCCGTCTCGGACGCCCGTTCCTGAACCGGGGCGTCCCGCCTCACTTCAAGTACTACGACGCTCCGTTCCTACGCTGGGCGCTCCAGACCGGGCATAACGCCGACTATCTGTCCGACGCGGACCTGAACAACACCCGTAACGGTGCTCGCTTGCGCAAGGCGTACGAGCTGCTGATCTTCGAAGGCCACCACGAGTACGTGACCACCCACGAGTACGACGTTGTCGACGGCTTCCGGAATCTGGGCGGGAACCTGATGTTCCTGTCGGCGAACAACTTCTTCTGGCAGATCGTCAAGCACGGCAACGTGATGGAGCGGACGCGGAAGTGGCGCGATCTCGGCCGGCCCGAAGCCGCGCTCATCGGCGTGCAGTACTTCGGGAACGACATGGGCGAGCACAGGAAGCGCTGGATCGTGCGCCCGGGCGCGCGCAGCCCGAAGTGGCTCCTGGATGGAACCGACCTGACCGTCGGCGCCGAGTTCTCGAGCGGCGGGATCGAAGCCGACGAGATCGTTTCCGACTCGCCGAAGAACGTGAGGCTCATCGCCCAACTCCCGAACCTCTTCGGGAATGGCCACAACGCCGACATGACGTATTACGAGACCAGGGCAGGCGCAAAGGTCTATGCGGCAGGCGCATTCACGGTCGCCGGGTCGGTCTGGGAACCGCACGTGCGGCAGCTGACGGAAAACCTGTGGACGCACCTCTCAGAGGACTGAGTCGGGACCGCAGAACGTAACGACGGCCGGCCCGGGAGGTAACTCTCGGGCCGGCCGTCGTCCTACACTTCCGTTTGTGGTCTCTCGCAGGTTGCTCGCCGCGCTCGTCGCTTTCGTCGCCGCGCTCACCTTCGCGGGGGGCGCGTCCGCATACGGTTGGCCCGTCCGTCCGTTCAACAAGCCGCACCCGATCCGCGGCGGTTTCGGCGACCCGCGCACGGTCTTCAGCCTCGGGTTCTTCTCCAATCCGTGGGAAGGGCCGGGCAGCTTCAGCTTCCACAACGGGATCGACATCTCCGCGCGCCCCGACACGCCTGTCTATCCGGTCACGTCGGGCATCGCGCGGGTCATGGGCGCCGGACAGGTCGACGTCGAGTCGCCGCTGACGAACGCCACCCGCCGGGTCTTCCAGTACGAGCACATCACGCCGCACGTGCAGGGGGGCCAGCGCGTCGTGGCCCGGAAGACGATCCTCGGCTTCGTCCAGGCGTCGGCCGGCCACGTCCATCTCACGGAGATCGACGGATTTCGAGTCACGAACCCGCTGCTCAAGGGCCATCTCGCCCCCTACAGGGACAGGACGCGCCCGAGCGTCGCCGAGATCCTGCTGACCCGTCCGGCGAACGGCGCCGACGTGGGCCCGGCCGCCGTCTGCGGCCGGATCGCGCTCAGTGCCGAGGCGTTCGACCGGCCCGTGCTGCCCGCGCCGGAGCCATGGACCGGGCTCCCGATCGCACCGGCGCTCGTGAGCTGGAAGCTGACGAAGCTGGACGGCACGGTGCTGGTCCCGTTGAGGGCGGCGGCCGACTTCCGGGCGACGGTACCGCCGAATCCGCAGTTCTGGACGGTCTACGCGCGCGGCACCTACCAGAACGCCCCCCGTTTCGGCCTCCAGCAGTTCGGCGGCCTGCCGGGCCGGTTCCTGTACGTGCTGTCCCCCGAGCTCGACACGCGCACGCTTCCGAACGGCGTCGCGCTCATCTCGGTCGGGGTGAAGGACGAGCGTGGAAACGTGGGCGGGCTGACGCAGCGGATCTGGATCTACAACAACCCGCGCGGCGCGGCGTGCCCCGAGCCGCCGCCGGTCACGACGACCACCACAACGACGACGACCTCGGGACCCTAAGCTCCCAGCTCGCGCCCGTAGGCGTGGCGGTAGATGGTCTTCAGCTGTTCGACGCGGCGGACGTAGTGCCGCGTCTCCGCGAACTGGATCCCGACGCCCCGCGCGCGCCAGCCGTCGACGTTCGCCTGGCCCGCGTTGTACGCCGCGAGCGCGGTTTTCTCGTCGCCGTATTTCTGCAGCAGGTGGCGGAGGTACCAGCAGCCGTAGCGGACGTTGATCTCGGGGTCGTAGAGATCCGCGATGCGGAAGCGTGAGCCACCCGTGTGGAGCGCGATGCCCTTCGCCGTGTCGGGCAGCAGCTGCATGAGCCCGATCGCGCCCGACGAGGAGCGGGAGTCGGCTCGGAACTTCGACTCCTGGTAGATCACCGCGGCGAGGAGGGCCGGGTCGAGGTCGTAGTTCCGCGCGTGGCCGCGGACGATGGTGGCGTAGGAGAGCGGGTACCAAAGGCGCTCCCACCACCCAGGCTTCGCTGACTGGATGTACAGGAAGCCCGCGGCCAGCGCCCCGACCACGGCAAGCGCCGCCAGAACGCGCCTCACGCGCGTGCTTCCAGCTCGTCCATCACGCCGGCGACGAACGCGTCGAGGTCGTCCAGCGAGCCGTCGTTGACGAAGGCGTAATCGGCCTTCCCAGCCTTCTCCTCGTCGGGAAGGAACCGCCGCTCGCGATCCTCGGTGGCCACGGCGGAGCGGCTTGCGCGCAGCTCGGCCGGCGCGGTGATCGCCACCACGACGTCGAAGCGCCGCTCGCCGCCGACCTCGTACAGGAGCGGCACCTCCGTGACGGCGACCGCGGGCGGCCCCGGCAGGCGCGCGAGCGCGGCGCGCCAGGTCATGTACTCGCGCGCCACGCGCGGGTGCAGGAGCGCTTCGAGCCAGTCGAGCTCGGCGGGATCCTCGAAGACGATGTGGCCGATCGCCTCGCGCATCACCGCACCGTCGTCGCGGAAGATGCGGTCGCCCCAGCGCTCGCGCAGCGCGCTACGAACCTCCTCGTCCTCGTCGAGCAGCCGGTGGACGATCTCGTCGCTCGAGACGACGGCGGCGCCGTGCCGCGCGAACGACCGCAAGGCCTCGCTCTTGCCGGCCCCGATCCCGCCTGTGATCGCGACCGCGACGGGCCGCGGCATTCCTACTGGTCGGCGGGCGTTACTGAATCGTCGCCGACGACCGCCGCCTCGGCGTCGGCCTCAGG
>DHWI01000069.1:11381-11935 GCA_002413095.1 Thermoleophilia bacterium UBA5186
CTCTGCCGTCTCCGCCTCGGCGCTCATCGGCTCGGCTTCGGCCTCGGCGCTCGTGGGCTCGGGCTCGGGCTCGGCGCTCATCAGCTCGGGCTCGGGCGATTCCTCCGCCGCGGACGTTTCGAGCGGCGGCGCTTCGTCCGCGCTGTCGGTGAAGACGTCCTCGGAGAGGTCGAGGCGCGGCGCCGTGTGGACCGACTCGCCGCCGTCAGCGCGCGGCTGTACCTCCGAGTCCTCCTCGACTCGCTTCAGCGAGAGCGAGAGGCGCCGCCGCTCGGCATCGACCTCGAGGATGAGCACGTTGACCGGATCGCCCTGCGCGACGACCTCGCGGGGGTTCTCGACGTGATGCTGCGCGAGCTCGGAGATGTGCACGAGCCCTTCGACGCCGGGGAGGATCTCGACGAAGGCGCCAAACGTGACCACCTTCGTGACGCGCCCTTCGACGACGTCGCCCTCCTTGTAGTTCTCGAGCACCTGCTGCCAAGGATCGCTCTGCGTCTGCTTGAGGCCGAGCGAGATCCGCTGTCGGTCGCGGTCGATGTCGAGCACCTTGA
>DHWI01000081.1:0-829 GCA_002413095.1 Thermoleophilia bacterium UBA5186
GATCCGGCCGTCGGTCACCTCCTCGAGCCCGGCGAGCATCCTGAGCGCGGTGCTCTTGCCGCAGCCGGATGGCCCGACGAGGACCAGGAACTCCCCGTCGGGAACCTCGACGGTGAAATCCTTGACCGCGTCGGTGCCGTCGAAGCGCTTCGTCACGTTGTCGAAGAGCACACGCGCCATCAGTCGAATGCCTCCTGAGTCGAGGGCGGCAGCGCGAAGCGAGCGGCCGCGAGGAACGAGTAGGCGATCGTCACGGTCAGGAACGGGATCAAGGCCGCCGCCACACCGATCAGGTTCACCAGCGCGAGGACGGCGCAGAGCACGAGCGCCTGGACCGGGCGCCGCAGGAGCGCGCGGCCCGCCTCCCTGGCCACCGTCAGGACGGGGCGCTCCCGCTCGGCGATCGCGATCGGCCAGAGGATGACCTGGAACGCGCCGAAGAAGAGCGCGAGGTATACGCCGAGCACCGCGAGGAAGAGCGCGCTCGAGCCGGCGTAGTACGCGATCGCATTGGCGCTGAGCAGCGCAGCGCCTGCCACCACCGCGCCGAGCAGGAGCCCGCGCCGCCAGTGCAGCTGGAGGCCGACGAGGGCGTCTCCGAGGCGGAGCTCGCCGGTCGAGGTGACGACGACCGCGCAGTGCATGAGCGCCGCGACGAGCGGGCCCGCGAAGAGCAGCAGCGCCCAGGCGACCGGCATCCACAGTCCCGCTACGACCACGGGCACCACACACGCCGACAGCGCGGCGTTCAGGACGAAGAGCCGCCACGACTGGTGGTAGAAGTCGCCGGCCGCGGCGCGCAGGGCAGCTCCCGAGCTCATCCCTTCAC
>DHWI01000081.1:1078-1263 GCA_002413095.1 Thermoleophilia bacterium UBA5186
TTGTCGAGCTTCGCCGCCTCCTCGTAGTCCTTCGGGATCGTGAGGAAGTACTGCCGCATCAAGAAGAGATTCGTGGCGTAGAGGAGGTGGATCAGGATGTAGCCCTGGTACGTCGCGATCAGGTTCCAGTGCGTGAACGGAAAGTCCGCGAGCAGCTTGAAGACCGGCACGAGGCGCATCTGGTC
>DHWI01000081.1:1533-1716 GCA_002413095.1 Thermoleophilia bacterium UBA5186
GTGATCGCGAAGATCGCGCTGTTCAGGAAGTAGCGGCCGAACGGGCCTGTCGTGAACGTTTCGCGGTACCCCTTCAGCGTTAGGTGATGAGGTATGAACTGCAAGCCCTTCACGCTGTCGGGGAGCGTCTTGAGCGACGTCGAGATCGTCCAGTAGAACGGCCAGAGGTAGAAGATCGCGATG
>DHWI01000081.1:1999-2355 GCA_002413095.1 Thermoleophilia bacterium UBA5186
GGGAAGGTGATCTTCCAGAACGTGCGCCAGCGGCTCGTGCCGTCGATCGCCGCCGCCTCGTAGACGTCCGTCGGGATTGACTGGAGCGTCGCGAGGTAGAACAGCATCATCGTCCCGGAGGTCGTCCAGATGTTCAGGCCCATGATCGACTCGAGCGCCGTCGACGACTGAGCGAACCAGGGTGTGTGGACGGGATGGCCCTCGATCTTGCTGAGTAGCGCGTTCAAGAGCCCGCCCGCGTTCAGGATGAAGAGGGCGATCGCGGTGACCGCCGCGGAGGACGTCAGCGACGGGAAGTAGAACGCGGCGCGGAAGAACGACTTGCCGCGGATGCGCGCGTTGACGGCGAGCGCCAG
>DHWI01000081.1:2521-12165 GCA_002413095.1 Thermoleophilia bacterium UBA5186
AGCAGGAAGAACGCGAGCGGGACGATCACGAAGGCGTAGCCGACGAGCGCCTCGCGCAGCTTGGCACTGCCGACCGACTGGAACCTCGGCGCCCTCCGCTGGGCCCCTGTCGCTACCGCCAACAGCCCCCCTTGGTTCTCGAGACGGCAAGACTCGCCGCGCGCCCCGTCTGAGCGCGCGGCGAGTCTAGTGCCTGGCTTAACGAACGGCTAGTGCCCCAGGGCGGCGTTTGCCGCGGCCTGGATGTTGCGAAGAGCCACGTCGACGGTCTCCTTGCCTTCGAACGCGGCCTGGAACTCGTTGTTCGCGGTGTCCGTCACCTTCGAGAATCCCGGTGCGAACTGCCACGGATGCGTGAACGGTGCCTCTTTGAGGTAGACGGCACGCCCAGCAGGCGGCTTGACGTCACTGCGGGCCGGCAGGTAGCCAACGTTCGCGATCCAGACCTTCTGGCCCGCCGGGCCGTCCAGGAACTGGAGCATCTTGAACGCCGCGGCCTTGTTCTTCGAGTCCTTGGCGATCGAGTACGACGCCGTGAACCCGAGGTTCCCGCGGTACTTGTTGCCCTTCTTCGCACCGATCATCGGGTACGTCTTCCAGGACACGGTCGGGAACGTGTCGTTCATGTAGCTCGTCACCCAGTTGCCCTCGAAGATGATCGAGGCCTTCTCCTTGCCGAGCGCCTCACCGCACCAGCCCATGCCGAGCTGCGCCGGCGTGCGCGCGAGACCCGACTGGATCCAGTTGATGTAGGTGCTGACCGCGGTCGTGTTCTTGGACGTGTTCACGATCGCCTTGGTCTTCGAGGCGTTCAGGAACCCGCCGCCGTTCTGGTACATGAACGCGAGGATTCGCGCGAGGTCGATGCCGAGACACGCGGGTGGCTGGCCCGCGGCCTTGAGCTTCTGCAGGGCCGTCGTGAGCCCGGCCCATGTCGTGGGCGCGGCGACGCCGGCTGCTGCGAGCGCCTTGGTGTTGGCCTCCATCGCGAGCGGAGACCAGTCCTTGGGCAGGCCGTAGAGCTTGCCCTTGTAGCGGAACGCGCCGAGCAGCCGTGAGTAGAACGGCTTCGTGCTCATGTGCGCTGCCGCCATCCGCGAGTTGAGCGGCTCCAGCACCCCCTGGGAGACCCAGTCGGGGAACACGTTCGAGTCGACGTAGAAGATGTCCGGCGGCTTGCGGGCCGCGAACCTGGCGAGCATTCCTTCCGGATACGGGTCGATGTTGACCTCCTTGACGGAGATCGACGGGTTGCGCTTCTCGAACGCCGCGATCGTCGCCCGAACCCCCTTGAGCTCGACTGGCGACGAGCTCCAGTGGGCGAGCGTGATGGTGGTCTTCTTTGCGGACCCCGAATGTGTTGCCCCTCCGGTCATCGCTGCAGTCGAGGCTGGGACCACTCCGACGACGAGGAGGGCGCCTGCAAAGGCGATCGCCGTCCGCAACCGGGAACGTGGACGTGGATTCATTTTCACCCCTTTCGCACTTTCGCGCGATATTCGTACGGCTTTGAACCTGCCAGGGAGTCTAGACCCTCACGCTGCGAAAAAGTTGGCGCCGGAGACGGGCGCACGAGAGAGGGCGGCCTCTCGGCCGCCCTCTCTCGTGAGTCGCCGCTCAGCTTGTCGCGACCGGCACCTGCCGGCGCGCGCTGCTCGGCTGCGGGCGCCGCTTGAGCGCACCGCCGAGCGTCAGGACTCCGAACCCGATCCCGCTGAGTAGCAGCGCGATCCCGACGACGANNCCAGATGTCGCGGGCCGAGTTGCTCATCGGCTGCCCATTCGGGTACTTCTGGGCCGCTGCCGCGTCGTTGGTGCCCTTGCCGTCGACGGTCGCGAAGCGGGGCATCTCGGCGTAGGTCTTGCCGCCGGTGGCCTCGAGCGTGTGGACCCGCATGTAGCCGGCGAACCAGCGTGCCCGCTGCCCGGTGTTGATCGCCTTGCCGGCGACGTCGCCGCCGGGGAGGACGACGTTCGTGAGCCCGGCCTTCTTGGCCTCGGCTGCGATTCCGTCCCTGGTCATGTCGGGCGAGCCGACGATCTGCTCCAGCTTCAGGCTGTCACGCACCGTGCTGCGGCCGTTGAGGCCGAGTGCGATTGCCCCGACGCCGAAGACGATGAGGACGATGCTGGCGGCGATTCCGCCGAGCTCGAAAAGCTTCTTGTTGAACATGGCGACTCCCTTTCCGTGGACTCTCTTTCTTGGCTCAGTGTCCGCGGTGGGGGCTTCCCCGACATCCGGCGCGGCCCGCTGACCGGTCGCGGGTTTTCCACACACTCGACGTTGCTCCTTACGATTCCGACGAGATGACGGAGACCAAAGCCTCGGCCCGACTTCGCACCCTGGTGGAAACGGGGGTCGCGATCAGCTCCGAGCTGTCGCTCGACGGGGTGCTCGAGCGCATCGTGGAAGCCGCTGCGGAGCTCACCGGTGCCCGCTATGCCGCACTGGGCGTGATCGACGCCGCCGGGACGGGCCTCGAGCGGTTCGTGACGACCGGCCTGGACGAGCAAACCCGGAAGCAGATCGGCGACCCGCCGCACGGGCGCGGGATTTTGGGTGTCCTCATCCGGGACGCGCGACCGCTTCGCCTTCACGACCTCGCGCAAGATCCTCGTTCGGTCGGGTTCCCGCCGAATCACCCGCCGATGAGCACTTTCCTCGGCGTCCCGATCCTCCTCCGCGGCGTCGCGTTCGGGAACCTTTATCTGACCGAGAAGGAGGGCGGCGAGGACTTCGCGGCCGAAGACGAGGAACTCGTGACGCTCCTCGCCTCCCAGGCGGCGGTCGCGGTGGAGAACGCCAGGCTGTATGAGTCCGCGACTGCATGGTCGCGGCAGCTCGAGTCGCTGAACGAGATCGGAAATGCGCTTGTCGGAGAGCTTGACCTGGCGCGCGTGCTCGAGCTCGTCGCGTCGCGTCTCCGCGAGCTCCTGAATGCGCGCGTCGTCGCGATCGCGCTGCCGGTCGGCGGCGACCTCCGGATCGAGGCCGCGGCGGGCGAGCCCGCGAACGAGTTGCTGGGCGTGACCTTCTCCGGCGCGGAGTCGAAGGCCGGACGTGTGCTCGAGCGTGCTGCGAGCGAGCGCGTGGACTCCGTGCTCGAGGATCCCGAGGTCGACCAGGGCACGGCGCGGCGGCTCGGCGCGCGCACGGGACTGTTCGTCCCACTCGTCTTTCGCGGCTCCGCGATCGGCGTCGTCCTCGCCCACGACAAGCTCGGCGCGGATGCACGGTTCGACAGCAACGACCAGCGCGTCGCCGAGCAGTTCGCGGCGCGCGCGTCGGTCGCCGTCGACCTCACTCGCCGCGTCGCCCGCGACTCGCTGCGTCGCGTCGTCGCTGGCCAGGAGATCGAGCGGAGGCGTCTCGCGCGCGAGCTCCACGACGAGACGGGGCAGGCGCTGACGTCGATCCTGCTCGGGTTGCGCGCGGTCGAGGAGGCCGAATCCGCCGAGCAGGGCCGCGCTGCCGGGGCGCAGCTGCGCGAGCTCATCGTGGAGACGCTGCAAGATGTCCGCCGGCTCGCGGTACAGCTTCGTCCGAAGGCTCTCGACGACTTCGGACTCGTCGCGGCACTCGAGGCGCTTGTCGAGACGTTCTCCGAAGCTACGGGAATCGGCGTCGACCTCGAGGCTCAGCTGGGCGACGAGCGGCTGCCGACCGAGGTTGAGACCACGCTGTACCGAATCGTGCAGGAAGCGCTCACGAACATCGTCAAGCACGCGCAAGCGAGCAAGGTCAGCGTTCTGCTCGTCCGTCGCCCTGGCTCGGTCACGGCGGTCATCGAGGACGACGGAGACGGGTTCCGCGTCGACGACGTGCGGGACGACGCCGCTGGTTTGATCGGGATGCGCGAGCGCCTGGCGCTGCACGACGGTCGGCTGACGGTCGAATCTTCGCCCGAATCGGGCACGACGCTCGCGATCGAGATGCCGCTCTAGTGGCGATCCGCGTTGTCGTCGTCGACGACCACGCCGTCGTCCGCTCCGGAATCAAGCTCCTGCTCGACTCGCACGAGGACATCGAGGTCGTCGGCGAGGCCGGAAACGCCAAGGACGCGATCTTCCGCGTGCGCGAGCAGACGCCGGACGTGATCCTGCTCGACCTCGTCATGCCGGGGGAGGGCGGGATCGAGGTGCTGCCGAAGCTCCTGAAGGAGGCGCCCGACGCGAAGGTGCTCGTCCTATCGATGGAGGACGACCCGAGCTACGTGCGCGAGGCCTTCGCGGCCGGGGCGAGCGGCTACGTGCTGAAGGAGGCGGCCGACGAGGAGGTCGTGGCCGCGATTCGCGACATCGCGAGCGGCGGCAGCTACGTGCACCCGACGCTCGGCGCTCGGATGGTCGCCGCCGACGCCGCCGACCGCGCTGCTGCAGAGGCGGACCCGCTCTCCGATCGGGAGCGCGAGATCCTGCGCCTGCTTGCACTCGGCCACACGAATCAGGAGATCGCGAAGATGCTCTTCATCTCCGTGCGGACGGCGGAGACGCATCGCGCGCACATCATGCAGAAGTTGCGGCTTGGCACCCGCGCCGAGCTCGTGCGCCACGCGCTCGCGCAGGGCCTGCTCGACGACCCGGACGCGCCCTAGCCCGGATCGTTCTCCATGCGCTCGAGCCGGGTGTAATAGTCGGGCAGCTCGTGGAGGTGGGCCAGCGCGATCTTCCCGGTGGCGACCGGGTCGTCGCCCGTGACGTTCGTGTGCGGATCCCGGAGCCCGTGCTCCAGCTCGACGCTCATCCCAGCGCGGAACTGCTCGACGTCGAACGGGGCCGTGGCCCACTCGATCCCGAGTTCTTCGCCGATCCTGCGAGCCTCGTCAGATGTGAATTCTGTACGGCCGGTCATATGAACCGCCACCATGCTAGTGGCTCATCGTTCCCTTGACGTTTCCGACGTTCAGGAGCCCGACCTGGCCCTGGTCGACCGCGGCAAAGGCGTGCGATACGAAGGGATAGAGGCCCGGCTGGTCGATCTTGACGTCGAACACGGCGCCCCCACCCGCAGGCACGCCGACGGTCTGCACGTTGCGGAGCGGCGGACTGGTCAGACCGGCGTCGACCCAGGCGCGGTTGAGGATCGTGCCGACGATGTGGAAGTCGGTGTCGAGCGAGGGCCCCGCGTCCATGACCCAGAAGCGGACGGTCTCGCCGGGATTCGCGGTCAGTGGATGCTTGACGTACTGGCCCGCGTAGCCGTTGAAGGTCATCCAGTCGGGCTGGCGTGCGTGTGCCTTGGCCATGTTGAACTGCGCAGGCTTCGAGAGGCCGTCAGAGGAGAGGTACCACTCGCTGGCCACGAGGACGTAGTTGCGGTCGGCGTGGGGCATGACCCCCGGCTTTGGCTCGACCACGATCGCGCCATACATCCCGTTCGCGATGTGCATGAGCACGGGCTTCGTCCCGCAGTGGTACATGAAGACCCCGGGATCGTTCGCGCGGAAGGAGTAGCTGACTGACTTCCCCGGCATGACGTCGCCGAAGGCCTTGTCCGGAGCGATCCGCGCCGCATGGAAGTCGACTGAGTGGGGGATCGCGCCGCTATTCGTCAGCGTGATCTTCACCAGCTGTCCCTGCCGGACGTGGATGACCGGCCCGGGTGCGCCGCCGGCCCAGGCCCACGCGCTGTACTTGATTCCGGGCGCGACCTGGATCTCGACGTCCTTCAGGACGAGATTGACGTCGGCGACGGCGCCGGCGGGAGCAGCAGGAAGCTCGGCGGGGAAAGCCTTGTGTCCGGTCGCGAGCGCGTCGGCGTTCGCCGGCGCGGCGCCCGCGAAGCTCTTCAGGTCAGAGACGGCGGTCTGCGCGGGCGTCGCCATTGAACCGCCCGATCCAGCACTGGCCGCCGCGCGGTCGGCCGCGTTCCTGGCGCCGTTGGCATCCGACCACATCAATGCGGCGAAGAACGCGAGCGCAACCACGAGAAAGCCGAGTCCGATGCACGCGAGGGCGAAGAACGCGGACGAGGCTGTTTCCTCGCGTCTCGCTTCCTTGGCTCGCGGCGGTGTGTGCTGGACACTGCTCATCGGTTGGCTCTCCTTCGTCGTAGATGTCGATCGAGGGTGGGCGTCTTCCGCGGGGCGGCGTCCCGGCGAGTCCGCAGACCCGACCGGGAACACCGGGCGGAGAGGGCTGCGGGGTTAGCCCGGCAGCCCGCGTCCAACGAGGTGATCTATCGCACCGTGACGGTCAGGCGCAGGACGTTGTCCTCGCCGAGCGTCTTCGTCGTGGACGCCCACTTGTAGTCGTCGCCGGCCTTCGTCGTGAAGTGGTAGACGCCGACCTTCGAGAAGCGGACGCTTGCGGTTGCGCCCATGCGCCGCATGGCCGGGGCGACAACCTTCACGTTCGGCCCGGACGTCTGCACGAGTGCGTGCGGCATGACGTCGTTGTTGACGAACTTCAGCGTGGTCCCGTGCTTCAGCGAGACCGACAGCGACGCCTTGTACGGGCCTGCTGCGGTGAGCGCCCAGGCGTGGCAGCCGCGCTTCTGGTGGTGGATGGTGATCGTCCGGCTCTGGCTTGCGAACGCCGGAGCGGCGACTGCGAGTGCGACGGCTAGCGCCAGTCCCGTCCACTTGAGCTTCCTGATTCTTGTCATGGTCGTTTCCTTTCGAATGGTTTCTCTCAGTGTCGGCCGTGCGCGCGCACCGTCCATCGGAGTCGGCGCTGACTGCCATTCAGGGATTTCCCGCAGCGTTTCACCACGTCTTCGTGGCCCCCGAACGCGCTGCGGCTTTCCCGCAAGCTTCCTGTCGGACGATGCGGATGCGGTGAGCGCTAGCCGGCGGGAGGATGCAAGCGCATGTCGAGCTATGCCGTCTACTGGAACGAAGGGGCAGGGCCGCGGTACGCGGGCCGTCTGGAGCTAACCGACTCGTCGGCGGAGCTCTGCGGCGTGGCCGTTGGACGTCGGTGCCTCGAGTCGGTTCCGTACGGTGACATTGACTCCGTCAGCCTCGACACGGCCATCCTCCGGGTCGGGCGCCGGAGGGACACCGATCTCGACATCGGAAGCGTGGACGAGCCCGGAGCGCTGCGCGAGCTTGCCGATCTGCTCGCCCGCGCGGTCGCGCGCGTCCCCTCGGTGCCGCCCAAATTTTCAATCCCGTCCGCACTGACAAAGGAGATCCGATGAAAGCGCTTGTCTACCACGGGCCCGGAGAGAAAGCCTGGGAGCTCGTTCCCGACCCGACCATCATCGAGCCGACGGACGCGATCGTCCGCATCGACTCATCCACGATCTGTGGATCCGACTTGCACATCCTGAAGGGAGACGTCCCTGCGGTCATGCCGGGGACGGTTCTCGGCCACGAGGCGGTCGGCACCGTCGTCGAGGTCGGCGCCGCGGTCACGACGATTGCGGTCGGTGACCGCGTGCTCGTCTCGTGCATCACCTCGTGCGGCCGCTGTCGCTTCTGCAAGGAAGCCCGCTACGGCCTCTGCACCGGTGGTGGCGGCTGGATCTTCGGCCATCTGGTCGACGGCCTCCAGGCCGATTTCGCTCGCGTGCCGTTCGCGGATACCTCCGTCTACAAGGTCCCGGATGGCTTGAGCGACGAGCAGGTGCTCTTCCTTGCCGACATCCTGCCGACGGCCTACGAGGTCGGCGTCCTGAACGGCCGTGTCGAGCCTGGAGACACCGTCGCAATCGTCGGCGCGGGCCCGATCGGGCTCGCGGCGATCATGACCGCGCAGCTCCACACACCGGGTCGGATCGTCGCCATCGACCTCGACGACGCGCGCCTGGAGAAGGCGCTCGAGTTCGGGGCTGACGTGACGATCAACAACGGCAACGAGGATGCCGTCGCGAAGGTGATGGAACTGACCGGCGGCCTGGGCGCAGACGTCGCCATCGAGGCCGTCGGCGTACCCGACACGTTCGAGCTCTGCACAGAGCTGATCCGGCCGGGCGGTCGCGTGGCCAATGTCGGCGTGCACGGAAAGTGCGCCACGCTCCATCTCGAGAAGCTCTGGATCCGCGGGGTGATGATCACGACCGGTCTCGTCGACACGAGCACCGTGCCCATGCTCCTCAGGCTCATCGAGGGAGGCCGGCTCGACCCCACGGTGTTCGCAACGCACCATTTCGCGCTTGCCGACACCGAGCGGGCCTACGACATCTTCGGCGCTGCCGCCGAGACGAAGGCTCTCAAGGTAGTGCTGCAAGCCGTCCCAGTCGGGCACGAGCTGATCGAACAGCACGAACTAGCGTTCAACGCTTAACTCGTTGCCCGACCAGTAGCCGAAGCGGTTGACGTCATCCTCGGAGACGGCAGCCGCTTCGGCAACGTCGGGTGTCGATCGCCTCGCCGCGCTTCAGCGGGCCGCGAGCGTCGTCCAGAGCTCTAGATCGATCTCGGGGAAGTCCCGCGCGAGCTCTCGCGCATCCTCGCTGTAGCCGATCCGCAGAACGTCGACGATGTCGGTAGGGAGTTCGACCTTCGCCCGCCACGCCGGGTTCACGAGACGCTCCGCGTTCGGGGGGACGAAGCCGTCGTCGATCCCGAGGAACGCGTAGGTCCGGCGAAGCTCGGCTAGCGAGTCGTCGCGGCAGCGCTCGAACTGAAGCACAAGGATCCGCTCACGACCGAAGACGTGTACGAGCCTTCGCAGCTGGTTGTGGTAGAGGCCCATCGCGTACGCGTCACGGTGCAGCTCGCCCGTGCGCGGAAACTGGAGGTTGTGGGTGGCCGCGGACCGGTATCTCTCGATGGGGTCGCGAAGGATCGCGAGCACGCGGACGTCCGGCGCCGCCCGCTTGAGGAGTGACGGGGTCCAGACGTCCGCCATGTAGCCCGGCGTCCACTCGCCCGTGATCGCGCCGCGAGGGCGCGGGAAGAGCCGGTGGTAGCGCTCGATGTCGCGCTGCGTCAGCTCGCGAAAGACGCGGGCGTGGAAGAAGTGCAGCTCCTTCATCCCCAACTTCGGGCGGAACACCTCAGGGTGCGCGACGATCTGCTGATACCCGGCCAGCACCGTCGCGAGGATCCATTTCTTTGCGATGTTCATCGATCACCTCCTTCCAAATTGCGTTCTGCTCAGCTTCGTCTCGCGTGCTCGGAGAGCCCTGAAAGACACCTTCGAGTTCGATGTGAACCGAGCGAGGCCACGGCCGCGTTCACGGCGGCCCTGCTAGCCTCGGGCTCTGCGGTGCCGCAGCCATCGGCATCGCGTAGTGCTCGCCGGGCCTCAACGCATGTGGCCCGGCGAAAGTCCTCCCCCAAGCGCAGCGGGTTGGAGTAGGTCCGGCCGACCCGAACTTTGCCTGGTCGGCGAGCACGCTTCGACCACGGAGGACAAATGACTGAAGCTCCTGCATTGCCGTTCCTCAAGCCCGGAGGGCGGCCGACACCGGCCTCGCGCGCACACGACCGCCTCGCGTTGGCCTCGGCGTCAACCGTGAGGGAGAGGCGCCGTGCCGAGAACCGCAGCCGGCGCGGTTCCGTCGATCAACTTCATTGTGAATGCCCCCAGCCGAGCTGCCAGGCAACCTTCCCCGCTGATGCCGAGGCGTATCGAGGGAAGGCTGAGCGCTTCATCATTGCGCCGGCCCACTTCGCCGGCGATCTGGTCGTCGCAGCCGCCGATCAGTTCTTTGTGGTCGATGGCTATCCGGCTCGGCCGTACGGTTAGGC
>DHWI01000152.1:0-3518 GCA_002413095.1 Thermoleophilia bacterium UBA5186
GGGCCCGGGCGACCGGGCCCCTTTCGTGTGCCTGAACGGCAGGGTTACGCGGGCCTATTCGTGATGTGGATGTTGCCCGAGGTGCTGCTCGGCTGCGCTTTTTGCGTTGGCCCTCCTCGCCGGAATCGTCGCGTGGGGGCATTCTTGACGCCGAGAGGCGTCATGATATCAACGCCTTGATATCGCCAAGTCAATGGTTCATCATCCCGACTCTAGGCAGGGGAGGCCTATCGGTTTCTGCTCCGCATGCCCGTGGAGCTGAGAACTCGTTCTACAGGCTCGAGAAGAGAGCTTGCAGGGCTCACCAGCTATAGCGGGCGGCGGAGTCTTCCGACGCCTCGGTTCAATTTTCACGAGGGGAGATGGGGATGAGGAAGAGATCCATGCGGCTGATGGTCATCGCCGCGGTACTCGTTTTGGGCGGTCTCGCGATACTCGCGGCCGCAATCACGCTAGGGGGCTCGTCGAGCGCCCGCGGCGTGCACGTGCTCGCATTTACGAAGGGCGAGCCTGACGCAATGGTGAAGCCGGGGAGCGAACGCGACTCGGTCGGTCCTGAGAATCGGAGCCCGGACAGCGCGGCGGCACAGGACTACGCGAACCGCTCGTATCCGGCTGACAGCGTTCCGTTCCAGGCGACCTTGAACGCGCAGGCGACAGCCAGCACGCTCAAGACGCACGGGAACAAGAAGAACGCCGGTGCGTGGCAGCTGATCGGACCGGATCAAGCGAAGTATCCGGCGCTGCTCGACCAGTTCCTCGCAGGCGGGAAGCCATACGTGGCCTCAGGTCGCGTGACCGCGTTGGGCATCGCCCAGAACTGCGGCGAAGGTAAGTGCCGCCTCTATCTCGCCGCCGCCGGCGGCGGCGTCTGGGTAACCGACAAGGCGCTTCACTCCAATCCGAGCCAGAAGTGGACCTTTACCTCTGGCAGTTTCGCGACGAACGCGATCGGCTCGCTGCTGGTCGACCCGAGCGATCCGTCGGGCAACACTGTCTACGCGGGCACCGGTGAAGGCAACGCTTCTGGTGACTCCGAAGCCGGCATGGGCATCTACAAGACGACCGACGGCGGCGACAGCTGGACGCTCTTGCCCGGCAGCAGCCTCTTCCGGGATCGCGCGGTCTCGAGCATGGCGCTCGACGGCAGCGGCAACCTGCTCGTCGGGATCACGAGCGCGATCCGCGGGATCAGCTCGGTCACCGGCGGAGCGGTCGGCTGCAACACGCCTGCCGCGAATCCGTGTGCCGTCCGCGGCATCTACCGTTACAACGGCAGCACCTTCACGTTGCTCCGCGCCAGCCAGGCTGGTGCGCGCGGCACGAACGAGGTTGCCGTTGACCCGAACAACCCGAACGTGCTGTACGTGGCCTCGTTCCAGGAGGGCGTCTGGCGCTCCGTGAACAACGGCGCGACGTGGACGCAGATCAAGACGCCGCTGAACGCCGCCATGAACACCGACCGGGCCCAGTTCGCCCTGAACACGCTGCCGGGCGGCTTCACGCGCATGTACGTCGGCGTGGGGAACCAGGCCGACTCCGGTGTGAACCGCGCTCGCTTCTACCGCACGGACGACGCGGCCGGAGTTGCGGGCTTCACCGACATGACGACCGCGCAGAACATCGGGTACTGCACGGGGCAGTGCTGGTACGACAACTACGTCGTCTCACCGGCCGGCAACCCGGATGTCGTGTATCTCAGTGGCTCGTTCTCGTACGGGCAGGTTCAAGGCCCGTCCAACGGCCGCGCGGTACTGCTGTCCACGGACGGCGGTTCGACGTGGAGCGACATGACGATCGACAAGAACAACGACGGGTGGATCCACCCGGATCAGCATGCGCTCGTCACGATTCCGGGCTCGCCGCTCGACTTCATCGCCGGCGACGACGGCGGAGTCGTTCAGTCGAACGGCAAGTTCGCCGACGCATCGGCCAACTGCGACAGCCGTGGGCTCAGCGTGGCGGATACCGCGTACTGCAAGTCGCTGCTGTCGCGGATCCCGGACTCGATGTACAACATGAACAAGGGGCTCTCGACGCTTCAGTTCCAGAGCTTCTCCGCGAATCCGGCGAACGCGAACAACCTGCAGGGCGGTACGCAGGACAACGGAACGTTCGAGTACTCGGGCTCGACTGACGTCTGGCCGCAGATCATCTACGGCGACGGCGGACAGTCCGGCTGGAACGCAGCCAACAGCAACCTGCGGTTCAACACGTTCACAGGTCAGGCGAACGACGTGAACTTCCGCAACGGCGATCCCGCGTACTGGGTGATCGCAACGGGGCCGATCGTCGGAAGCCCGGAGGGCGCTCAGTTCTACCCGCCGATCATCGCGGATCCGACGCCTGCCAACGCCGGCTCGATTTTCCAGGGCTCGCAGAGCGTGTGGCGGACTCAGGATTGGGGCGGCAACCAGGCGTTCCTCGAGGCGAACTGCCCCGAGTTCACGACGTCCGCGGCCGATCCCGCCTGTGGTGACTTCGTCCGCATCGGCCCGCCCGGTGCGACCGACCTCACGTCGGGTACATACGGCGGCGACCGTGCAGGGAACTTCCTTGCTGCGATCGAACGTGCCACGAGCAACAACGGCACGATGTGGGCCGCGACGGCGACGGGCCGCGTGTTCATCACGGACAACGCGAACGATTCAGCGTCGTCGGTGCTCTGGACGCGGCTGGACACGTCGGCGGCAAACGATCCGCCGCGGTTCGTCAGCTCGATCTACATCGATCCAGCGAACGCGAACCACGCCTGGATCTCCTACTCGGGCTACAGCCTCAACACGCCGGGAACTCTGGGTCACGTGTTCGAGGTCAACCGCGTCGGCGGTGTCGCGACGTGGACCGATCGCACGTACGACCTCGCCGACCTGCCGGTCACGGATCTCGTCCGTGACGACATGACAGGCGATCTGTACGCGGCGACTGACTTCGGCGTCTGGAAGCTCGCGAACGGTGCCACGTCCTGGACCGTTGCGGCTCCCGGCATGCCGATGGTCGAGACGCCTGGGCTGACGATCGTTCCGAGCGCGCGTGTGCTGTACGCAGCCACGCACGGTCGGGGCGGCTGGAGGCTCACGCTTCCGTAGTCAGTCCGACGCCTGAGGACGAAAGGGAGGGCCGCCGCGTGGCGGCCCTCCCTCATTCCGGGCATACTTTCTGCATGGCCGTTCTTGCCCTTGCCCTCGTCCTGGCCTTTGGCGCGGCGCCCACCCACGCGGCCGCTCGAGCCCACGTGACGGTTCTCGACACGGCACCCTTCACCGTTCGCGGCTCGGGCTTCCAGCCGGCAGAGCGTGTCGCGCTCCTCGTGTCGGTCAAGAGCCGCTGGAACCGCACCGTCGTCGCGAGCTCGACCGGCTCGTTCGTGGCTCGTTTTACAGGGCCCACCATCAAGCCGTGCACCGCCTACTTCGTCCGTGCGCGCGGCAACCGCGGCAGCCTGGCCGTGATCAAGGTCGTGCCGGAGTGCGCGTCTCCGCTGCAGCCCGTCGACCAGTAGCAGGCGCTTAGTACGC
>DHWI01000152.1:3591-7661 GCA_002413095.1 Thermoleophilia bacterium UBA5186
TGCACCCAGCGGTCGATCGTGGCGTGCTTCGCGCTCGGCTGGAGGTACTGGCCGATCGTGACGACGTCGACGCCGTTTTCGCGCAGGTCGCGCAGCGTCTCCACCACCTCGTCGTTCGTCTCCCCGAGGCCGACGATGATTCCGGACTTCGTCAGCACGGGGTAGTCGGCGAGCTCCTTCGCGCGCGCGAGGAGCCACAGCGCCTTGTCGTAGCTCGCCTTCGCGCCGCGCATGCGCCGGTGGAGGCGGCGGACGGTCTCGATGTTGTGGTTGAAGACCTCGGGCCGCGCGGCGAGCACAGTCTGCAGAGCTTCCTCCTCCACGCCCAGGAAGTCCGGCGTCAGCACCTCGACGCTCGCATTCGGCAGCTTCGCTTTCAGGGCGCGAATCGTCGCCGCGTAATGGCCGGCGCCGCGGTCGGGGACGTCGTCGCGGTCGACCGAGGTGACGACGACGTGCTTCAGGCCCATCTCGGCGGCCGCGTGCGCGAGGCGAAGCGGCTCGAGCGGATCCGGCGGGTGCTCGGGTTTGCCGGAATGGACGTAGCAGTAGCGGCACGCGCGGGTGCAGGTATCGCCGAGGATCTGGAAGGTCGCGGTGCCACGTCCCCAGCACTCGGCGATATTCGGGCAGCGCGCCTCCTCGCAGATCGTGTGCAGCGACTGCCCGTGGATCAGCTTCTTGACGTCGAAATAGCGTGAGTCGGCGCTCGGGGCGCGCACCTTCATCCACTCAGGCCGGCGAGGCCGCTCGGCGACGGGCAGCGAGCTCTGCATCGCCCCTGAGTCTAATGACGGGCATGTCGGCAATGGCGAGCGTTGTCGGGACTTTGTGGCTCAGAGCCACAAACCCTCGGGAAGAGACATGCCCGGACGTCGGCACCCCTGGAACGATGCGGCTCGAGTGTCACAACTCTTGCGATAGTGGCTCAGAGCCACAAAGTTCGACAGCGCCCGTGCAGACGTGATGTCATCCGCCGGGTGACTGACGAGGCTCCGCTTCGCGAGACGAAGTACGGTCTCGCGCCGGACGGTGAGGGCTGGTTCGTCATCAACGCCCGTGAAAGCCGCTGGCGCGACACGGAGACCTTCGGGCGCTACTGCGACTTCGAGGGCAAGCGCCGGTTTCCGCAGCTCGGGATCAACCTCAGCGTCCTCGGGCCGGGACAGCCGATGTCCATGTACCACCGCGAGAACGGCCAGGAGGGATTCCTCGTCCTGGCCGGCACCTGCTTGCTGATCGTCGAAGGCCAGGAGCGGAAGCTCGAGGCGTGGGACTTCTTCCATTGCCCGCCCGAGACGGAGCACACGATCGTCGGCGCCGGGCGCGGGCCCGCCGTCGTGCTGGCCGTCGGCGCGCGCGGGTTGCCGCGGAAGGGGTTCGTCTATCCGGTCTCGAAGGTCGCGCGCAAAGCACTCTGCGGGCGTCAAGCGTGAGACGACCAGGCCGCAGGAGGCATATGCCGGCTTCCCGAAGTCGCGCCGGGTCACGTACCGCGAAGGCTGGCTACCCGACCTCTAGGGCGTCGCGTTCGGTGGAGAGCTCCTCCAGCTCCGCGAAGCCGAAGACCTCCGCCAACGCGGCCGCCGCGTGCGGCCGGACTTCCTCGACGCTGACCGGGCGGTCGAGCTCGCGCGCGACCGTCGTGAACAGCGCGTCCTCGATCCCGCAAGCGGTGATCCACTGCGTGAACGGCGCCGGATCGAGGTCGACGTTCAGCGCGTAACCNNNCGGCACGACCGTGTGAATCAACGCCTCCTCGAGGTCGCGGCAGTAGCGCTTGACGTCCTGGCCGTGCCGGGTGAGGTCGAAGATGGGGTAGCAGACGAGTTGTCCGGGCCCGTGGAAGGTGGACTTGCCGCCGCGGTCGGTCTCGACGACCTCGACCTCGGCGTCTGCCGGGATGTGCAGCTCTCCCTCTGCGGTGCGCCTGCCGAGCGTGACCGTGGGCGGATGCTCGAGGAAGACGATCGTGTCCGGGATGGCGCCCCGGGACACGGCCCCCGCCAGCGAGCGCTGGATGTCCCAGGCCTCGCGATACGGGACGAGCCCGAGATTCAGCACGTGTGCGCCGCGGGTCACGGAGCTCAGACTAGCTCCCCGCCGGACGCTCGCGGCGCTCCGCCTCCGCGAGCCGACGATGCAGTAGTTGCCGTCGCCGTCCGGATCGTCCCAGCGGCCGATCAGCCCCCACTCCGCCTCCGCGAGCCGTCAGACGCCGTGACGATTCCGCTGATTCGCCAAGGCGCATCGGCCGCGAGCCCCTCGTACGCGTGCGGCCGTCTGCCCGCTTGCCGTCCGAATCAGGACGCCGCTGAGCTCGTCCATCAGCGGCGGTACCCGAGCCCGCTGCGCGTCGTCGTGAACACCGGGACGCCCCGGCGCCAGTCGAGCTCGAGCGTCTTCTTCGAGTCGTACAGCGGCTGCAGGTCGTACACGACCTTCCGCGTGCGCGTGTCGATCACGTCGCCGGAGTTGCCGACATAGACGTAGCGCCCGCTGCGGCTGTGCTGGAGCCAGCCGCTGCGGTTGCAGTCGTAGACGCAGGGCTGCTCGTCGCCTGTGACAGGACGCGTGAGCTTGATGTCGGCGAGGTGCCGGGGGGCGTGGGCGGGGATGCCGCTGACGTCGTAGACGTGGACGTAGCTGTTCGGCCCGTCCATCACCCACACTTCCTTCTCGTCTGGCGAGAGGGAGATCCCGTGGCTCGGTGCGCTGTTCTGGTACGTATTCGGGCTCCACGAGAAGCCGCGAATCGGGACGGTGTACAGCACCTTGCCGGTGCGAATGCTCGAGACCTGGAAGCCGAGGAAGCGCGTCGCTGTCGTGTAGGCGATCGTCTCCTTGCCGTTGACGGTCGTGGGGCGGACGCCGCTCTTCATCGGGCCGATCTTCCGGACGATCTTGTTCGTCCGCGTGCTCACGACGACGAGCCACGGCGAGTCGCGTGGCGCGAGATAGACGTAGCGGCCGCTAAGGCCCATTACCGTGTTGTGGGGTCCCTGGCCGGCGTGGATGCGGGTCAGCACGCGCCCGTCGCGCGTATCGATGACCTCCCAGGAGTCGAACGGGTTGAGCTCCCCGACCGGCATGTAGATGCGCCGGCCGTCGTGCGTGATCGCCATGCTGTCGATCCCGGTGCTGTAGTCCTTCTCCCAGAGGATGCGATCGCGGAGGAGGTCGTACTTCAGCATCGACCCGTTGCCGTTCCCGTCGCCGTCCCCGCCGTAGCTGACGTAGAGCAGATGCGTCTTCGGGTCGACCGCGACGCCGCGGATCGTGTGCGCATCGGGGAGCTCGACGCGCTGCACGAGTCGATGGGAATGATCGATGTCGTAGACGACCATCTCGCCGTTCGGGAACACGTACTCGTAATGCCGGATCGCCGAGCCGGCGCTGGCAACCCGGGGCGACTCCGAGGCGGGCGTGAGGACGCGCGCCGGCGTCACCGGGTGGTTCTTCGGCGAGTAGGGGACCCCCGGAAGCCCCGAGATCGAGCGCGCGTACTCGACGCCTGCCAGGGTGGCGGCGAGCGCGAGGACCGCGGCGAGGAGCAGCAGACGGGGGCGGATGAGGGTACGGCGAGGCATCGGCTCTCGCCGGCTAGTAGTCCGGCTCGCCCCAGGTCTGAAGCTTCTCGCGCAGGTCGCGGAGGAAACGGCCTGCGAGCGCACCGTCGACCAGTCGGTGGTCGTACGTCAGCGTCAGGTTCATCATCGAGCGGATCGCGATCGCGTCCTTTCCGAACTCGTCCTGCACGACCCATGGACGCTTGACGATCGCGTACGTCCCGAGGATGCCTGCCTGCGGCTGGCTGATCACCGGGGTGCCGTGGAACGTGCCGTAGCCGCCCGGGTTCGTGATCGTGAACGTGCCGCCGGTCACGTCGTCGGGCGTCAGCTGCTTCGACCGCGCGCGCTCGGCGATCTCGACGATCGACTTGGCCATCCCTAGCAGGTTCAGCGTCTCGGCGTTCTTGATCACCGGGACGATCAGGCCCTTTCCGTCGGCCAGCTCGACCGCGAAGCCGAGGTTGACGTAGCTCCGCGTGACGATCTTGTCGCCGCGCA
>DHWI01000152.1:7704-9244 GCA_002413095.1 Thermoleophilia bacterium UBA5186
CTCGCCGTTGATCCACGGGTAGTCCTTCAGCGTCTCGACCGCGGCCCGAGCGATGAACGCGAGGTAGGTCGGGTTGACGCCGTAGGCCGACTGGTACTCCTTCTTCAGCTTCGCGCGGATCTGGACAACCTTGGTCATGTCGACCTCGATCGCGCTCGTGACGTGCGCCGACGTGTCGAGCGAGCGCCGCATGTGCTCTGCGATGCCGCGGCGCATCGCGCTCATCGGCTCTTCGGACTCGCCCTGAGCAGCGGGCTCGACCTGCGCGGCCGGAGCGGGAGCGGGAGCTGGGGCCGACGGAGGAGCAGGTGCCGCGGCCGGCGCCGGTGCGGCAGGAGGAGCCGTTGCTGTTTCGACTACGGGCTCTTCCTTCATTGAATCCGGAGGCGAAGCCGAGGATTCAATGAAGCTAAGGATGTCCTTCTTCGTCACGCGGCCGCCCTGTCCGGTTCCCGGAACCTGCGAGGGGTCGATGTTGTTCTCGGCGGCGATCCGCGCGACCACGGGAGATACGAACGTCTTGCCGTTCGTGCTCGGGCCCTGGACGGTCGGCGCAGCGGGGGTCGGCGCGGGCTGGTCGTCGCCGGTCGTCGCGCTTCCCTCGGCGGGAGCCGCGGTCGCCTCCTCGACCTCGTCGGCGGTCGACGGCGTCCCGGGCGCGTCGGAGACGGCGCTCGACTCGGCGGCTGCCTGAGCTGTGGCGGGCTCGGGAACGGTCTCGGGCTCTGGCTCGACGGGCGCCTCGGCCTCGGGCGCCTCGGCCTCGGGCGTCTCGGCGCCGGCGGGAGCGATCACCGCGAGCTTCGTCCCGACCTCGACGGTCTCGCCCTCCTGGACGAGGATCTGCTGCACCACGCCGTCGCCAGGGCTCGGAACCTCGGTGTCGACCTTGTCCGTCGAGATCTCGAGCAGCGGCTCGTCGGCGGCGATCTCCTCGCCTTCGGCCTTGAGCCATTTCGTGATCGTCCCTTCCGAGACGGACACGCCCATCTGCGGCATGACGACATCGATCGCGCTTGTAGTAGCCAAGCCTACGGCTCCTGGTTACGTGGACTTGCCATACAAGTAGAAACAGTACTCAAGGTAATGGCTAGTACTCCGCGAGCTCTTTCAAGCCTTTGACAACGTCCTCGACCTGCGGGATGTACGCCTTCTCGAGCGTGGGCGAGAACGGAACGGGACAGTCGGGCGCGGCGATGCGCTTGACCGGGCCGTCCAGCTCCTCGAACGCCTCTTCGGCGATCGTCGCGGCGATCTCGGCGCCGAAGCCGCCGGTGCGCGTGTCCTCGTGGAGCACGAGCACCTTCGACGTCTTGCGCGCGCTCTCGAGCACCGCCGCCTTGTCCCACGGCATCACTGTGCGCAGGTCGATGATCTCTACCGAGACGTCTCCGAGCTCCTTCGCGGCCTCCTCGGCCGTGTAGACCATCGCGCCCCAGGTGACGAGCGTGACGTCCTCGCCTTCCTGGTGGATGCGCGCTTTCCCGATCGGTGTCACGTAGCGCTCGTCCGGAACCTCGCCCTTGATGCGGCGGTAGAG
>DHWI01000152.1:9418-9733 GCA_002413095.1 Thermoleophilia bacterium UBA5186
TGTGCGCGAACGACGACTCGGGATTCTGCGAGTGGAACGGGCCTCCCGAGAAGCCGCCGCCGGAGGGGAGCCGGATGGTGATCGGCACGGGCGTCCCGGCGCGCCAGCGCTGCTTGGCCGCGACGGTGACGAGTTGATCCCACGCGCACGAGATGAAATCGGCGAACTGCATCTCCGCGACCGGACGCATGCCCATGATCGACGCGCCGGTGCACGCGCCGACGATCGCGGTCTCGGCGAGCGGGGCGTCGATCACCCGCCACGGGCCGAACTCTTCCTGGAAGCCGAGCGTGACCTTGAACGCGCCGCCGTAGA
>DHWI01000152.1:9805-10196 GCA_002413095.1 Thermoleophilia bacterium UBA5186
GCGCCGCCGTAGACGCCGACGTCCTCGCCGATCACGAACACGCGCTTGTCGCGCTGCATCTCCTGCCGGAGCCCGTCGGAGATCGCCTGGAGATAGGTCTTTTCGGCCACGGCTACTTGTGATGAGGGGTGTCGAGATCCTCGGGCGTTGCGAACACGCCCTCCGTCAGGGTCGAGACATCCGGGAGCGGCGATTCGTCAGCGCGCTTCAGCGCGTCGTTCAGGAGCTTCTTCACGCTGCCCGTGATCTCTTCCTCGTCCTCGTCGGTCATGTTCGCGTTGTCGCGGAGCCAATTGCGGAAGCGCTCGAGCGGGTCGGCCTTCGCCCACTCCTCGAACATGGGCTTCGGGACGTAGAACGCGTCGTCGTGAACTGCGTGGCCCTCCATCCG
>DHWI01000150.1:0-482 GCA_002413095.1 Thermoleophilia bacterium UBA5186
GCGCCCACGGGATCGACGCCGATCGTCGGCTCGTCGAGGAAGAGCACCGGCGGGTCGTGGAGCAGCCCGCGCGCAATGTGCAGGCGCTGGCGCATGCCCTTGGAGTAGCCCTCGACCTTCTCCTTCTCGCGTCCTTTCAGGCCGACCAGTTCGAGCAGCTCGTCGATGCGCGCACGCTGCTCGCGCGGGGGCACGGCGTAGAGCTCGGCGAAGTAGCGCAGGTTGTCGATCGCCGGCAGCCGCTCGTACAGGCCTCGGTCGCCCCCGAAGACGTACCCGATTCGCCGGCGCACTTCGCGCGCGTCCTTGACCACGTCGTATCCGAGCACGCGCGCCTGCCCGGAGGTCGGGATCAAGAGCGTGATCAGCATCTTGATCGTGGTCGTCTTCCCGGCGCCGTTCGGCCCGAGGAGGCCGAAGAGCTCGCCCTCCGCGATCTCGAAGCTGACCCCGCGCACGGCCTCGACCTCGAGCGAGCGCCG
>DHWI01000150.1:624-938 GCA_002413095.1 Thermoleophilia bacterium UBA5186
GTGAGCGACGATCCATGGGTGACTGAAGCGATCGGCCACGTCGTGCCGGACACGAGCTCGCTCGAGCCGCGCCAAGACGGCGGCACCGCGGCCACCCGCGTCGCGATCGACTCCTCGCACGGAGCGCGCCTCGAGCAGCGGGTCGTCACGTACGCGCCCGGGCGCTCGCCGGAGCGGACGCTCGAAGGTGCGCACGCCGTCCTGTACGTCGCGGACGGCCACGGGCGCCTGCACCTGAACGGCGAGCCGCATGAGCTCGAGCCGGAGACCGGGGTCTTCGTCGCGGCCGGCGAGACGTTCGCGGTCGAGAACGA
>DHWI01000150.1:1023-3575 GCA_002413095.1 Thermoleophilia bacterium UBA5186
CCGCCGCGTGCTCGTGCGCTACCGCGACCAGCCGGTCGAGTCTGCGGGCATCGGACGCGAGTTCCGCTACCTCGTCAACGAGGACGCGGGAATCCGCGAAGTGACGCAGTTCATCGGCGTGATCCCGCCGGGCCGCGCGGACATGCACTGTCACGAGTACGACGAGGTCGTCTACGTCGTCGAGGGCGAGGGCGTGGTGCACTGGGACGACGGGCGCGCGATCGCCGTCCGGCGCGGGTCGTGCATCCACTTCCCGGCCCTCAAGCTGCACTCGCTGGAGAACACGTCGACGACCCAGATGCGGGTCATGGGCGTGTTCCATCCCCAGCTCAGTCCGGCCTCGCGCGCATACGAGGACAACAAGGATCCGCTTTGATCGTCCTATACAGCTGTCTGAACGAATTGATCAGACGTCCACGAAGGGGGAACGAATGAAGAAGTTCATTGCGCTCGCGCTGGCAGCGAGTGCGCTAGTCGCCACGGCGCTGACCGTGGGGACGACGAGGGGCGAGAGCGCTGTCCGGGCCTCGAACGGCTCGGCGACGTCGCTCATCAGTTGCGGCAAGACGCGGACGATCGGGCTGCTCGCGCCGATCACCGGCCCCGCCGCGTCGATCGGCATCCTGCAGGTGCACTGGGCCGACTTCTACGTGCGCACGTACAACGCGTCGCACAAAAAGACGAAGTTCAAGCTCATGAAGGCCGACACGCAGCTCGGCGGCGCGAACGGAACCACCGAGGCGTTGAAGAGCGCACAGGCGGTCTCCGGTAATGCCAAGGTCCTCGGCGTCGTCGGCCCGGCCGGCAGCAACGAGGTCAAGGGCACCACGGCTGTCCTCAAGGGCGGCGGGCTCGGCTTCGTTTCCGGCTCGGCCACGAACACGACGCTCACGACCGACGGCACCCGCGCCGGGTACTTCTTCCGGACGGTGCCCCCGGACGCGGCGCAGTCGCAGAGTGTGTCGCGCTACATCATCAACACCCTCAAGCTGAAGAAGGTCTACATCATCGACGACCAGGAGGCCTATTCGACGGGTCTCGCCGACGAGGTTGAGGCACAGCTGAAGGCGGGCGGCGTTACCACCACGCGTGACGGCGTCAGCCAGCAGCAGTCGGACTTCTCCTCGCTGATCGCGAAGATCCCGCGCGACACCCAGCTCGTCTACCTTCCGTGGCAGCTGCCGCCGAAGGGCCAGGCGTTCGGCCAGCAGATGAAGACGGCCGGCAGGGGCACCATCAAGCTGATGGGCTCGGACGGGCTCTTCGATCCGGCGTTCGCATCGGTTGGGTCGAACGTGTACGACTCGTTCTTCCCGATTCAGCCCGCCGATCCGGTGATCAAGGCGTACAGGCGGACGCACGGCGGCTCGGGCGACTACTTTGGCGCTCCGAGCTACGTCGCGGCGCAGGTCGTCGGCGGAGCGATCGATCGGGCGTGCAAGGACGGCAAAGCGTCCCGCGCCGAGGTTCGCAAGCAGATCGTGAAGACGAAGCTGAAGAGCACGCTGCTCGGTCTTCCCGTGGCTTTCGACAAGAACGGGGACATGGTCAAGCGGCCGTTCGGCATCTACCAGTCCAAGAACGGAAATTTCGTGCGCGTCGGTTAGGCGCGACTCCATGACGAACGGTGCGGCCCACCCCGGTGGTGGGCCGCACCGCACTATGAGATCTTCCTAGGCCGTGAACTGGAGCCTCTTCTTCGACCTCACGGTGAGCGGCCTGACCCTCGGGAGCGTGTACGCATTGATCGCGCTCGGCTACTCGATGGTCTACGGGATCCTGAAGCTCCTGAACTTCGCCCACGGCGACGTCTACATGATCGGGGCCTTCATCGGTTGGTACGCGCTGCACGCCCTCGGCGGGCCGGTCAGCCCGTCGGTCGGCGCCTGGGTCGCCGTCGTGGCGATGTTCGTCGCGGCGATCATCGGCTGCGGCCTCCTCGGCGTCGTGATCGAGCGGTTCGCCTATCGACCCTTGAGGAACGCGCCCAGGATCGCGCCGCTGATCAGCGCGCTAGGGGTCTCGTTCTTCCTCCAGAACAGCGCGCTTCTGCTCTTCGGTGCCAAGTTCCGCGACTACCAGAGCTTCGACCTGATCGGCGCGCGGACGTTCCACACCGGGAGTCTGTATTTCGGGACGCCGCAGCTTCTGACGGTGATCGGCGCGACGCTGTTGATGGTCGTCCTCACCCTGGTCGTCGCGCGGACGACGGTCGGCAAGGCGATGCGCGCGACGTCGTACGACCGCGAGGCGGCGGCGATGATGGGCATCGACGTCGACCGGGTGATCGCTGTCACGTTCTTCCTGGGCTCCGCCCTCGCCGGTGCGGCGGGCGTGATGTTCGGCCTCGTCTTCGGCCAGATCTACCACTACATGGGCTTCATCGCCGGACTGAAAGGCTTCACGGCCGCGGTGATCGGGGGGATCGGAAGCATCCCCGGCGCGATGCTCGGCGGCCTCATCGTCGGGCTCGGCGAGTCGTACTCGGTGGGATACCTCCCGCAAGGATCGACGTTCCAGAACCTCTACGTGTTCGCTCTCCTGATCGCCGT
>DHWI01000045.1:0-1326 GCA_002413095.1 Thermoleophilia bacterium UBA5186
ACCGAGTACGTCGACTACGTCGAGTTCTGCGCAGGCGCCGGAGCAGCGCACGCATGATCTCCGCCAAAAATGCTGCGCATTTTCAGCGGGATGAGTTAGTCCCTTCGCTCCGCTCGGGAGACCCGGAATGAGCGTTGTTCGCATCCCCCCGACTCTCCGGAGCGAGACAGGCGGCGAGAAGCAGGTCGAGGCGCGCGGCGAGAACGTCCGCGAGCTGCTTGTCGACCTGATGGGCCGCTTCCCGGCGCTCCGCGAGCAGCTCGTCGAGGACGGCGACATCGCGCCGTTCGTGAACGTCTACGTCGAGGGCGAGGACGTGCGGACGCTCGACGGCCTAGAGACCGAGGTACGTCCTGGCTCGACGGTGATCCTGCTGCCGGCGATGGCCGGTGGCTGATGACGTCCATCCAGGAGCTCTACGGAGAGCTCTGGGCTGAGGGGTCGGCGCTCGAGCTCGAGCTGGAGCGCAGCCTCGAACCGCGCGGCACCGAGTGGCTCTTCGAGACCTTCGCGGCGCTCGGCCCCAAGCGCGGCGAGCTGGTCGTCGATGTCGGATCGCGGGACGCCGGGCACGCGATCCGACTCGTCCGGGAGCATGAACTCCACGCGATCGCGCTCGATCCGGTGCCGCTCCATGTCGAGCGCGCGCGGCGTGCAGTCGCCGAAGCCGGCCTCGAGGACGCCGTCGAGATTGTCGAGGCCGGGATCGAGGCCATGCCGCTCGCCGACGACCTCGCCGACTGGATCTGGTGCCGCGACGTGCTCGTACACGTCGACCAGGCTCGCGGCTTCGCCGAGTGCGCACGCATTCTTCGGCCCGGCGGTCGCATGCTCGCGTACGTCACGCTTGCGACAGAGCTGCTCGAGCCTCGGGAGGCGGAGCGGCTCTTCGAGGCGCTTGCGATCGTTCCGGAGAGCGTGGATTCCGCCGGCCTCGAAAATCGTGCGGCGGCGGCGGGACTGAAGCTCGTCTCGTCGACGCGCCTCGAAGGCGAGTGGCGCGAGCGGATGATCGAAGACGGAACCTGGGACCCTGGCGACGATCTGCTACGGCTGTCGCGCCTGCGCCGCCGCGAGGGAGAGCTCATCGAGCGCCACGGAGAGGCGCACGTCGCCGCGCGGGCGGCCGGCAAGCTCTGGGGCGTCTACCAGCTGCTCGGGAAGCTCTGTCCGGCGGTCTACCTCTGGGAACGCGGTGCTTAACACAGTCGCGCCCTCGCTGCTCGAGCTCGTCGGGAACACACCGATCGTCGAGCTCGCGCCGGTCGGGGACGTCCGGATCTACGCGAAGCTCGAGGGCCAGAACCCGACCGGGTCGATCAAGGA
>DHWI01000045.1:1367-9578 GCA_002413095.1 Thermoleophilia bacterium UBA5186
CCGGGCGCGAGCTGCTCGAGCCGACCAGTGGGAACACCGGCATCTCGCTCGCCCTCGTCGCGAAGCTCAAGGGTTACACGCTCACCTGCGTGATGCCCGAGAACGCGACCCTCGAGCGCCGCCGCCTGCTCGAGCTCTACGGCGCGAAGATCATCGCCTCGCCCGGCGACGAGGGCTCGAACGGCGCCGTCCGCCTCGCGCTCGAGCTAGCGGAGCGCGAGCCCAGGTACTTCATGCCGTTCCAGTACGCGAACGAGGCCAACCCGCGCGCCCACTACGAGGGCACTGGCGCGGAGATCGCGGCGGCCCTCGACCGCGTGGACGTGCTCGTCGCGGGCCTAGGCACCGGCGGCACGCTCATGGGTACAGGCGCGCGCCTCCGCGAAAGCTTCCCCGACGTCGTGATCGCGGCCGCCGAGCCCCTTCCCGGCGACCCGGTGATGGGACTGCGCTCGCTCGACGACGGGTACGTCCCGCCGATTCTCGACGTGTCGAAGCTCGACCGGAAGGTGCTGGTCTCGAACGAGGAGTCCATCGTCGCCGTGCGCGAGCTCCTCGATCGCGACGGCATCTTCGCCGGCGTGTCGTCCGGCGCGGTCGTCCATGTGGCGCGCAAGCTCGCCGCCGAGCGCGAGGGAGGCACAGTCGTCGCCGTCCTCGCTGACGCGGGCTGGAAGTACCTCTCCGCCGACTTCTGGGACGCTGAGGACGTCGCGGCGTCGATGGAGCGCACCGTCTGGTGGTGATCCCGGCCGTGGTGCGCGCCGCGCTCGTCGCGCACGCCGAGGCCGAGGCGCCCAACGAGGCCTGCGGGCTCGTCCTGCTGCGAGACGGAACGGCCGAGCGCTACGTCCCCGGCCAAAACGGCGCCGCCTCGCCGTACCGCTTCGAGCTCGAGCTCGACGACCCTGAGCTCTGGTTCGCCGAGGACGACGGCTACGAGCTCGCCGTCTTCCACTCGCACCTGTCCTCCCCGCCCCGCCCTTCGCGCACCGACGTCGAGAACATCGGGCTCTGGGAGGGCAAGCCCTACCTGATCCTCACGGTGCGGACGGGAGAGCTGGCCGCCTTCACGATCGAAGGCGGGCGCATCTCAGATCTAGCCCTCACCTAGGCGCCGCTTGCGGTGCCGGCTTCAGGACGTGCGGGCTTTGCCCGCGCGTCCGTCTGAAACGACCGGTCGACCCACTGGAATTGTTTCGACGGAACCGCTCTAGGCCGCGGCGCCGGGATCGGCTTCCTGCGCCTCCGCTTGATCCTCGGCCCCGCCGCGCTCGCGCAAGTCGCGGCGCTGCTCGAAGGTGACCTCGATGCGGTTGATCCGGGAGCCCTCCACCTCGACGACCTGGAAGCTCATGCCGTCGTGCGAAACGCTGTCGCCCGGCTCGGGCGCGCGGCCCAGCTGCCCGAAGACGAAGCCCGCCATCGTGTGGTAGTCCTCGACCGGGAGGCCGGTGTGGAACCGCTCGTTGAAGTCGTCGATCGGGAACGTGCCGTCGATGCGGATCGTGTCGTCGTCGATCTGGTCCACCGACTCGTCCGGCAGGTCGAACTCGTCCTCGATCTCGCCGACGATCTCCTCCAGCAGGTCCTCGAGCGTGACGATCCCCTCCATCGCGCCGTACTCGTCGATCACGATCGCCAGATGCTGGTTCGTGCGGCGGAACTCGGTCAGCAGCGCTGCCAGGTCCTTCGTCTCCGGAACCATGTGCGCCGGACGAACCAGCTCCTCGACGCGGACCTCCGAGATGCCGCGGTCGCGCAGTGCGAGGAACAGGTCGCGGATGTGCAGCACGCCGACGATCTCGTCGAGGGAGCCTCGGTAGACCGGGTAGCGCGTGAACGGTGAGTCCATTACCGCCTCGAGGCACTCCTCAGGCGGCAGGTCGATCGAGAGCGCGACGACCTCGGGGCGCGGGACCATCACGTCCGAGGCCTCCTTGTCGGCGAAGTCGAAGACCTTGTAGAGCATCTCCTGCTCCTGCTGCTCGATCTCGCCATGCTCGGTGGACTGCGACACGAGCATGCGCAGCTCGGCCTCGGAGTGGACGTCGCTCTCGCCGCCCGGCGCATCGAGCCTCAGGGCGCGCAGGACGAGCTCGGTCGAGCGCTGAAGGATCCAGATCAGCGGCCCGAACACCGTGAAGAACGCGCGGACCGGCGCCGAGACGACGAGCGCGGTCGTCTCGGAGTGCCCGAGCGCCACGCCCTTCGGAACGAGCTCGCCGATCACGACGTGCAGGAACGTGATCACGAAGAAGGCGAGGATCACCGCGAGCAGCGTGGCCATGATCGGGTCGAGCACCTTCGACAGCGCGTGCTCGCCGAGGGCGCCGATCGCGAGGCTCGTCAGCGTGACGCCTAGCTGCATCGCGGCGATGAACCGCGGCGGGTCGGCGACGATCTTCAGGACGTCGCGCGCACGCCGGCTGCCCTGATGCTGGAGCTCGAGGATGCGCGTGCGCCGCGCGGTCACGAGGCCGTACTCGGCCGCCACGAAGAACGCGTTCAGGAGCACCAGCAGAAGGACTGCCGCGAGCTCGATCGTAAGGGTCACGTCCGCTCCCCGCCCTGCGGACGTCTAGGTCGTGGGTCGTCGTCCAAGACTGCGTCAAGTATAGGGAACGGGCCTGTCGACGGGGCGAACAGATGTTCTAGTATGCGGCCGTGGCCGTGGAGTACCGTGAGCAGCCCTGCCGGAGCGCGCTCAACGCCGTGCGCGGCATGGGGTTCAAGTGGTCGCTGAACCCGTACATGGGCTGCGTCCACCGCTGCACGTTCTGTTACGTCAGGCACTTCGAGCAGCGCGCGGACCGACCCTTCGACGACCTGTACGGCACGTCGATCCGCGTCAAGATCAACGTCGCGGACGTGTTGCGGAGGGAGCTTGCACGACCGTCCTGGAAGCGCGAGCACGTCGCAATCGGCGCCGCGACCGACCCGTATCAGCCGGCCGAGGGCCGCTACCGGCTCACCCGCGCGTGCCTGCACGAGCTCGCCGCCGCGTCGACGCCGATCAGGATCATCACGCGCGGCCCGATGATCGTCCGCGACCTAGACGTGCTGCAGGAGGCGTCACGCAGGGCGGACGTTGCCGTGACGTTCTCGATCCCCACCCTCGACGAGGAGGTCTGGCGGCGCACCGAGCCCTCGACAGCCCATCCGCGGCAGCGTCTGCACGCACTCAAGACCCTCATCGACGGCGGCGTGCGCGCCACCGTGGGCATGGCGCCGATCCTGCCCGGGATCTCCGACCGGCCCGAGCAGCTCGCCGAGGTCGTTCGCGCCGCCCGCGAAGCCGGCGCCTGCGGCGTCTGGGCGAACGTCCTCTTCCTGCGCGCCGGCACGCGCGAGCACTTCCTCGAGAGCCTCGCCCGTGACTGGCCGGAGGAGCTCGAGCGCTACGAGGAGCTCTACCGCGACCGCGCCTATCTCGCGGCCGCAGACACGAAGCCGCTGCGCGCCGCCGTTGGCGAGCTGGCGCGCCGGCACGGCATCCGCGATCGGCGTCCGGTCAAGCTGGCTCCGCCGCCTGAACCCGAGCAGCTTTCCCTCGCGGTTTAAGGGACGACATACAATCCGCGGGCTGTGACAGACGAGATCACCTGTCTGATCGTCGACGACCACGAGGTCGTCCGTGAAGGGCTGCGCCTCTCGCTCTCCCGCGCGCCGCACATCCGCGTGGTCGGCGAGGCCTCCGACGGCGCCAGCGCGGTCGAGCTCGCCGAGCGGCGCCGGCCCGACGTCGTGATCATGGACGTCCGCATGCCCGGGATGGACGGGCTCGAGGCGACGAAGCAGCTCACCGAGAAGCTGCCCGACACCGCAGTGCTGATCTTCACCGCCTACAGCGAGCGCTCGCTGCTCGGCCGCGGCCTCGAGTCCGGCGCGAAGGGGTACATCCTCAAGGAGGCGCCGCACCAGACGCTCCTGCGTGCGATCGAGAAGGTCGCGGCAGGCGACGGCTACGTCGATCCCGCGCTCATGCCCGCGTTCCTGACCGGGCGCGGCAAGGACGACATGCTGACCGGCCGCGAGCGGGAGATCCTCCAGCTGCTCGCCGACGGCATGTCGAACGCGGACGTGGCGGGCCGGCTCTTCATCAGCCAGGAGACGGTAAAGAGCCACGTGCGCCACATCCTCGCCAAGCTCGAAGCCGACACGCGCACCCACGCGGTCGCGATTGCCCTTCGCGAAGCGATCATCGACTAGGGCCGCGCTCCTTGCGGTCGGGGTGGTCCTAACCGCCGTCGCGGCCGGGCTGTCGACTCTGCACGGTCTCTCGTTACTGGCCTACGCGCGGCTCGCGACGGCGATCGGAGCCGCAGTCGCGCTCGCGCTGTTCCTCGTCTCCGGCGAGCGGGAGCGGCACGAGCGAGCGGAGGGAGAGCTCGCCGCGGAGGCATGGTTGCTGGAGTCGCTGGTCGAGTCGATGCGCGCGATCGCAGGGACGACAGAGTCTCGCGCGATCCTCGAGCAGGCGCGGGACGAGGCGGAGCGACTGTTCAGCGCGCGGGCACGACTCCTGTCGGCCGAAGAGGAGGCGACCGAGCCGCAGGGCCTGCGCACGATGACGATCCCGCTCGACGCTACAGCCGACCGCGTTGTCGCACTACGGCTCGAGCGCGACACGGTCTTCCCGCGCGGCGATGCAGTGCGCGCGACCGTGCTCGCCGACTTCGCGGCGCGGGCGAGCGAGAATGCGCGCCTGCTCGCGGAGGCGAAGGTGCGCGAAGCCGAGCGCTCGGCACTCTCGGATCAGCTGATCACCGCGGAGCAGGAGGAGCGGCGCCGGCTCGCGCTCTACCTCCACGACACGGTCGTCCAGTCGCTCTCGGGGATCGCGCTCATGCTCGACGCCGGGCTCGGCTCGGTCGAGGAGGGACGTGCCGACGAGGGGCGGTCGGTCATCAGCGGCGCGCTCGACCGGCAGCGCACGGCGATCAAGGCGCTCCGCGACCTCTCGTTCAACCTCGAGCCAGTCGTGCTGCGGGATCAAGGCTTCGCGCCGGCGGTCAATGCCCTCGCCGAGCAGCTCGCGCTCGCGAACGAGATCCAGATCGACGTCGATGTGGAGGCCGCCGAGTCGCTCACAGAGCAGGCGCAGGCGGCGCTCTACCAGATCATCCGCGAGGCCCTGCACCAAGCGATTCGCCGCGGCCCGCCGACGCGCATCGGCGTGCGGATCGAGCGCAGGGACGACGGCGCGACCGAGACGGTCGTCTCGGACGATGCACCCGGCGAGCGCCGTCGCCGGAGCTTCGAGGCGATCGAGGAGCGTGCGCGGACGCTCAACGGGCGGTTCGCCGTCGAGCAGGGCTCCGACGGCGGAACGGCGGTCCGGGTCGTCCTGCCGCCGTACTCGGTCACTCGCTCCGAGTAGACTCGGCGCCGTGTCGGAGGCGACGTATCTCCTGTTCGTCTGGACGCCGCACGGCTACGAGCTGCGCGAGCAGCAGGGCGAGCTTCCGGAGCCGGGAGCCGAGGTCGAGGTCGGGGAGCAACGCCTGCGCGTGACGAAGATTGCGCCCTCGCCCTTGCCGGGCGACTCGCGGCTCTGCGCGTACCTGATGCTCTAACGGGCCGCGGTCTCGGCCGCGATCCGGCCGAAAACGAGCGCGGCTGCGAGCCCACTCGCGTACCCGCCCGTTGAGATCCCCCCGACGTCGGCTCCCGCGGCGTACAGGTCCGGGAGCGGCCTGCCCGAGCGGTCGAGTACGCGCGCGCGGGTGTCGACCCGGAGGCCGCCGATCGTGTGCGTGATCGCCGACGCGACGCGGACGGCGAGCTTCGTTCCGGGCGGAGCCGCGAACGGCAGCTCCTCAGGCGCGGTGGCCGTCGGTGCCGCCGAGGCGATCTCGGTGACGGTCCGGTCGCGAACGGCCTGGCCCAGCGCGGCGTCGTCCAGCAGGTACCAGGCCTTCGCGCCGGGCTGGCGAGCGGTCGCCTGGACGAGATCGTTCTCCGACCACGAGACCGGACGGTCGAAGAACTCCTCCCCGCGCACGTTCACCACCGTCGCGTATTGGCCGTAGAGCTGTGCGAGCTGGACGAACTCGGCCTCGCTGAAGTCGACATCGGCCATGTTGCGCCCGTAGAACTCGTCCAGGCCGGCCGAGACGTCCGCGTCGCGCGCGAGCGCGAGCTCGAGGCCGTCGCCGACGCTCCATGGGTTGGCCCGCAGCCTGAGCGGCGCCGCCGGACGCACGTGGCGCTCGACCAGCGCCGCGTTGCCCTGGAAGCCGCCGGTCGCGAGGAGCAGCGGCCCGTCGGGAAGCTCGGCCGGCCCCAGCTGCGACTCGACGCCCGCGGCGCGAAGCAGCGCCTCGGCGAGCCCGGGTGGATCCAAGCGCAGCCCGACAGTGCGCGGGTTGCCGGTCTCCTCCCACACAACCGGGGCCCCGAGGGAGCGCACCCACGCCAGCGCGTCGTCCAGCTGCTCGATCACCTGCTGCTGGAGTGCGGGATCCCCGCCGGGACACTCTTCGCGGAAGTCCTCCAGCGTCTGGTAGCGCCAGATCACGCAGCTCGAGAGCAGCATCGAGCCCCCGATGCGGTTCCCTTTCTCCAGCAGCCGCACCTCGAGCCCCAGCTCGCGTGCGCGGGCGGCCGCGGCGAGGCCCGCCATCCCAGCGCCGGCGATGGTGAGCACAGAGCTAGGTGAGGCTGAAAGTCGGCTTGTGCTCGACGTACTCGACGCGAACGCGCTCGGGGCCCCACACGAAGACCGCAAGGGTATTTGCGGCGTCGACCACGTTGTCGATCTCGATCCCGAGCTCGTTGGCCTCGGCGATGTGCTGGTCGGCTGAGTCGACGAGAACGGCGAGATGGTTCAGCAGCGGCTTCTCAGGGTCGCCCGGCTCGCCGGGATGAAACTCGACGTGCGCGGCCCCGACCTCGACGCGAGGCGCGCCGGACGCGCTTGGTGCGGCCAGGCGAAAGCCCAGCTGCTCGTACGCGCGAGCCGTATCCTCCGGGGTCGCCGAGAAGAGCGCGGCGTGATCGAGGTCGTACTCGACGTCGGTCGGCGCCTCGACGAGCCCCAGCCGCAGCCCCTCTGCCACGTCGAAGTACGCCTCGCCTTCGCGCGGCTGCTCCACCTCGACGCCCTCGAGGTCGCCGAGCGCGTCCTCGAGGCTCGACACTCGCAGCGCTACGTGCTTAAGCAACCCGCGCTCGCGAGGACCCTCCGCCGTGAAGAGCGTCAGCTTCCCCCGGCGTGCGTCGGACCCGACGAGCGTGAACGCATCCGTCTGGTCAACGACGTGCATGCCGAGCCGCTGGACGGCGAAATCGGTGATCGGGTCGCGGTCTGCGACCCAAAGAGCAACGTGGTCGAGGGTCTTCGGCTCCACGCCGCGAGCATAGCCACGGCGGTTATGTCTAGGCCTACTTGCGCCGGTCGACAGCGCGCTGGAGCTGCTGCTTGCTCATCTTCGAGCGTCCGGCGATACCCATCCGCTTGGCCTCGTTGTAGAGCTGCTCCTTGGTGCGGCCCTTGGGCCGGTTCGTCCCCGATCGGAGGCCGCCGCGGCGGCTCGGGGACATGTCCTTCCGGGACAGCTTCGACGACTCCTTCGCCTCCCCGGTCTGCGCGCGCGTCTTGTTGACGGTGCGCGCGGCGATCTCCTTGGCCTTCTTCTTCGGCGTGCCCTTCTTCTCGAGCCCTTCCTCGATGTGCTCGTACTGCCGTTCGCGCTTGGCGCTCCACGCTTTCTGCGGCATCTCGACTCTCCTTTGTCGAATCGGTGCCCCTTTGTGCCAGGCGCAGGCCGACGCTAAACCGTCCGGGAGCCGGGTGAAACTGTGGCGATGATCCGCGAGGAGCTCCAGCGCCTGTTTGCGTGGAAGCCGCATCACCGGCGGCTCGTCGCCCGGCTCCTTGTCGCGCTGGTGCTGACGCTCGTCGTCGACCTCGTAGGGACGGTCCTGACCTACGCGTTCGAGCGGCACGCGCACGGCGACATCCACAACGTCGGCGACGCCCTCTTCTTCTCGACCGTTCAGCTCCTCACGGTGTCGTCGCAGATCAGCAATCCGCTCACGGGGGCGGGCCGTGTCGTCGACGTGTTCCTCGAGCTGTGGGCACTCGTCGTGGTCACGGGCGTGGCGGGCTCGTTCGCGGCCTTCTTCATGGCTGCCGACCCGGACTGACGCGCGCTGCTACTCGAGCGGCGGGTTCTGGACGTTGTGCTCGGTGGCGTACGCGTC